>JACPVQ010000044.1 GCA_016191645.1 Candidatus Solibacter usitatus
ACATTAATTATACACGATCACGGTAGACATTATACAGCACTTGCGCATCCATCCTAGGGAGGTATTATAAAAGTATGAATAATAATACCAAATCAAGCATCACCCTGCCGCCAGCCGAGCTTAAATTGGTTATTGAGCTTCAGAAAACATTGAAAGCTAAGTCAAAAGTAGAAGTCATCCGCATGGGGCTTGCTAAACTCTTGGAGAGCACCAGCAGGGACAAGTTGAGGACAGCTTTCCGCGATGCGTCGCACAAGGTAAGAAAGCAGATGCGTAGGGACCTTCAGGAGCTAGACGGAATTAGCGACGAAGGACTTGACTGATGGACATTCGCCGGGGGTTTCTCTACGTAGCCAGTCGTAGTCCACGGCATGGAACAGAGCCGGGAAAACATCGCCCTGTGCTTGTGATCCAAAGCGACCTACTCAACGGTGTCGGTCACTCGTCAACTTGGATCATTCCATGTACCGCGCGCTTAACTGGGGAGAGCATCCTAAGAGTAGAGCTGACAAAAGGGATTGCAGGGAATAAGGAAAACTGCGAATTGATGATCGACCAGAGCAGAGCCATAGATAACAAGCGCCTCAAGAAAATGCTCGGCAAGGTTGTTTTCGATCACGCCGCCAACCGTCGCGTTCTCGGTTTGCAGCGCAACGGCCGATGCCGAGACTTCGATGGTCTCCGCCATCTGGCCGACTTGCAGACGGAAATCCGCGCGAACCTGCGAGCCCGTATCGACGCGCAAGCCCTTGATGGTTTCCGATTTGAAACCCGTCACTTCCCCGCGCAAGTCGTAATTCCCCACGGGTACCAGCGTGAAGGTGTAGGTCCCCGCCGCCCCGGATGTGATGGAGTGTGTGATGCCGGTGCCGGTATTGGTCATGGTGATCTTTGCGCCGGCGATCACCGCGCCGCTGGTGTCGAAGACAAAGCCTTCGATGGTCTGCGTCGTGGATTGTCCAAACGCGGAGGCGAGAGTCAGGAATAGCGCGGCTGCAAGTCTTTGCATTACATCCTCATTTCGTAGAGCGGGCGTGTTGAAAAAAATAACACATAATTTTGCCGGGAGGAAGGGGCTGGGCAAAACTGCAAATCACCGCGTCGAGTCACGCCGCAAACAGACTTGTGTGGACGTGTGGCGAGTTATTGTGGTGGGCCAATCGACTCTTGCAGCCGGCTGTCAAGGCCGAGAAAGGCCGTGAGGCCATCGTCAATTGCGGAGATCTCGTTTTGCGGCAGTTCGCCATACACACGCCGGATTCTTCTCTTGTCGATCGATCGTAGATGGTCGATCAAGGCGAAAGATTTCTTCGCAAGCCCACTCCGTCCGGGCGAGAGGGGCGGATATAGAAGTCCAGTGCCCGCAGTTCCCGTTACTGGCACTACGCATACGAGTGGAAATCGCTGACCGGAGATCACATCAGGATCGCTCACCACAACGCAGGGTCTCACACCGCGTTGTTCATGACCGAACGTGGGGCCGAGTTCGACAACGACCACGGTCCCGCGAGTAATCTCCACTAGATCGGCTCCACCCAGCCTACACCGGGCACCCACTGAACCGGCTTGCCCGCGCCTGCATCGAGAAGCGAATCCGCGTCCTCCTCAGGCAAGTTATTTTGCCATTCCGCAAGTCCCGTGCCGGAGAGCTCCGTACAATCAGGGTGAGGATTCATCAGTGATTGGCGAAGATCTTCCCGGCGCCGGCGATCCAGTTCGTTCTGGACTGCCTCCGCAACGAACCGGCTGCGGTTCTTCTCTCGTCTGTCGATACCTCGAACGAGATCGTTCGGCAAAGAGACCGTTACGCGCTCGACCTTGGTTATTTTCATACTCTAAGTATGAATAATACCACTTTGCTACTCACTTCCGATGCAGAATGGCGTTGAACAACATGTTGAACTCGCCGTAATTCTGCCAGCGGTAACAGGGATTGGTCGCAAACAGGATCACGCGGCCGGTGCCGGATGGAATATCAACGATGGCTGCGCGGTTGCGAGTTTCCGCCGGGTTCTTCATGAGGCCGCTGAGAACTGCGCTGTCCGTACCCTTGAATTGCATCAGCACCATGCTCTTGTCCCGGGTTTGAACGTTCAGCAGCGGACCATTGGCGTAGCGAACCGATGCCGTCTTGGCGTTGTACCCATAGAAAATGGGATGCGCGGCCTGCAGGATGTCGGCTTCCACGATGGGACCCGGGGCGTAGAACTGCGCGGTGGGCCGCGACGCTTCCACGCGCGACGCGACACCGAATTCCACGGGAAAAGCACTGGCGGCGCCCATCGTAATCAGCGTACCGCCGGCTTTCACGAACTGATCGATTTCCAGAACGCCCGGCAATCCCATGCCGCCGCTGATGTCTTCCGATTCGCCGTACGGGCTCTTGAAGGCGAGCTTCTTGCCGCGTGAATCGATGTCGAATACAAGCCCCTTGGCCGTGCGGCCCTGATGCGGCATCACGATGACATCGTAGGAGTCGCGCAATTTGCCGGCACGAATGCGCTCTTTATAGATGAGATCGAACGGCACTTCGAATTGATCCAGCGCGTGACGGACCCAGCCGACCTCTTGCGTGTTGCCCCAAGTGGAAAAAACGGCTAGGCGCGGCAACGGCACGGCGTGGCGTTTTCCTTCGGGCAATTTCTCCAATGCCGCGGCCTGCAATCCCAAATCCTCCACCGCCTGCTGTACTCGCTTGTGTAAGGCTGCGTCCGCCGTGGAGGAAGAAATCAGAAACGAGCCTGCGGGGAATGAAACACCATCGGCTTGAAATGTCTGCTCAACCGCCTCAAACGCGACGTCCTTCAGCCGGTGCCGCAGAGTGATCAAAGCATTCGATCCGTTATGCGCGACGACATAGGCGGCGCGGGCGGGTCCGCCCGTGAGCTTGCCGCGCGGCTCCAGTTTCTCCACCGTCTGCGTCGCAACCTTCAGAACCGCGGCATCGGCGATTTCCCGCACTTCGATCCGCGCCATGAGGCCCATGGTCCAGCCGGTATCGTCGTAGGTGCGCAGGTTGGCATCGGGAAAGGACTGCTTCTCCAGCAGGATCTTCGCCAACCGTCCGTAAGGCTGATCGCGTTTGATGACAAACGATCCTTCGCCAAACTTGCCTTCCTTCAATTGCATCTCGGCCGTGGAACGGCCGACTTCGATGCCTTGCAATCGCAGCGTATTGACGGCGAAGGCCACGCGGGTCAGATCCTGACCGGCGGGAATCACGAACCCGTATGGCGCGTCTTTCTTTCCCGATTCGATGGAGTTGCGGCTCTTGCGGTAGAAGTTGTCGAGGACGGTGGCGGGAAAAGACGACGTCAATTCAAGCGCGCTAAGAACGCCGGTCTGCATGTAATTCGTGTTGTTGCGCATGGACCATTCCACGTCGGCGTAGGGAGGCAAAGGCCGGTACCACTCCCGGCTCGTCGCGCCGCGTCCACCGCCGCCACCTCCGCCTCCACCCGCGCCTTCCACAGTGATCCGTCTGCGCATGGTATTCGCACCGCCGTTGCCGAATGTTTCATACATGCGCAGCAATCCGTTGTGATTCGACGACATGAAGCCGAGGTATCCCGGCGACCACATATCGACGAAGCCGTGCGTCCACACGCCGGGCATTCCATAGCGTGTCATCTGATTCATTTCGAAGTTGGAGAACCACGGCATCTCAGAATAAATAATCGGATCGAGCGTGGGATTCTGCGGCGATTGTCCGCTGAACGTGTACAGGAACGCCACCGATTCATGCAGGTCATGCATGATGGGCGGGTGCCATTGCAGGTACCAGCGCAGCAGATTGCGATTGGTCACTTGGGAATAATTGATATCGCGATTGTTGTCGTGAAAGACGTACTTGCCCCAATAGGGCGGACCGGGAAGGCGCTCGTCTTCGGTCTTCTGCTCGATGCCGTAGGCGTAATACCAATCAACCACGCGGTCGCGCCCATCGGGTTCGGCGGCAGGAGTGATGGAGACGATCACGTTGTCGCGGATCTTGCGAATCAGATCCGAGTCTTCCGTCACCAGACGGTACGCCAGTTCCATGAGCATCTCGGGCGGTCCCGTCTCGGTGGAATGCAGTCCACCCATCAGGTGGTAAATGGGTCTGATTCCCGCGATGATCTTTCGAGCCTCGGCTTCGCTGGTGTTCCGTGGATCGGCCAGTTTGGCCAACCCTTCGCGCGTGCGATCCAGGTTGCGAATGTTCGCTTCATTCGAAATCATGACGACCACGCAATCGCGGCCCTCGTCCGTTTTGCCGGTATCGACGATGCGCACGCGCTTGCTGGCCGCCGCCAAAGCGCGATAGTAGCTGAGAAGCTTCGGGTAGGCGGTCAGCTTGTTCGGCGCTCCCACGTGGTAGCCGAGCACGTCCTTGGGCGACGGGATTCCGGACACCTTCGGCAGATGGTCGACTAGCGGACTAGAGAACTCCGGTTTCGTGGTCCATTGTTTGACGGACTTGGCGAAGTCGTCATCCATGGTTTGCGCGCACACCGGTAGCGCCAAGAGCGCGAGACTTACAATAAAGACATTGCTGGATCGCATTGTTGAAACCACGTTACGTTATAGCATGTTCGCCCGCGGCGACCGTGTGGGCGTCGCCGTGTCGGGAGGGGCCGATTCGCTTTGTCTGCTCCACGCTTTGTACGAATTGCGTGCGCGATGGGAGTTGCAACTGACGGTTCTTCACGTCGATCACGGGCTGCGCGAGGATTCCGGAGCGGACGCGCACTTTGTGGAAGGAGTGGCGCGAAGCTTGCGGATCAACTTTCTGCTGCATCGCGTGGACTCAATGGAATCGCCGAACCTGGAGCAAGCGGCGCGCAACGCTCGCCTCAACTTTTTCCACGCGCTGATTCGAGACGGATCACTGGATAAAGTTGCGACCGGACACACTGCCTCCGATCAAGCGGAAACCGTTCTGATGCGCTTTCTACGCGGCAGCGGAACGGCGGGACTGGCGGGAATTCTTCCGGTGACGAAAGAGGGAATTGTCAGGCCGCTATTGGGAATCGAAAGGAGCGACGCGGAAACATTTCTTTCAACGAAGGGGTTGGTGTGGCGGACCGATTCGACAAACGACTCGCGGGAGTTTGATCGAAACCGGGTGCGGCTGGATCTGTTGCCCATGCTGGAGCGTGAGTTCAATCCGGCGATTGTATCCGGGCTGAATCAGGTGGCGGCGTTGGCGCGGGAGGAAGAAGAGTACTGGACGGACTACATCGCAAAACTCGCCGCCGATTCGCTGGAGGCAAGAGGACCCGCGATTCTCCTCGATTGCCGGAAGTTGGCAGGCCATACAACCGCCGTGCGGCGTCGATTGATCCGCGAGGCCATTCGCAGAGTGAAAGGCGATCTGCGGCAGGTGGACTTTCGTCATGTTGAGAGAATTCTGGAAATGGCCGGCGGGGCAGAGGGTCACGGCCGCGCCTTGATCCCTGGCGTGGATGTTTGCCGGTCTTTCGACTGGGTTCGTTTTGCGCCGCCGGGCCTTGACGCGGGGGTAGACCGGTTGGCCAACAGGCCCCTGACTTTCCCAGGGGAAAGTTGCCTGGACGCCTGGTCTCGGGCCGTGGCCATAACGCCAACGCCGGACGCTGGCTATAATGATGGTTGTAACGTTATCGATATCGAAAAGCTGGCAGGGCCGTTGATTTTGCGCTACTGGCTGCCGGGTGATGCGTATTGTCCGGCAGGCCGGGAACGGCCGGAAAAGATCAAACAAATGTTCCAGGACGCTCGTATCCCCTTATGGGAAAGGCGTTTCTGGCCGATTATCGAGAGTGCAAGCAGCATTGTTTGGAGCCGAAGGTTCGGCGTAAGCCGGGATTGCGCGCCGCAAGCGGGGTCCCGGAAACTGGGAGTAGTGAGCGAATCCTGATTTTTTATGCCGTCTGGGAATCCTCTTGGTGTGAAAGAACGTCTGTACAGATAGGACCGCAAGGCCTGATTTAAGGAATGACATGAATTCAAACGTGAAGACCGCGATCTTCTGGGTGGTGTTGATCTGCGTGGCGGTAATTTTGTGGACCGTGGTGCGCAACGGGAAGACCAGACCCGAGAGCGCCATTAATTTCTCGAACTTCCTCTACAACGTGGAAGCGGGAAAGGTAAAGAGCGTTACCATCACGTCGAACGAGGTCCGCGGTCTGTACAACGACGACAACGGATTCCGCACAACCATCCCCACGAACTATCCCGACCTGTACAAGACGCTGCGCGAAAAGAACGTCGGCATCGACATTAAGGATACGTCGTCCGGCACGTGGCTCAGCGTGGTGTTGAACACGCTGCCCTTCGTGATCATGATCGCCTTCTGGCTCTTCTTTATGCGCCAGATGCAGAGCGGCGGAAACAAGGCTCTGAGCTTCGGCAAGAGCCGCGCGCGCCTGCATTCCTCGCAGCAGAAGAAGGTCACGTTCAAGGACGTGGCAGGCGTGGAAGAAGCCAAAGAAGAGTTGCAGGAGATCATCGAATTCCTGCGCGAGCCGCAAAAGTTTCAAAAGCTGGGTGGACGCATTCCCAAGGGCGTCTTGCTGGTGGGGTCGCCTGGCACAGGAAAAACGCTGCTCGCCCGCGCCATTGCCGGCGAAGCGAATGTTCCATTCTTTTCCATCTCGGGTTCCGATTTTGTGGAGATGTTTGTCGGCGTCGGCGCGAGCCGTGTTCGCGACCTGTTTGAGCAGGGCAAGAAAAATGCTCCCTGCATTATTTTTATCGATGAAATCGACGCTGTTGGCAGGCACCGCGGCGCGGGCCTCGGCGGCGGGCACGATGAACGGGAACAGACGCTGAACCAGTTGCTGGTGGAGATGGACGGCTTTGAATCGAACGAAGGCGTCATCTTGGTGGCGGCGACGAATCGCCCCGACGTGTTGGATCCGGCGCTGCTGCGGCCCGGCCGTTTCGACCGGCGCGTGGTAGTGGATCTTCCGGATGTGCGGGGCCGCGAGGCGATCCTCAAAGTTCACACGAAGAAAATTCCGCTCGCCGACGATATCGAATTGTCCGTGATCGCCCGCGGGACGCCGCGATTTGCCGGCGCGGACCTTGCCAACCTGGTAAATGAAGCGGCATTGATCGCCGCGCGCCAGAACCGCAAGGTCGTCACCATGCACGACTTCGAAATGGCGAAGGACAAGGTTCTGATGGGCGTGGAGCGCAAGAGCCGCGTCATCAGCGATGGCGAGAAAAAGCACACGGCATACCACGAAGCCGGTCACGCACTGGTGGCCGCGAAGATTCCGCAGGCCATGCCTCTGCACAAGGTGACCATCATCCCGCGCGGCATGGCGTTGGGCGTGACGATGTTCCTGCCTGAGGGCGATCAGGTGGACTACACCAAGGAGCAGGCGGAAGCGCAGATTGCGGTGTCCATGGCGGGCCGCATCGCCGATGAGATGTTCTGCAACATGAAGAGCGCCGGCGCCAGCAACGACATTGAGAAAGCCACCGAGTTGTCGCGCAAGATGGTTTGCGAATGGGGCATGAGCGAGTTGGGTCCGTTGAGCTTTGGCAAGAAAGACGAACAGATCTTTCTGGGCCGCGAGATCAACACGCATCGCGATTACAGCGAAGACACGGCGCAGCGCATTGATGAGCAGGTGCGCGCGTTTGTCAACGCCGGTTATGATCGCGCCAAGGCCATCATCGAGAACAACCGCGAGGCCATCGTGCGCATTGCCGAAGCGCTGCTGGAGCGCGAGGTTCTGGACGTCCACGACGTGCGGCTGCTCATTGCAGGGTCGCCGATTGCGGCGCAGCCTCCCGTGGATGATGACAAGCCGCAGCAAGTGGTGCGTCCCGAAGGCGGTATTCGCGTTCCCGGCCTCATGGAAGGCGCCGGTCCGCAACCTGCGTGATTCCGGCTTTCCCGGTTTACCTGTTCGACGTAGACGGAACGCTGCTCGATTCCGCTGCCGATATTTGCGGTGCTGTGCGGGACACGTTTTCCGAATGCGGCATCGATGGGCTTGACGAATCCCATCTGCGTTCCTACATCGGCCACCATCTTTTCGATCTCTTCGAAGATGTGATCCCCGGGGTGAGTCAGGAACAGAAAGACCATCTGCTGGTGCGCTACCGGGCGATCTACGCAGCACGCGGTCATTCCTCGACACGGCCCTATGATGGCGTCGCGGAGGCTTTGGCACGCATTCCGGGGCGCAAATCGACGGCAACCACAAAGAGCACCCAGACTGTGCGCATCATCCTGGGCCAGTTTGGATTATTGAGCTATTTCGAACACGTGCAGGGCACGGACGGATTTCCGGCTAAGCCGGCCCCGGACGTGATCTACAAGTCCTTGGAGGCTTTACAAGTGCGGGCGAAGGATGTGCTCCTGGTTGGCGATTCGGAGACCGACATGGCCGCCGGCCGAGCCGCCGGCGTGCGCGTATGCGCGGTCCAATACGGCTACGGGGACATCGAAAAGATGAAGGCATTTCAGCCGGATTATTGGATCGGGCATTTGAACGAACTCTGCTAGTTGGCAACCACTGCCGGCAGAGGCGATCTGGAGATCTGCCCACACGGCAGCAGAGCCGTCGAGCACCTAATGGGCGATGGTGAACGGAAGGTCCTTCGTTTTCACCGTGAGTCGCATTTCGACGCGCTCGAACGTATCGACGTCGAAAGCCCGGTCGATGCGATTCCCTGCGAGGTCCTCAATCGTCATGCCGATGCGCAGCTTGTACGAACCCGCCTTCCATGGCTGGTCCGGTGTAAACAGCCATTGCGTCTCTTCCTTTGCCACAGCCGCATCGCCGCCGACAACCGCTCCGGACGGATCGACCACGGAGATCAACCGTTGCAGAAGCGCGGCGTCCAGAGATTCGGGAAAGCCCAATTGCAAAGGAGCCCGTCCACCTGCGGCTGGAGCATCGACGCGCCATTCTTCGATGCGCGGAGGCGTACGGTCGGCGTCAGCGACAAGGAATTTCTTGCGATGCTCAGACATCATCGGAGTACCGGAAGCATCGGGCCAAGCGGCATCGACGACGATCTCATAATGACGTCCGGGGATGAGAGCGGGCCCGGCTTCATTGTGCGGCACCAAGCCGCGTTTGATGCGGCCCGGATCGAAGAGAACCGTCAGGCGTCTGCCTTCGCGATCCCACAACTCTTCCTCAATCTCCAGGAAAGGCAGCGACACTTCCTTGCCGGCGTCGTCGACGAGGTGAATGCGACGCCACGCCTCGCCGCGGCTCATGGGCGCGGAAAAGTGCAGGTACAACTTGAGCAGATTCGCGGGCAGCACGCTCTTCGTCGGATTGATGCCGGTAACACGGGCGGACGGAGTGAGCGAGATCTTGGGGATGGTGAATAGAGCTTCCACCGGCGCTCCCGCCGGCGGTTGGTAGGAGGCGCGATAGGAAAGCCCGGGCTGCAAAGGGAAACGCGGGCGGAAGTACAGAACATCGCCGGAAGTTTCGTACGTCCCGGCCAACGCGGGCACCTCTCCGGAAGTATGTACGCGCACCTGAAAATCGGCATAGGAAGGAGAAACGGCAACGCCGCGCAGAGAGAACACGTCCCTCCGCGCGGCGTCTTTTTCCAATTGAATACTGGCGCCTGCGAGCAGCATCGGCAGGCACGCCGAGGCCCACAGCCGCAACACCATACGGTTCACCTGGCTACGGCAACACGAACTGTTGCAGATTGAGAGATCCACCTTCGCCGCGGACCAACATCAGGCCGCGCTCGTTGTCGATCTTGTCTAGATGCTCGACGCCCTTCATCGACGCGATGGTCTCATAGGGCACGCCGGTAACATCCGTCTGCTTCGTGATTCCTTCGTACTTGTCCAGTTTTTCCGCATTGAGCTTCATCACGCCGCGGCTGCTGTTGTTCAGCAGGAAGTAGTTTACGCCATCCTTTTTGTAGGTGATCATGTCGAGCGGCCGGTTGCGGTTGCCCAGTTCGGCGATGGTGGTGCCCATCACTTTCTTACCGGGCTTCAGGTCAGTCAGGGGAAACTTCACCAGCGGAGTGCAGGTGTAAGCAGCCAGCACGTGAGGCTGGTTATTGATGCTGTAGGCCACAAAGGTGCGGACCGGAGCGTTCGTTTCGAAACGTCCATGAGCGCCATGGAAGATTTCGATCGCCGTGCCCTTATCCACTGCCTGGAACGGGAACGGAATGACGCGCAGGTTGGAAGCGAACTCTTCGTTCGACAAGCCCGCCACGATTACGCGGCCATCAATGTATGCCATGTCGGTGATCGCTTCCTGGCGAGGCGATTGACCGCGGCTGTTCTTCACATCGGCCGGAGCGTTCGGCAGAGAGGCTTTGCTGTGCTTGATGCCGGCGAGGGAAAGCTCTTCGATCTTACCGGCCCCATCGACGCGGAGAATCACGACAGCGGCGTCCGGACCCTTGCCGCGCGACACGGAGAAATACACTTTCTTCGAGGCCGGATTCACGGCCATATCATTAATGAGAATCTGGTCGGCGGCGGTCCCCAGAAACGCCGCGATTTTTTCGTTAATGCCTTGCACGTCGGCGGCGGGCTTGCCGGCCTTTGTGTCGCCGGTGTCGAGAGCGAACACGGAGGCTTCCTTGTGATCGGCGACGAACAGAACGCCATCGGGGCCGAAAGCGAGGGAACTGGCCGACTTAATCTCGGCCGTGCCGGGCTTAAGAGAAGTGGTGAGGTTGGCGGCAACCGCGGGCGCGCAAATCAGCGCCAGCAGGCCGAGGCACAAGAGTGCGAGAACGAACTTCCGCATGGTGATCATCTCCCAGGTTGGAATGGTTAGCCGAAGCTATCGACACAACAATGACAGGGTGGAAAGCGATTGTCAAGCGCAGTGGAGGGAGCAACCGTTATCGTAGATAGAAGCGATGAAAGATGTACGTACGCGGTTTGCTCCCAGCCCAACGGGCCTCCTGCACATTGGAGGTGTCCGCACGGCGCTGTTTGAAATTCTGATGGCGCACCGCCATGGCGGACAGGCGCTGTTGCGCATCGACGACACGGACCGGGAGCGGTTGGTTCCCGGGGCGATCAAGTCGCTGATCGAGGATTTGCGCTGGGTGGGCCTGCATTTCGACGAGGGCCCATCGGATGAAGAGATCGCCAAGGCGGACAGCGCCCCGACGCCCGGCACGGGCATCGGCGGGCCGATGGCGCCGTATGTGCAAAGCCTTCGCGCGGCTCGTTATGTTGCGGTGTCCGAAGATCTGATCCGCACGGGATTCGCCTATCGATGCGACTGCACGCCGGAGCGTTTGCAGCAGGAGCGCGAGGAACAAACCGCGCGCAAAGAGATGGTCGGCTATTCCGGCTATTGCCGCGAGCGCAATGTTTCCGCCGCCGCGCCGCACGTTGTGCGGTTCAAGATTCCCGCAAACCGGCCGATCGTTTTGGCCGACGCGGTAAAAGGCGAAGTGCGTTGGGAGAAGATCATCCTGCGCGACCCCGTGCTGCTGAAGAGCGACAAGTTCCCCACCTACCATTTGGCAACCGTGGTGGACGATCACGATTTCAGAATCTCGCACGTGTTACGCGCCGACGAGTGGCTGTCCACCGCGCCTTTGCATCTGCTGCTCTTCGAGGCGCTGGGCTGGGAAGCGCCCGTGTTTGCGCACCTTCCGCCGGTGCTGGGAACGGACGGAAAGAAGTTGTCGAAACGCCACGGCGCCACGTTCCTGAGTTCGTTCCGCGAAGCCGGCTATTTGCCGGAAGCGATTCTCAATTTCATGGCGTTGATTGGCTGGTCGGCGGGAGAGGGCGAAGAAAATGAAATCTTTTCTTTGCAGGATCTGACTCGCCGCTTCTCGCTGGAGCGTGTCAACAATGCGGGCGGCGTTTTTTCCTACGAGAAATTGAAGTGGATGAATGGCGTCTACATCCGCGGCTTGCAACCGTCCGATCTGGCAGCACGGCTGCGTCCATTCCTTGTGGCGGCGGGGCTCGACGTGCAGGACGAGAAACTGGCGCGAATCGTACCGCATATTCAGCCGCGGCTCGAACTGTTGCCGGACGCGGTTCCGCTGATCGACTTTCTTTTCCGGGATGCGATTGAGCGCGATATGCCATCGATGCTCAAGAAAGGGATGGAAGCGCCGAAGGCTCGCGAGATCTGCGGGCAGATCGCCAATTCGCTTGCCGCGCTCGAAACTTTCGATACAGCGTCGATTGAAGCCGCCCTGCGCCGCGTGGCGGAGGAATCCGGTGTTGCCGGCGGTCCCGTGTTTACCGTGGCTCGCATCGCCATCACCGGGAAGAAGGTAACTCCGCCGCTGTTTGAATCGATCTTCGCGCTTGGCAAGGGTCAGTCCGTTCTCAGGCTGCGCGAGACCGCGGAACTGCTGGCAACGCAGTAAGTTTCAGCGCGCGCCCTTTTTCTCAATCTTCGCCCAGGTGTCCTTCAACGACACCGTCCGGTTGAACACAAGCTTTTCCGGCGAGGAGTCTTTGTCGACGCAGAAATATCCCACTCGCTCGAACTGATAACGGCTTCCGGGGGCGGCGGTTTTGACGCTTGGCTCGATCTTCACGGCGCTCCGTACTTCGAGCGAATTGGGATTGAGCGTCGCGGTGAAATCCTGATCCTCTGTTTCTTCCGCGGAATCTTCGGACCGGAACAGGTTCTCGTAAAGCCGCGCCTCAACATCCATGGCATGTGCCGCCGATACCCAATGGATGGTCGATTTCACTTTGCGGCCGTCGGGCGAATTTCCGCCCTTGGAGGCCGGATCGTAGCTGCAATGAATCTCTACGATCTCGCCCGTTGTCTCCTCCTTCACCACGCCGGTGCACGTGACAAAGTACGCGTATCGCAAGCGCACCTCGCGTCCCGGAGAGAGCCGGTAATACTGCTTCGGAGGATCTTCGCGGAAGTCCTCGCGCTCAATGTAGAGCACCTTTGAGAACGGAACTTTCCTCGTGCCCATGGAAGCATCTTCGGGATTGTTGACGGCGTCCATCTCTTCCACAAGCTCGTCGGGATAGTTGTCGATCACAACCTTAACCGGATCGAGAACCGCCATCACGCGGGCCGCGCGCCTGTTGAGATCCTCGCGCAGACAATGCTCCAGCAGCGAGTACTCGATCATTCCGTTCGTTTTCGATACACCGATGGTTCCGCAGAACTGCCGGATGCCTTCCGGAGTGTAGCCGCGACGCCGCAGTCCGGAAAGAGTTGGCATGCGCGGATCGTCCCAGCCCGAAACGATTCCCTTCTGCACCAGCAGCAACAATTTGCGTTTGCTCAGCACGGTGTCCGTCAAGTTGAGCCGGTCGAATTCGATTTGCTGGGGATGGTGAATGCCCAGGTTCTCCACATACCAATCGTAAAGCGGGCGATGGTCCTCGAACTCCAACGTACAAATGGAATGCGTAATGCCTTCGATGGAATCGCTTTCGCCGTGCGTGAAATCGTACATCGGATAGATGCACCATGTGCCGCCCGTACGGTGATGGTCGGCGTGCAGAATGCGGTACATCACGGGGTCGCGCATATTGAAGTTAGGCGACCCCATGTCGATTTTCGAACGCAGCGTGCGCGAACCGTCGGGAAACTCGCCCGCGCGCATTCGTTGGAACAAATCGAGATTCTCCTCCGCCGGGCGGTTGCGATAGGGACTCTCTTTGCCGGGTTCCGAAGGCGTTCCCCGATGCTGCCGGACCTGCTCGGCAGTGAGGTCGCACACGTACGCCTTGCCCGTTTTGATGAGTTGAACGGCCCATTCGTAAAGCTGACCGAAGTAGTCCGATGCATAGAACAGACGATCTTCCCAATCGAATCCCAACCAGCGGACGTCCTCGATAATCGAATCGACGTACTCCGTTTCTTCCTTCGACGGATTCGTGTCATCGAATCGCAGATTGCATTTGCCGCCGAATTCCGCCGCCAGACCGAAGTTGAGGCAGATGGATTTGGCATGGCCAATATGCAGGTATCCGTTTGGCTCGGGCGGAAATCGCGTGTGCACGCGGCCGCCGAACTTTCCCGTCCGATTATCTTCCAGAATGATGTCGCGAATGAAATTGGAAGGCTTAACCGGCTCGTTGGAACTCTCACTGGGCATAAGTTCCAGTATAGCGGCGCGGCGTGAGCCGATCCCAAGAAGACGCGTCTATTGGTTCAGTGGCTGCGATCAATTTCTCGAATCGCCATATGCTTCACTCGAATTCATCACGACGCCGTCCAGAACCAATAGCTCATCATCCGAGAAGCCGGAAAAAGCTCGCCGATATCCTGCCAGCACCTCATTGCTCCGCTCCATCACCAACTGAGAACGTAGTCCCTCCGCTAAGGCCTCGGAAACGACGGTGCTGAGAGTCAACTTACGCGATTGGGAGATGCGCTTGGCCTGACGGACTCTCAACCCCATCAGAATCCCGCGTACTGCACTTCCTCTTCCAGGCTGAATCCGAAGCGGGCTTCCACTCGCGACTTCAAATCGTCGATCACCGCGCGCAGATCGGCGGCCGTTCCAGCGCCGTCGTTGTAGATGAGGTTTGCATGGTAAGCGGCAACCTGGATATCCCCGCGGCGCATCCCCTTGGCCCCCACCTGTTCCAGAATCCACGCCGCCGGCAGTTTGCCTTCCTTTACCAAGCCCCGCGGAACCGTATCCCGCACTGCCTGGGGCAACTCCGTCAGAATCAGGTTTTTGAAGATGCTCCCTGCGCAGCGCATCGACGGCGGATACTTCGCGTCTCGAATGGCGCGAATCTCATCGGCTTTGCGCCGCAGTTCCACCGCCTCACTTTGCGGCAAACGCAATTCCGCGGACAGCAGAATCCAATCTTTATGCTTCTTGAACACGCTCTCGCGATAAGCGAACCCGCATTCGCCGTTGTTGAATTCACGCACCGAGACGCCGGTGGTGAAACGCACCGCATGGACAAACTCGTGGATGGAGTGGCCATACGCGCCCGCATTTCCGTAAATGGCTGCGCCCACCCAACCGGGGATGCCGGTCATTGTATGCAGCCCCGCAAATCCGCGCGCGATGCTTTGGTCCACCACGTCTTGCAACACCGCTCCCGCCTCGATACACAACCCGCCTTCGCAGGCGCGAATGCCGCTTGCCGTATAACGCAACACCACGCCATCGAAGCCCGCGTCGGCCACAATGAGATTGCTGCCTTGACCGATCACCATCCAATTCATGCCGCTTTGCTGGGCTGCCCGCAGGGCATCGCAGAACTCGGATTGGTGTGATGTCTCCACGAACACCGCGGCCGGGCCGCCGATACCGAACCTCGTATACTGGCTCAAAGGGACGTTTTGTTGGACGTGGAGTCCGGCGGGGAAGAAGTCGAGCGCCGGTTTCGCAGCGGGCATTACTTCGATTATAGGAGGTTTCCATTTTGAGTCACTCATTCGCCGGCATTCCCAAAGAGGGGATGGCGTTCTTACGCGCGCTCAAGAAAAACAACAATCGCGAATGGTTTCAGCCGCGCAAGGAGATCTTCGAACGCTCCATGAAGGAGCCGATGGAGCAACTGGTGGAGGCGGTGAACTCCAAGCTCATCCAATTCGCGCCGCTATTTGTCACCGAGCCGAAGAAGGCCATCTATCGCATCTATCGCGACACGCGGTTCAGCAACAACAAAATTCCTTATAAGACACACCTTGGCGCGTCGTTCACCTGCGCGGGCATGACCAAACACATCAGCGCGGGATATTACTTCGGCATCGGGCCCGAGCAGATCGAAATCGCGGGGGGCATCTACATGCCGGGGCCGGATCAGTTTCGCGCCATCCGCGCTGAACTGTGCGAAACACACGCCGAGTTCCGGCGCATCATTAACAACAAGGCCCTGATTAAATTGGTGGGCCCGATGTCCAGCCATCAGTTGACGCGATCCCCGAAGGGATTTTCGCCGGATCATCCCGCCGATGACCTCGTGCGCTACAAGCATTGGATCTTCTACGACACGAGGCTCGATCCGAAAATCGCTCTGACGCCGAAGATCGTGAACGAAATCGGCAAACGGTTTGAGGCGATGACGCCTTTTATCGATTATTTGAACACGCCGCTGAAAAATATTCGCCCGGATCCGATGTTTGTCGAAAGGTAATATGACACGACGCGCCATCACTTCCTTACTCCTCGCCGGCGCTGCCGAAGGCGCTGTCACGAAGAAGCAGGCCGCGGCCATCGAGGCCATCAAGAAAGCCGATCTCGATTTTGCCGCCGCCGCGCAAGCGCGCGGACTGGATGGCTGGATGTCGTACTTCGCCAAGGACGCCGTGGCGTTTCCCGCGGGGAAGCCTTTCCTCACCGGTCTCGACAAACTCCGCGAATTCTATTCCGGCATGTTTGCGACGCCTGGGTTCGGCATCTCCTGGAAGCCCGTGATTGCCGATGCCGCCGCAAGCGGCGATCTTGGATACACCATCGGAGTGGCGGAGTTCACCGTGCGCGACAAAGACGGGAATGCTGTCAAGCGTCCCGGCAAATATCTCACGGTGTGGAAGAAGCAGCCGGACGGTTCCTGGAAAGTTGCCGCCGACCTGGGGAATTAGTTCGCGGGAAGGGCGAAGGCTACGTAGCTGCCGCCTGAGGGCGCACCCGATTTTCCGCCGCCCGCGGCAATCACGATGAACTGCCGTCCCTTGATCTCATACATTGCCGGCGTGGCATTCCCGGCCGCCGGAAGCGTGGTCTCCCAGAGCAGCTTCCCCGTCAACTTGTCGTAGGCATGAAACTTCTTGTCGTGATTGGTCGCGCCGATGAAGAACAATCCGCCCGCGGTCACAATTCCGCCGCCATAATTTTCGGTGCCCGTGTTCTTCATGCCCTGCGCCGCAAGCGCCGGATACTCGCCGAACGGAATCTTCCACGCCATCTCGACTTTGTCCAAATCGATGGCGTTCAAGGTTCCCCACGGCGGTTGCATCGCCGGATAGCCGTCGGGATCGAGGAACTTGTTGTAGCCATCGACCCCGTATTGCAAATCCATGGGACCCGCAGGCTCGCGCTTTACAGCCACTTCGACGTTCTCCCCGCGCAACACGTAGCGCAAAAGGGAATTCACCGCGGCGTCGCCTAATTGTTGAAACCCAGGCATCCGCCCCGCGCCTTTGCGCAGAATCTCCGCGACCTGCGCTTCAGTGAACTTCGCCGTGAGATTGTGCAAGGAAGGGAACTGCGGCGGACTCCCCTTCAAATCTTCTCCGTGGCAACCGGTGCAGTTCCGCGCATATAGGCGCTGACCGTTGGCAACCGCCTGCGCCGTGGCTCGCGGGACCAATCGCAACACCCACGCCATCTCGTTGGAATTGACGTAAAAGAGTCCTGTCTCCGGATCGAAGGCCGGGCCGCCCCATTCTCCGCCCCCGTCAAAACCGGGAAACACAATGGTGCCTTCCAAACTCGGCGGAGCGAAGGGTCCGTCCTTTCGCAACTTGCGCCAGCGTTCCAGCACAATGCGATGCGCCTCGGGAGTGCGGTTGGTGATGATGTCTTCCGTAAACTGCTGCCTGGCGTAGGGTGGCGGCTTCAGCGGAATCACTTGCGTTTTTGCAGTGAGCTCCCCTTCGACGGATGATGCCGGCGCTTGCACAGTTTGCAGCGGAAAGAGCGACTCGCCGGTTTCACGATGGAATACGAAGACAAACCCCGCCTTGGTGATCTGTGCCACCGCATCAATGAACTTGCCGCTTCGGCGCACGGTTACCAGAGAAGGCGCGCTGGGAAAATCGCGATCCCAAACGTCGTGCTTGACGGCCTGAAAATGCCACACGCGCTCACCGGTCGAGGCTTTCAGGCAGAGCAGCGTATTCGCGAAAAGATTGTCGCCATGACGGTCCGCGCCGTAGAAATCGAAGGCCGCCGATCCGGTGGGCACAAAGATAAGTCCGCGCTTTTCATCCAGCGCCATACCCGCCCAGTTGTTCGCTCCGCCCGTATGCTTCCACGTGTCCTTGGGCCAGGTGTCATAGCCGAACTCGCCGGGGCGCGGGATGGTGTGGAACGTCCAACGAATCTGTCCGCTCTTGACATCGAAGGCGCGAATATCGCCCGGCGCGGACGGATGCGCCTCGCCCACCAGGCTGCCGAGAATCAACAGATCCTTGTACACGGTTCCCGGAGTGGTTGCGGTGATCGTGACATTCTCCAACGGCCGTCCGAAGCCTTCGCGAAGATCGATCTTGCCCTGTTTGCCGAATCCATCGTCGGGCTTGCCCGTGGAAGCGTAGAGCGAGAAGAGATTGTTCTCCGCCACAAAAAACACGCGCGATTGTGTCCCGTCGGACCAATGCGAAACACCGCGATTCCGCCGGCCTCGCGGCGCTCGACCGGGGAAGGGTTCGAAGCTCCAGAGGAGTTTCCCCGTCGCCGCGTCGAGCGCGATGACGCGCAGCTTCGGCGTGGTCGCATACATCACGCCCTCCACCACAATGGGATTGCACTGCATCTCGGAGCCCGGGCCCGCATCGCCGGTGTCGAATGTCCAGGCCACGCGCAGTTTGTCCACATTGCCCTTGTTGATCTGTTTGAGCGAAGAGTAGTGGATGTTGTCCTTGCCTCCGCCAAAGGCAGGCCAGCCGTTTCGGCCGGACGGTGCCTTGCGCTGTTGACCCCAGACGCTGCAACAAAGAAGACTGCCGATGAGGATGAGAACTTTGGTCATAGTGTGGAAGATCCAATTGTACATTCCTCTGAACTGCGTTATTTGACCCAATCCAAGATGGGGACTACTCTGAAACCTTCGCAACCCGCGCGAATCTGCGCTGTGGGGCAGGTCTCCAGACCTGCGAGCCGATCTCCAGATCGGCTCTGCCGAAAGTGCGTAAAATGCCCGCTGTTGGCCGAAGCGACCGCTTCGCGGCCGATGGCCTCTGGCGAGGCCAGACGGGATCTGGAGATCCCGTCGCAGGTCTGGAGACCTGCCCCACTTCACTGGCAGCCGGCGTGCATGAGGATTCGATCAGGAGGTCTACATGCTTCGTTTCCTACTCTCTATTCTGTTCCTCTTTCCGGCCGCCGCTCAGGATAAGCCGAGAATCAAACAAGTTCCGCCGAGCCTGACAAGTCCCGCCTCGGGGACGGATATGTTCAAAGCCTATTGCTCGCCTTGTCACGGAATGTTCGCCAAAGGTGACGGACCCGCCGCGCCAGCCTTAAAGAAGGCCCCCGCCGACCTGACACGTCTGTCGGCGCGCAACAATGGCAGATTCCCCGCCCTGAAGGTTTACAACATCATCGAAGGCGATCCCTCCATCCCGGCCCACGGCTCCAAGGAGATGCCTGTGTGGGGAGAGGTCTTCCGCTCCATGAGCCATAACGAGGGCGAAATCAAGATGAGGCTGAACAACCTCACCAAATACGTCGAATCCATCCAGGCCAAATAACCACTGTCTGCATCCCTTCGCGCATCGACATGATCTAACCAGTCTGACGGATGGGCAGAATTTACAAATAGTTCTGTTGACAAACGATAATAAGTAACTATACACTGTTCATATTGGAAGGGACTATGAAACGAATCATTCTTTCTCTGGCGGTTTTCGCCCTTGCTACCAGCCTGGGCGCGGCGGATCTCAAGGTGAACCTGGAAACAAACGCCGTAGTGGCGGGTAAAGACCTGAAGGCAGGCAACTACAAACTGGAATTGGACGGCGACAAGGCGCTTCTCAAGAATGGCAAAGCCTCAGCCGAAGCGGACGTGAGGGTTGAGGAGGCCCGTGCCAAGTATGCCAAGACAACCACATGCTGCCTTTCCACCGACGGCAAACTGCATTTGAAGGAAATTCGCGTTGGCGGCACCAATACGCGGATCCTGTTCAAAGAGAAGGGTCAGGACGCCCCGGCGGGCAACTGAACTACCAGCCGGCAATCTTCCTGTTCAATGGCGGGTTCGGCGAGAGCCGGTCCCGCCTTTTTCTTTGCTCAGTCGGCGAATGCGATAGAACGTGGCGGTACGGAAAGTTCGGCCATTACGCGCTGCACGGTTTCGACGTAGCCGGGGACAGGATTGTAGGTGGCCAGGACCCCTTGCAGGCTCTTGCCGCGGTAGTATTTGGAATTCGCCAGCTTGTCGGCCACCAAGTAAATGGACCGGTCGATGCTTTTGAATCCGACGCGTCCGTTGGCCCAGCCGAAGATGTTGTTGCGGCGGTAGCGGCGTCCACCGCCCGATTCCACCAAAGCGATGCTCGGCAGGATTCGCCAATCGATGCGGTATTGATCCGCGGCGCGCAGGAATGAGGGCGCGAGTTTCCCTACGGGGCAGTTGTATTTCTTGAAGAACTTCTGCAATTGCGCCAGACGGGGATCCGGCTGCAAGGCTGCGGCGGGTGCGTGCGCCGCCAGCCATCCCAGAGTCAGGAATAGCCCCAAGAAGAACCCCATCGGTAGTTCCATCGGCGCCAAGTGCGGAACACTTTACCCGATCACGACCTGCGAACCGTGACCACCGTGATGTCGTCGTTCTGGCCGAACTCCCTTGCCGTGCCGGCGATTCGCGCGGCCGCCGCCCCGCTGATCGCGCGAGTCCGGTCGAATCCAAAGAGTTCTCCCGTTGGTCCCGCCGCTTCCACCACGCCATCCGACAGGAAGGTCAGTTGATCCCCCGGGGCCAATTGGATCTCAGTCTCCTCGTAAATGGCCCCAGGGAGAATGCCCAGCGGAAGTCCGCCGTCCAGGTCCACTTCGGTTCCGTTGCGATATGGATTCAGGTGTCCCGCATTCGCCATCCGAACGGTGCCGCCCGGTTCCAGCCGCGCGCAGCAGCAGGTGACGAAACCGCCGTCGAGATGGCCCGCCAACGCGTTGTTCAACGCCGAAAGGACACTGGCCGGAGTCCGGTCCCGCACCATACGCAGGGACCCGACGATCTCCGAAACATGCATCGCAGCTTTCAGACCTTTACCCGATACATCGCCGACCACCACCAGACGCGCGTCGCCATCCTCAAGAATGCGATAGAAGTCGCCACCCACTTCATGCGCCGGGTAGCATACGGAGTCGGTGGTGAACTCGCCCTGTGCGGGAGCCGCGGCGGAAAGCATCAACTGCTGGATCTCCCTGGCCGCCTGAAGCTCACCGGCCATTCGCTGCTTTTCGCCCTTGTCGCGAAGCAGCCGCCCCAAGGTGTCAAACAGCATTGAGACGATCACCACGACGGACACCGTTCCTAGCGGTAAGAGAACGTGTCGAAAGTTGATCGCGACAGGGAGGAGCCCAATTCCCAAGTCGTTGACCGAAATCAAATTCAATCGCAACACGGCGTATAGCAGGATGAGGAAGGCAATCAGCCGCTTCTTCCGGTCCCCTTGTAGTGCGCGCGCACCCCAGAATGCCAAAAGGGCCACGGGCAAGATCGCCGGTGAGATGGGTAACGGCAACCATACAAGCAGCGCGGACAACAGTGCCGGGACCCAAATGAACCAGCGCCAAAATCCGATTCGGATGACCAGCACCGCCATCGCATACTCGGAGAACCCGATGATCTGGATGGCAGCCGCCGCGTTGTAGAGCGTCGCGATGGCAGCGTGCGAAGTATTAAGAAGATAATCCGGCAGCGGGATCAGCATGAGGATCCCGCTGGCCCCAAAGCAGAACACCGCCAACCAGAAAAGTTCGCGCCACTCGCGCGCCCTCCGGTAGGTCCAGATGAGATAGCAGGCGGCGAAGAGGAGAAATAGAGATTGGGGGAGATACCATGTCATGCGGATCGTCATCCGCATCCTCGCTGCCATCTCCAGTTCGACGGCGGCTATCGCTGGGGCGATAAGATACGGTCCGAAATCTTTTGCCCGTTGCGCACCCGTCCAAACCAGACGCGCCGGACGCCAGATGCGCAGAGCTACCACCGTGTTGGCCGGCCTGAGAATCTCTGGCGCGAGTGCAAACACGCGCGGTTCGACGTACGGCGGATTGTTCGTTCCGAAGCCCGGCGTTGTCGCAATGCGCAAGCCGTTGACATAAACCTCGTACGACTCGTTCACGCTTCCAATGACGAGCGCCGCATCCTGCCCATCCACAATTGCGGGAGTCCGCAGCGTGCGGCGCAGCCAATAGACACCGAGTTTCCGATCGACCTCCCATGGCAGGCGTGCCGAACTCCAACCGCTGTCGTCGAAGTTTACGTCCGCATAGCGCGGGTTGTCATCTTTGCTGATGCGCCAATCGCCGGAGAGATCGGCGTATTGTGCGAAGGCAGAACTGGCGCAGGCCAAGAGCAGCGCGAGCCAGTGAGAAACCATAGGGTTCCAGGGAAAGAACTTAGGCGATGTCGAACTTTTCCGGATGCAGCGTATTGTCGCCGGTCACCAGAACGGGGCGTTTGAACAACTCCTCGAGTTCTTCCAGGTAGTCGTTCTCGCGCGATTTGAGCGCGACCGCGACGCCGGGGTGGACACGCAGCATGATCTCCTTGCCTTCGAAATGGGCGGAGAGCTTTTGCGCCTCCACAAGGATCTCGCTGATGACGGTTTGCACGCTCTTCGTGTAGCCCGAGCCTTCGCAGGTGGGACATGGCGAACAGAGCGTGCGTTCCAGGCTCTGCTTCACGCGCTTGCGCGTAATGGCGACAAGTCCGAAATCGTTGAACTGGAGGATTTTGTTCGGCGCGCGGTCGGCGCGCATAGCTTCTTCCAGCGCCTGCATCACCTTCTGGCGATTCTTGCGCTCATCCATGTCGATGAAATCCACCACGATAATGCCGCCCAGATCGCGCAGGCGAATCTGCCGCACAATCTCCTTGACGGCATCGGTGTTGGTCTTGACGATGGTGTCTTCCAGGCGGTGCGACTTGCCGACGTACTTGCCGGTATTGATGTCGATCGCCACCAACGCCTCGGTCTGATTGATGACGATGTAGCCGCCGGTTTTCAGCCAAACTTTCGGCCGCAGCGCTTTTTCCAACTCGCTGGTAATGCCGAAGGCATCGAAGATGGGCACGTCACGCGTGTATAGCTTTACGCGCGCCGCCATCGCGGCATTGGAGCGTCCCACGAAACGCAGCACGCTTTCGTAAACTTCTTCGTTGTCCACCCAGATGGCTTTGAAGTTGTCGGTAAGCTGATCGCGCAACAGTCGCTGCACCACTTCCACATCGTGGTAGAGCAGCGCCGGAGCCCGCTGTTTATCGGCCTTCTGCTTGATCTCCTGCCACAATTGCGACAAGTATTGAACGTCGCCGGCAATCTGTTCTTCCGTTTTTCCTTCCCCGGCCGTGCGCATGATAAAGCCGCCGGGAATTCCTTCGCGATATTTCTGCAGGATGCGGCGCAGGCGCTGGCGTTCTTCATCCGATGCGATCTTGCGGGAAACGCCGAGATGCTCCACGGTAGGCATGTAAACGCAATAACGTCCAGGCAGAGCGATGTGCGAGGTAATGCGCGCGCCCTTCTGACCGATGGGCTCTTTGGCCACTTGAACGACAATCTCCTGCCCTTGCTTCAGCAACTCCGTGATGGACTGCTGCGGGCGATCTTTCGCGTCGCGCGGCTCACGTGGCGGCGGAGGTTGATCTTCCTTCGCTTCCCGCGGCGCCGGACGCACTTCAACGCTATCCTTACCGCCGCGGCGGCGGCGCATTCTGCGGCCGCGTCCAAAGCGCGAGGTCTGTTCACGCTGCGAGGAGGACATTGCGTCCCCGGATGCCGGCGTCGCACCGTCCGCGCCCTCAGCAGCGGGAGCTTCGCCTTCCACGCCTTCCGCCAACACTTCCTCACCAAGCTCTTCTTCGCCTTCGGCGGATTCGGCTTCCGCTGGCTCCGGTTCCCGCACTGCGGCTTCCGCAGATACGGCCGCCGGCTCATCCGATGCCATCTCTTCGGCGCGAGCTTGAATGGCATCCAACTCCGCTTCACTCAAACCGTGGGCGGTTTCCTCGGCCTGAGGTTCGGAAGGTGGCTCAGCCGGCAGTTCCGGCATCGCCGCCACCGGCTCGACAGGCACTGGTTCCGGCACGGAAACTTCCAATGTGGGAGCCTCCGCCGCAATTTCATCCATCGGGCGGCCCGCGTACGTCCTAAGCGATTCGCCGGGCAAAACGATACGGTCTTCCGGCGCGGTTTCGGCAGCGGGACCCGCCACATGCTCCACCTCTACGGGCTGCGGAGCGTCTACGCGAGGCGGTGGGGCATCCGAGGATCGGGCATCGGCGTACTTGCTATCCGGGAACCCGCGTCCGCCGCGGCCACGGCGACGGCGTCCACGGCCGCCTCGATCACCGCCACGATCACCGCCGCGATCACCACCACGATCCCGATCTCTGCGCTCTCCTTGAGCCGCGGGAGCTGCCGCCGCGATTTCGCCTGCCGGCGCGTCACCGGCCGGTGCAGCCGCCGGCTCCGCAATCTGAGGCCGCGCTTCCTGCCGCGGGGCTTGCTGCTGCCGCTGTTGATGGCGAGGCCGCCTCTCTTCCGGCGCGCTGAGTTCTTCGTACTCATCGCTCTCTTCGAAAAAGTCGGTTACGTAGAGAAACGTATCGCGGTCCAATCCCAAATCGACAAACGCCGATTGCATTCCGGGAAGCACCCGTGTCACGCGCCCTTTGTGGACGCTGCCCGCAAGCGAATACTCCTGCGAACGTTGATAGAAGATTTCGACCAGTTGGTCGTCTTCGAGAAGCGCCACTTTCGTTTCGTGGCGATTGGCGGAAATCACCAATTCTTTCGTCATTCCTAATCCCTTCCATGGGACGTGTGCGGACTTGGCCGCAATAGGGCTGACCGGTAGGAACTGGATTCCGATTCGCGGCAGGGGCCGCGGGCAAACAGCTACTTCAGCCGGCGGAGCAACGCTCCCGTCCACGTACTAGCCGCGACACCCGGAACTAAACGCATGCGCGTTTTCCGCGGCGGGCTCAAAACGCCGGCCTAAAACCTTTTTCAAAATCCTTTTCCAAACTACCCGGAACAACCCGCCACGCCTTTTTTCTAATTCACATAACGCCGTAAGCGGACGTTGTTCACCAAACCCAGCGTCATGAACGTCGTCAGTACGCTGCAGCCGCCGTAACTCATCAGCGGCATCGGAATTCCTGTTACCGGCATTCGGCCAATGACCATGCCGGCGTTCACCAATACGTGGAACAGCAACATCATCGCCGCGCCCATACAGATGAACATCCCCGCCTTGTCGGACGAGAACCGCGCATTTTGCGTCACCTGCAGGATCAACAGCATGTACAATCCCAATAATACAATCACACCGGCAAACCCATGCTCTTCGGCAAAGGCCGCCATAATAAAATCCGTATGCGGCGCCGGCAGAAACCGGAGCTGCGTCTGCGACCCCATGGCGACTCCTTTGCCCCATGCGCCGCCCGAACCCACCGCGATCTTGGATTGAATCAACTGGTAGCCCTTTCCTCTTGGGTCCTGTCCCGGATCCACAAAAGTGCTGAGCCGCCGCTTCTGATAATCCAGCAGATAGTAGTTCCATACCACCGGAATCAGAACCAATCCAACGACCGCAACCGCCAACCAATGCTGCCATCGCAAACCAAGCAATACAATGCCCGCCATTAGAATGGGAACGAAAGTCAACGAGGTTCCCAAATCGGGCTGCTTCATCACCAGCGCCATTGGCACGGCAACAAGGCCGCACAACTTCAATAACTGGCCCCTGTCCACCCGGTCGTTTCGAATGGCCGACAGGTATCTGGCTACCAGCAGGATGATTACCAGTTTAGCGAATTCCGAGATCTGAAAGCTGAATCCACCCGGCAAGGGGATCCAGCGGCGCGATCCAAAGATCTGCGGGCCCGCCAGGTAAGTGATTAGCAGCAGCACAATGGTGGTTCCATAGAGCAAAGGAACCTGGCCCAGCAGGGTATGGTAATCCACGCGGCTAATCAGGTAGGCGAGCAGAATCCCCAACAGGATGGAGAAGGCTTGTTTGCTCCACGCGCCGCGCCAAATGCTGCCGCGCGTGGCGCTGTAGATTTGCATCACGCCAACCGCGGAAAGGAACAGCGCGATGCTCCAGATGGTCCAGTCGGAATCGCGAAGGGTTCGTCCGCCGCGCACCTATCGAACCTCCTGACCGGCGCCGGGCGGCCGTAGAATCGTTTGCATCGCCACGGTCCTGGCGTTTTGCTCCAGCTTTTTCTTTTTGTCGAAATATGCTTTCACGACGTCGCGCACAATAGGCGCGGCACGGTCTCCGTGCACGCCGCCTTCAAACAGCGCAACCACCACAATCTCCGCCGAATCTTTGGGAGCGAAGCCGACAAACCACGCATTATCGGCATAATCCCGATTGGTCTTATTGGCTTTGCTGAGGTCGAGCGAAACCACCTGCGCGCTGCCCGTCTTGCCGCACATCTCGATACCGGGAATACGCGCGCGCGCCGCGGTGCCGCCGGCGTTCACCACGCCGCTCATCCCTTGAATCACTCTGAGCAGATGGTCCGCGCCGAGTGAGGCCTTGTGGGCAGCGGCCGTGCTTTGCGCCTCCTTCACCAGATGCGGGCGGTGCCAAACGCCTCCCGCCGCAAGGCCGCCGATGGCGCGCGCCAGTTGCAGCGGCGTGACGGTCAAAGCGCCCTGCCCAATGGCCACGGAGATGGTTTCCCCGGCGTACCATTTTTCGCGCTGCGTGCGTACCTTCCAACGCTTGGAAGGGACGAGCCCGGCCAATTCGTAAGGAAGGTCGATGCCGGACTTGACGCCGAGTCCCGCCATCTCCGCGTAGCGGGCAATATTGTCGATACCCGTCCGGTGACCCGTGGCGTAGAAAAACACGTCGCACGACTTGGAGATGGCCTCGTTCAAGCGGATGGGACCGTGGCCGCCTTTTTGATGGCAGGCGTGCGTAACTCCATAATAAGTAGCCGCGCCGGTACACGTCACCGCGTAATTGTCTTCAATGGATCCCGTTTCCAATGCCGCAAGGGCCACCACGGGTTTGAAGGTCGAACCCGGGGCAAGCTGCGCCTGCAGGGCGCGATTCAAAAGCGGCTTGCCGGGATTGGAGACAATCTCTTTCCAACTTGCAGTGGAGATGCGTCCCGACATTTTGTTGGCATCGTAAACCGGGTGGCTCACCAGCGCGAGCACTTCCCCATTACGCGGGTCCAGGGCGACCACGGAACCGCGGCGGCCCTCCATGGCGAGTTCGGCGACCACTTGCAGATCCAGATCCACGGTGAGCTGCAGATTGCGGCCCGGCTCGGCGGGCTTGTAACCCAGCACCAGGCGCTCATTGCCGCGATTGTCCACCATCACCTGGCGCTGGCCATCAATGCCGCTCAGCAGGTCGTTGTACTGGCGCTCGATGCCGGCCTTGCCGACAATATCGCCCGGTTTGCTTCTGCCGAATTGATCGCTATTCAATTCGTTGTCGCTGATTTCTCCGACGTATCCCGTTACGTGGGAAGCGAGACCTTCGGCCGGATAAACGCGCGTGTGCGATTCGACGATCTCCATTTCGGGAAACGTTTCGGGGTCGCGGTGCGAATCGGCAAATGCCAGTTCGGCCGCGGTCAACTCATCCTTGATCGGCATGGGCTCGTATTTAGGACGAGTGCGATCGAAGCGCTTCAACTTCGCCTCAAGCTCTTCGTAATCGAGATTCAGACCTTCGGCGATCGGTTTCAGATGCGCGTGCTTCAACGTTTCCCGCGACAGAAGCAGCCGGTAGGAAGCGTGATTATCGACAATCACCCGTCCGTCACGATCGAGGATCTTTCCCCGCGGCGCCATCAGGGGTACGGACTTAATGCGGTTCCGGTCCGCCGCTTCGACGTAATAGTCGCCGCTGCGAATCTGCAATTCCCAGAAGCCGAAAACCAAAAACAGGAATACGGCGCAAATCAGGTAGTACGACGCGGTAATCCTACGTTCCGCGAATTTCGTATCTTCGCGTAACAGACGCCGGCTGTCGATGCGGCTATCATCTTCCTGGCCCGGGGGAAACTGCGGCTTCACCACTATCCTCTGTCTCTCAGTTTATCCAACAATAGGAAGAGAGGCGCGGCCACCAATGCGTTGAGCACGCCAAGCAGCAGCACCCGGCCCGGATCGAAGCTAACGGGCAGACCCAGCAGTGCGCGCTGCAGCGTCCAGTAGAGAAACTGATGACCGAGATAGAAGGCAAATGCGACGCCAATGCGCAGCATCGCCGTCTCTGAGGCGAAACGCTGGCTGAAACCCGCTGCCAAATAACCCACCAGCGTCTTCACGATGCCGAACATTCCCAGCGGCTGGTCGGATAGCGCGTCCTGGACCAACCCAATCCCCGCGCCTAGAAACAGACCGGCAATGGGTGAGCGGCGCATGAACGCGAAGTAGATGGTCACCAGCAGCGGCAGATCGAGAAACGCCAGGTAGGCGACAAAGCGCGGAACGTAGATCTGAAAAAGGATGGCCAGCAGCGGCGTTAGAAAAAGAACCAGCGGTTGATACTTGGAGATGGTTCCGCGCGGCTTGCCGGTGACAATCACACGGTCGTTGAAATCACTCATGCGTCGCGCTTCATCGCTGTCCCGCGGGAGGGGACGCCGTGGTGGAGGAAAAATCGGGCAGGCGTCCGCCTTCGCCGAACTTCACGCCGGAGGTCTCGCCGAGCTTGCGCACTTTTTCGCGGATGCGGTCGGCGTCAGTGGTGGGGGCGGTGACGGTGTTTCCCGCATTGGGGACTTCCTGGCGCGCTCCCGGTGTCGTCATTAAATGATAGGGCAGCGGTTCCGCTTTTTCCCCCGGCAGGGGTTGATGCACTCCTCCCACAACGATGAGTACTTCTTCCAGTCCGAGTTGGAAGGCGCTGGGGGCGACAAAGATCTCTTTGTAGTTTCGTCCCGGGCGAACCACTTTCACCTCGCCCACTAGAAGGCCTTTGGGGAAGATACGATCATCCCCGGAGGTGTAAAACTTCTCGCCCACTTCCACGCGCAATTCCGACGGGACGTAATCCACCACCAACGTTCCGTGACCCTGACCCTTTGCCGTGCCATGAACGCGGAATCTCTCCGATACCACGCCGGCCGCGAAGCTGGAATCGGTAAGCAGCATGACCTGCGAAGCGGTGGGGTAGACCGAGATCACTTTTCCGGCGATGCCGTCGGGAGTAATGACGGCCATGCCGGGACGCAGACCGGAATTCGATCCGCGATCGACGTAGACGACCTTTGCATTCGTGCCGGCGGCGTTGGCGACAATGCTGGCGGCAAGCGTCTTCAACGGAGTGGCGGTCTGGAAGATGGCGAGTACGCGGGCGCGGTCCGCCTTGGCCATTTCCGCTTTCAGGATTTGGTTCTCCAGTTTGTAGCCGTCCATCTCCGTTCGCAATTTCCGGTTTTCCTCGCGGGCGTTGAGAAGGACGAGGTAGTCCTTCAGGAATCCGGAGGTGCCGCCGCGCACCATTTCCACCACGCGCGCGAAGGGTGTGACCGCCGTTATCGCCCAGATTCGCAGCAGGCGCATGTCCTGCCCGGTCTTCACCTGATAGGCCAGCAACACCAACTGCGCCGCCAGGATGACCAATAGCGTAGTGAGGTTTTTGTAGCGCTGAAGGATGAATTCCATCCGTAAGCCACTATCTTCTCACGGGCCGCGCCGAACTACTACTCTCTGAAAATCTGTGTGGGGCAGGTCTCCAGACCTGCGGCGGGATCTCCAGATCCCGCATGGCCTCGTCAGAGGCCATCGGCTGCGACGCAGCCGCCTCAGAGAATACAGGTACTTCCGGCAGAGGCGATCTGGAGACCTGCCCCACCGTAGGGAAGATTTCGGATGGTTACGGCAGTTCGAGGATAGTGTCGGGGCCCGAGCCGCGCGGCATGTCGATCACGCGCAGGACTTTTCTGTCGCGCACGGAGACGATGGCGATCTTATCGCTGTCCTGTAATCCAAGGTAGGCCCTGCTTCCATCGCGAGACAAACTCAATGACAATGGCTTGCCGGGAATCTTCACCCATCCGATCTCTTTTCCCGTGGCGACGTCGGCGAAGCCGCAGCGCTCTTCGGCTTGCAGGTTGTAGACGAGCGTCTTTTCGTCGGGAGTCAAAGCAAGTCGCGCCGGCCCGCCGCTGGTGGCGATGCGGCCCGTCACTTTCGGGCCCGTGGTATCCAACAGCACCACCGCTTTGCCGTCGATGACGGTGAGGAAGAGACGTCGTTGATCGCGAGTCATGACCGCGCCTTGCGGCCGTTCGCCCACCTTCACCAATGTGACCGCGCCGTCATTCAAGCGAATGGCGGCCAGCGTTCCCGAGTTCGTATTGCTCACAAATGCCGTTTCGCCGCGCGGGCCGAAGATGGCCATGTGAGGATTGTTTCCCTTCACATCGAACATCCGCAGAACTTTTTTCGCAATGGGGTCCACCAGGAGCAGTCCGTTTGGATTCTCAATCGTCACAATCAGATGTCCTGTCTTTTTGTCGAGATCCATTCCATGCGGGCGTCGATAACGGCCCAAGTCGATGGTGCCGGTGCGTTTCCGGGACGCCACGTCGATGATGGAGATGGAGTTGGTTCCTTCTCCCGGGTCCGTCATCCACAAAAGGCCGTTGTCGGAAATGTAGATGAGCCGTCCGTCCGCTGAGAGCACCTGTTCATGAGGGAAACTGCCGACGCCGGTTTCGCCCAGGCGTTTGCCGTCGAGCGTGTAGAACGAGACTTTGCCGGCCTTTTTTTCCCCCACGGAAAGAACCTGCGCCTCAGAGGAATTGCTTAGCAGTATTAGGAGAAGTAGCAGCATAAGCGGATCTTAGCATTGGCATAACACACCTTAACAATCGGCGCCGCACTACGCGTGTATAATTCAGGCAGTAGAAAACGCAGGGGGTGCCATGAGGCTCTGTAAGCTTTTCCTTACCGCTGCCGCCATTGCCGGGCTAGCGTCGGTTTGCGCCGGCCAGGAGAAGACGGTCTCCATTGGCGATTGCCGCTTCGCTAACGATCCGGCGGAATTCCTGAATAAGTCCGCGCTCATTCGCGGCAGGATCGATGCCAACACCAGGAAGCTCGACTTGCGAGGCGCGCGGGCCGTGGCGGCCGACACGATCCCCCGTCGAAACTTCATCGACGACGAGATTTTGGGCAAGCTGACCCGCAAAGGTGTAAAGTCAGCGCCGTTGTCGACCGACGAAGAGTTCTTTCGCCGCATCTACCTCGATCTCACCGGGCGTATTCCGGCCCCTGCCGACATCCGGGCTTTTCTTGCCGATTCCAGCGTGGACAAGCGCGACGCAGTGATCGACAAACTGCTCAACTCGGCGGAGTTCACCGACCGCTGGACGATGTGGATGGGCGACTTGCTGCAGAACACTTCCACTCTGATCAATGCCGCCGCCAATCGCAATGCCGACGGCCGCAACGCGTTTCACAGTTACATTCGCGACGCCGTGAGCCACAACAGGCCGTTTACGGCAATTGCCCGCGAAGTGATTGCCGGGAAGGGCAACAATTACGATGCGGCGGCGGGCGCGGCGAATTTCCCCATGGGCGCGAGCACGGCGATGGGTCCGATGCAGGACACCTACGATACGATGCTGGTGCGCACCGTCACAACATTTCTCGGCCTGGGAAATTACGATTGCCTGCTCTGTCACGACGGACGCCGGCATTTAAATCAGGTCAACGTGTGGGGAACCGCGCAGACGCGCTGGGATGCGCAAAGCATGGCCGCCTTCTTTTCGCGCATGGCGCTGACGGCGTCGAATCCACGCGGAAGCTTCATGGTGTCGGACATGTCCGACGGCTGGTACGACCTCAACACGAATTCGGGAAACCGGCCGGAGCGGAAGCCCGTGGCAGGAATGGCGGTGGTCTCGCCCGTCTATCGGGAAACCGGAGCAACGCCAAGAGATGGCGATTGGCGCGGCGCCTTCGCCGACAATCTGGTGCGCGATCCGATGTTCGCGCGCAATCTGGCGAACCGGCTGTGGAAACAGATGTTCGGATTGGCCGTGGCGGATCCCGTGGACGCGTTGGATCCGGCGCGCCTGGATCCGGCCAATCCTCCGGAAGAACCGTGGGAGTTTCAGGCTACTCATCCGGAGTTGCTGGACAAGCTGGCGGCGGAACTGGCGAAACAGAATTTTCAGCTGCGGGAGTTTCTGAAAACGCTGGTGCAATCGTCGGCCTATCAATTGAGCTCGCGCTATGACGGAGAGTGGAGCAGCGATTACGTTCCCTTGTTCGCGCGGCATTTTGCGCGCCGCATGGAAGGCGAGGAAGTTCACGACGCCGTCGCGGCTGCCACCGGCGCGCCGGGCAGTTACACCGTGGCGGGATTTCCGTCGCGCGTGGAATGGGCGATGCAGCTTCCGGAACCGGTGGAACCCGCCAGCGACGCTACGGCGCGAAACTTCATGAACACCTTCCTGCGTGGCGATCGCGACACGCAGGAGCGAAGCCAGGCGGGGTCCATTCAGCAGTCGCTCTACCTGATGAACGATTCGTTTGTGTCGACCCGCGTGAAAACCGCGCGCTCGCCAAAACTTGCCGCCATGGCGCAGATGACGGACGCGGCGATGGTGGAGGAAGCATACCTGACGTTTCTCTCGCGCATGCCAACTGAGGCGGAGCGGGCAACGGCGATGACTTTCCTGGCGAAGACCGCGGATCGCAGGGCTGCCGCTGAAGACCTAGCCTGGATGTGCATCAACAAGATCGAATTTCTTTTCAGCTACTGAGAAAGGGGCATCATGAAAAATCGTTTCGGATTCGATGAAAGCAAAGTTGCCGGCGCCCCTTACTGGAGCAAGCCGCAACTGGGGCGCAGGTTGTTTTTCCGCCATGTCGGCTCGGCCGTGGGCGGATACATGCTGATGCCCGGTGCGCCGATGGAGACCGTGGCGCGCGCGGCGGTGACGACGAAGAACACGGCGAAGAATGTGATCTTCTTCATGCTGCAAGGCGCGCCCAGCCATACCGACACGTTCGATTTGAAACCGGCGAACGGAATGCCCGTGGCGCAGTTCAAGCCGACCGAGTACAACGGCTTACTGTTTCCGCAAGGGCTCATGCCGAAGCTCGCCGGACAGATTGACTCGCTGGCCCTGGTCCGGTCCGTTCGCGCGTGGGCGAACGTCCACGGGCTGATGCAGACGTGGGTGCAACTCGGCCGCAACCCGGCGACGCCGCTGGCGAAACTGAGCCCGCATATCGGGTCCGTGGTCTCCGTGGAGTTGGCCAAGAAAGGCTCGGTGCTGCCGACCTTCATCGCACTGAATGGAACTCCGCGTGTGGCTTCGGGATTTCTTCCGGTGGCCAACGCGCCCTTTATGCTGACCGCCGGCGCCGGATTCCCGAACACAAAGCATCCCGATGGAAGCGACCGTTTTGCATCCCGCATGAGTCTGCTGCGGGACGCGGAAACGGCGGGTGCGCCGGGAGCGAGCCTTGGCGATTCGCCGGATGAGATTGCCGATTGGAAGCTGCGCTCGCAAATGCTGATGTACAACAGCAGCGTCGATCAGATCTTCAATTTGAATGCCTCCGAGCGCGCGCAGTATGGAACGTCGGCGCTGGGCGATGCCTGCCTGACGGCACGCAACATATTGAAGGCGAACATGGGCACGCGATTCATTCAAATCACTTATGGAGGCTGGGACCATCACAACAACCTTTACGCGCGGCTGACGCCGATGGCCACGGAGTTCGACAACGGGCTGAGCCGGTTAATAACGGACTTGAAGACCGAAGGGCTGTTCGACGAGACGTTAATCGTCGCCCAGGGCGAGTTTGGCCGCACGCCCGGGTTGAATGGCGCAGGCGGGCGCGATCACTTCGCACAGCAGACGGCGCTGTTTGCCGGGGCGCGGATTCGCGGCGGGCGCGCCATTGGCGCGACAGATCCGTTGGGGGCGACGATTGTTGAGCCGGGCTGGTCGCGAGACCGCGAAGTGCGCGCGGAAGATATCGAAGCGACTATCTACTCCGCGTTAGGCATCGATTGGACGACGCTGCGCAGGGACAGCCGGTTCGGCCGCGGATTCGAGTACGTGCCCGAATCCAGCCAGGATCGCTACGGCCCCGTTCATGAATTGTGGGGCTGATTTTGGACATTTCCCGAGTTTGTGTGGGGCAGATCTCCAGATCTGCGAGCCGGTCTCCAGACCGGCTCTGCCTGAAGTAATCGTAATCTCCCGGGCGGCTGCAAAGCAGCCGATGGCCTCTTGCGAGGCCATGCGGGATCTGGAGATCCCGCTGCAGGTCTGGAGACCTGCCCCACAGAACAGCACAGCCGCAACCAAAGAAAATCCTTGCAGCTTAGGAAGATTTCAGGTAGGATTTCGCCAGGATCCACAACTTGCGCGGCTTCGACACCGACAAGCGACGCCCCAACACTTCGTAGTTCTCCGATTCGATGAGCAGCAGCAACCGGCTGTAGATCTCGATGATCGCCCGCAGCATCGCGCGGCCCGACGGTTCCACTAAATCCAACAGCGGCATCGCGTCGCGGTAATACTGCTTCGCGCGCGCGGCTTCGAATTGCAGCAGGTTTCGCAGCGGCTCCGATACGCGCTGCCCTGCGAGATCCGATTCCGCAACGGAGAACCGCGTCAAATCTTCTGCCGGAAGGTAGAGGCGCCCATTCCCGAAATCCTCCGAAACATCGCGCAGAATATTGGTAAGTTGAAAAGCGACACCGCATTTTTCCGCAAGCGGGAGAGCATCCGGCGAGCGGAACCCGAGAATGTGCACCACCGTCAGTCCCACCACGGACGCGACGCGGTAGCAGTACGCATAGAGTTCTTCGAACGTGTTCATGCGGCGAAATGCGATATCGTAGGCGACTCCGTCGATCATTTGATGCAGATACTCATGCGGGATCTTGTAGCGCGTCACGGTATCGTGGAGCGCGGGCCAAACGGGATGCGAGTCGAGACCGCCGCCCTGCAAGGCCGATTGCATTTGCACGCGCCAGTCTTCGAAAACCTCCATTGTCTTCTCGCCGGGTTCGTCGCTGAGATCGTCGCAGACGCGCATGAAGGCGTAGACCGCGCACATGGAACGCCGCCGCCGCGCGTCCAGCAACAAAAAGGAAGGATAAAAATTCTTTGCGCGACGGCGCGCCACATCAGCGCACCAGGCGTAGGAGACTTCCACGGGCCTGTTCATGCCGCTTTCCGGAAAGCTACGCGGAGCAGCGTGCGCAGCAATAACGCCACTCGCTCCGGCTTGGAGATGGCCGGACGTTTTGCCAGTACGTTGTAATCAAGCCGTTCGATCTTCTGCAGCACTTTCAGTCCACCGCGGCTGAACAGATCGAGATCCACTGCCAGACGGCGGTCCACCAGGGCGGGCAGCGCCAGCCCCTCGACAAACAACTTGCGGGCAACGTCCGTGCATTCCACCATCACCGCGCGGAATGCCGTCGAGTTCTTCCGCGCGAACAGATCCTCCACCGTGCAACCGTGACGATCCATCACATCCAGCGGAATGTAGACGCGATCTTTTTCCAGATCCACAGCCACGTCCTGCCAGAAATTGGCAAGCTGCAGCGCTGTGCAAGTAGCGTCGCTGAGGCGCTGGCGTTCGGCGTCCCGGTATCCGCATAAATAGAGGACCAGACGCCCCACCGGATTTGCGGAGTAACGGCAGTAGGCGAACACATCCTCCCAACTCCGGTAGCGCGTGACGGTCTGATCCTGTTCGAAGGCCGTAATTAAATCCGCGAAAGGTTGGACGGGAAGCCTGTGCCGTGCGGCGGTGTCCCGCAGTGCCACAAAAACAGGATGGGAGGCTTTGCCAGCGAACATCGCTTCCAATTCACCGCGCCACCATTGCAGCAGACGCAGGCTCTCCGCCGTGTCGCCGATCTCGTCGCCAAGATCGTCGCTCCAGCGGCAAAATGCGTAGACATTGAAAAAATCCTGGTGCAGCCGCTTCGGCAGCAAAAAGCTGACGACGTGAAAATTTTCGTAGTGGCTGGTGGCAAGCCAGCGCGTGTAGGCTGAGGCTTCCGGCGCGGACCAGCTCCACGAGGCCGCTTCGGAATGAAAGACAAAATCCCGCGGGGAAAGAAATCGCTGGCGGACGGCGCGATCCGCGTGCATGGGGACTAAGGGATGATGGCCGTCTTCATGTGACCGTTATGGCTCATGAGGTGACGGAGCACTTCCAGCAAATTGGTGAGCGGCTCTTCGCGGTTCACAAGATCGCGCGCCGTGATATCGAGACGGCTCACGGTGTCGAGCGCCTTGCGGATATACGCGGGCGTGTGATGGAAGGTCGCCTTGCAGGTGATCTCCGAATAGTGCAGCAGGCTGGTGTCCAAGGCGACGGCGCTGTCGTTGGGGCAGCCGCCGAAGAAGTTGACGGTTCCACCCTTGCGGACCATGCGCGCGGCAAGCTGCCACGTTTCCGGCGTGCCGACCGCTTCAATGGCGATATCGACGCCGCGCTTGCCGGTCAGCTCGCGGACGCGCGCCGCATGATCGTAGGAATCGGCCGTGCACAGCAGATCGGTTGCGCCCATTTTCGCGGCCTTGTCCAACTGCGATTTGCGGCGGCCAATGGCGATGACACGGCAGCCGAATACGCGCGCCAGGCGCACGAACATCAGGCCAATGGGTCCCAGGCCGATGACGGCGATGGTTTCCACGCCTTCCAGACCGCACTCTTCCAATCCGCGCATGACGCAAGCCAGCGGCTCTATCAGCGCCGCGTCCTGATAGCTGATGTGCGCCGGAATCTCGTATAAATTCTTCTGTACAATGCGCCCCGGGATGCGGATGTATTCGGCGTAAGCCCCGTTATTGAATAAAAGATCCTCGCACAGGTTCTCCTTATTGCGCGCGCAATAGAAGCAGGCTCCACAAGGAGCGGAGTTTGCCGAAACCACGCGCTGGCCCACATGGAACTTGCGGACGTTTTCTCCAACCGAAACAATGTCACCGGCCAACTCGTGGCCGAACAAGGCGGGCGGAACAATCATGCGCGCGTGATAGCCGCGTTGAAAAACTTTCACATCGGTCCCACAGGTGAGGGCGGCGCGAACGCGTACTAATACGTCCTCCGGTCCAACTTGGGGAACGGCTACCGGCTCAATCTGCAGACTTTCTCTGCCGTACAGCACAGCGGCCATCATCTGTTGTTTCACTTTGTCGTCCTCTGGGGCTGAACAATTATTTTCAACGATTTGGAGTCAGGATGCAAAGCCTTGTCCATCCCGGACCGGATCTCGTCGAGCGGAAGGCGGTGGGAAACGAGGTCCTCCACCGGCAAATCCCCGCTAAAAACCAGTCTCGCGGACTCGGCCTGCAAGTCCACGTCGGCGCTGTAGGCGCCAAAAAGAGTTCGCTCTCCCACACAGATGTCCGCACCGGACACTTCGATTCTTTCTTTGTGCGAGGTTTGTGCAAATAACAGTATGCGGCTTCCAGGCCTGCTGGCGCGAACCGCCTGCTCCACAATCCCCGGCGCGGAAGCACAAACAAAAACTACGTCGGCCCCGCGTCCATCGGTTAACGCGGCAGCCTCGCGGGCCAAATCGACGGCCTGCGGATCAAAGCTTGCCGCCGCTCCAAAGCGCACGGATAACTCCCTGCGCGTTGCCATTCCATCGGTAGTCAACATTCTTGCGCCGGTGCGAGCCACCAGCATCGTGAAGATCAATCCGATGGGGCCCTGGCCCAACACCAACGCCAATTCGTCTCGCTTCGGCGCGGCGATTTCCACGGCCTTCAGGCACGTGTTGACGGGCTCCACGAAGCACGCGCGGTCGAAGGAAACTCCGTCGGGAATCTTCTCCACGCCGCGCCGCACAATCCAATCCATGACGCGGATATACTGCGCAAAGCCGCCGCCCGCGGGCTCGTAACCGGCGGTGATGCCGACCTTCTTATAAACAGGGCACTGCGCGTACAGGTTCTTGCGGCAGTAAAAACATTCTCCGCACGGGATATGGTGGAACGCGATCACCCTATCGCCAGGCGCAAACTTCGTGACGCCCTCGCCCACGGCAACCACGACCCCGGCCGTTTCGTGTCCGTAAATGCGCGGCGGCGGCAGCAGGTTGTGCTCCACCTTCTTCAGGTCGGTATGGCAGATGCCGCAGCTTTCCACGCGCACCAACAGTTCGCCGCGGCCGATGCCCGGCGTGGGGACACTTTCGACCGCAACGATGCTGTCGCCTTTGTAGACGGCTGCCCGCATCGTGATGGGAGGTTGAATACTAGAAGCGACTTGCAAGGTACTCTCCTAGTTTCTCAGATGCAATGCCCGCGTTGCGGTGCAGGCGGATCAAAGCTGGGATGCGCGAAAAAGGACGCATCACGGCTGCCTTGGCAATGGCGCTTCGGTCAAAGCGGCCGGCGTCGTCCCGATAACAGTTAAAGTCCAGGGGAAGCCCGGCATCGGCATCGTCACTCACCGCGCGAATGCAGAAGAACGGCAGCGTGTGAGCAGCGGCACTACGGGCAACTCCGGCCGCTTCCATTTCCACGGCGGAGGCTCCGGTCCCGCGCAGGGTTCTCTTTTCCGCCGCCGTTACCGCGACTCGATTCTGACTGACGATGGTGGAGCCCGCATTCGATACCGTGGCGAATTTCTCGCCCGAAACGGAATCGAGCACTTCCCCCGCTTCCACAACATCGCCGACGCGCAGGGCCGGGTCCAGGCCGCCGCACGTTCCCGTGCTCACCACCTGATCCACAGGCATTGCGCGAAGTACCGTCTCCAAGGCCTCTGCCGCCAACCGCGGACCTGGGCCATTGGCCACGAAGACCACTCTCCGGCCGTTGAGGGTTCCCTCGGCGGCGAATCGCATGGGCCAGCCGAGTTGACGCACGCCCGTGGTACGCCGCAGGACGCCGTCAAACTCGAACTTTTCAGCAGCTACCATTACGATCGCATTCACTTAGCAATAACCGTTTGCGCGGAACCAGTCGACGGCTCGCTGCAAAGCCCCCTCCACGGGGGCCGGCTCAAATCCCAAATCCCGCTTCGCCTTTTCAGACGAAACGAACATCTTCTTTCGCGCCATGCGCACGCCTTCCAGCGGCACGCGCGGCTCGCTCCCTGTCAGGGATGCCCAACCGGTACTGCAGACTCCGGCCGCGTAGGCCACCGCATACGGAATCCTGACCTGAGGCGCGGGTATTCCGCTGATTTGCCCCAGACCTTCCAGGATCTCTCGTAAGGTCATGTTGCGGCAACCTAAAATATAGCGCTCCCCAGGCTTTCCCCGTTCCGCCGCCAGCAAGTGACCCTTTGCCGTATCCCGCACGTCCACCAGATTCAGTCCCGTATCGACGTAGGCGGGCATCTGCCGTTTGAGAAAATCGACAATGATCTTCCCCGTCGGCGTCGGCTTGAAATCGTGATCGCCCACAGGGGCGGTAGGATTCACAATGACCACCGGAAAGCCGTCCCGCGCGAATTCGAGGGCGGTCCGTTCCGCCTGGAACTTCGATCGCTTGTAGTGGCCGCTCATCTGCTGAATGGTCACCGGCATTGATTCGTCTCCGATTCCACCATCCGGGATGCCGATGCATCCCACCGTGCTGGTATAGACGAACCGTTCCACTCCGGCCTGGCGGGCGGCCTGTAGGATATTGCGCGTGCCACCGGCGTTGGAGTCGTAAAGGTCCTGTGGATTCTTCGACCACAAGCGGTAATCGGCGGCGACATGATAGACGGTGCCACAACCGGCGACGGCATGTTGGAGCGAAGAGGGGTCACGCAGATCTCCGCAAACGGTTTCGGCCTCGAGTTCGCGCAGACGGCTGGACGCGCGCACCAGACAGCGTACGCGCTCTCCGCGCTCCACGAGTTGTCTTGCCACATGCCAGCCAATAAATCCTGTCGCTCCTGTAATCAGTACCGGCTTCACTTTTCAGGCGTATTTCTCATTCAGAAATGCCGAAAGCGCAAGCGCGGGAAACGAATTTCGATATAAGTGATACGTCAAATAAAAGACGCGCGGGAATCCGGTCCCCGTTGCCAGCGTCTCATCCCAAGTCCCGTCGCTCTTCTGGGTTTCGATCAAATACTCGATGCCATCGCGGACGCTTTCGCTGATCTGATCGCCGCTGGCCAGCAAGCCTAGCACGGCCCAGGCGGTTTGCGAAGGCGTGCTGGGAGCCGCAACAAACGAATTGCGGTCATAGCTTTCGCAGCTTTCTCCCCATCCGCCGTCGGCGTTCTGGATGGCCCGCAGCCATTCTCCGGCGCGCAGGATATGCGCCTCGCGGTCGCTTTCCCCGGCGGCTCGCAATCCTCTTAACGCAAGAAAAGTTCCATAGATGTAATCCACGCCCCAGCGGCCATACCAACTGCTATCCGCCCCCTGCGTCTTGCGTAGGAACGCCGCGCCGCGCTGGATGGCGGGGTGCGAAGGCGGAGTTCCATGCGCCACCAGCGCTTCCATCACCCGCCCGGTAATGTCGGGGCAGGTGGGATCGAGCATGGCGTTATGGTCGGCGAAGGGAACGTCGGCCAGGAATCCCCAATTGTTATCCACGTCGAAGGCTGCCCATCCGCCGTCTTTGGATTGCATGGCCAACAGCCAGTTCACGGCGCGGTCGATGGCTTTCTGCTGGTCCGGAATACTGCTCGCGCGCGCATGGCGCATGGCAAGCAAAACCATGGCCGTATCGTCGATGTCGGGATAAAACTCGTTGGCGTGTTCGAAATACCAGCCGGATGGTTCCACGCCGGGCCGTTTCACGCACCAATCGCCGGGGCGGCGGATCTCTTTCCGGAGCAGCCAGTCCGCCGTAGATTGGAGCGCATCGGGCGGCGCCATGTTCGATTCGCCCACCGAAAATGCCGCAATGGCGGTGTCCCAAACCACGGAGAAACAAGGTTGGAAGAAGAAGCCGGCATCGCCGCCGCGTTCCGTCATCAGGCGGTCGAATTGGCGTTGCGCCTCCAGGTGATCGGCATGATCGCGGGGAACACCCATCACATCCAGCGCCATGATGAGGTACATCATCGGAGGATAGATGGCAGCGAGGCCGTCGGAGTGGCGCGTATGCTCCAGAGACCAATCGAGAGCCTTTCGCATCGCCATGCGGCGCACACCCTTCGGGCCGTGTTTTTCCCACAGTTTCAGCAATCCATCGACGCGCAGGAAGAAGTTCTTCCAGGAAAAAAAGCCCTTATCGTTGGGGAAGGCGAAGCTGACGCCCGCGGCGTGTAATTCATCAATGTGGAAACCCTCAGGCACGGGTTTCATGGGACGCGACGCGTGCACAATGGACAGCGGAATGACAATGGCGCGCGTCCAGGAAGACATTTCGTAGATCAGCTTACCGGCCAACATCACCTCGGGTGGCACCGATGGCACGTGCTCCCGCGGGTAGAGGCCGAACAGACTCAGGTTGATCTTGACGTAGCTGTTGGCGCGCTGCAACCCGCCCATCGCCAGAATGCGGTCGCGCAGCCGGACCATGCGCGCGTCGCCGCAATCGACGCCCGCGAGTTTCAGCGAAAAGTAAGCCTTCACGCTGGCGCTGATCTCCGATGGACCCTGTTGATAGATATTGAAGCCCCCATCGGGGAGTTGGCGCGCCAGAATCGACCGCACTGCTTTGTCGATCAAGGGCCGGGTGGGTGGATTCCAGGTTTTCCCCTCTGGCGGGTGCATCCAAAGCTGCAAAAGGATAAAGTCGGATTCCAGAGTGCTGTCGGCAGTGAGGTCGGCGCACCAAAAACCTTCCTGCGAACGCATCTTGAGCAAGGCCTCCACTGCTCGCCGCGCCGATTGTTCGGCGTGCACCAGCAACCCATCGGAAATTTGGAGCCCGGGCATCATAATGTGATGGAAGTGAGACGCGACGCGTGCGGAACCAGTTCCGCCGGCAGCGAAAACCGCACGTCCTCTTCCTTAATCTCCACTTGTTCCACGCTTCCAAAGCCGTGATCGGATTGCAGAGAAGCAATCAAATCCTGCACCAGGTGTTCGGGGGCCGAAGCGCCCGCCGTTACGGCAATCGTCTGAACGCCCATCAGCCATTCGGATTTCACTTCGCCGGCGTCATCCACCAGATAAGACCGGACGCCCGCCAATTCACAGACCTCCACCAAACGCCGTGAGTTCGAACTGTTGCGCGAACCAACCACCAGCAACGCCTGGCATTGCGGGGCAATCGCCTTCACCGCCAGTTGCCGATTTTCGGTGGCATAGCAGATATCCTGAGCCGGCGGTCCCTCGATCAAGGGAAAGCGCTGCTTGAGGCGGGCGATGATCCCCGTCGTCTCGTCCAGGCTGAGCGTCGTCTGGGTAAGATAGACCACGCGCGAGGGGTCCGGCAATTGGAGGATGTCGACGTCCGCTTCGGTCTCCACAAGAATGGAAACGGTAGGCTCTTCGCCCAGCGTCCCGATGACCTCGTCATGGTCCTTATGGCCGATCAGAACAATGGTGTAGCCGCGCTGGGCGTACCGTTTGGCCTCCAAATGGACCTTGGTGACCAGAGGGCATGTTGCGTCGATCACCGCCAATCTGCGGGCCACGGCCTCCTGCCGCACCGCCGGAGATACTCCATGGGCGCTGAAAATGACTCGCGCCCCTTCCGGCACTTCGGAAAGCTCTTCCACAAAGATCGCTCCAGCCCCGCGCAATTCCTCTACCACGTGGCGGTTGTGGACTATCTCTTTGCGCACGTAAATGGGCGATCCGAAGACATCCAAGGCGATCTTGACCACATCGATTGCCCGCACCACGCCGGCACAAAAGCCGCGTGGCGTAAGCAATAGGATATTTCTACCAGTGTCACCCACACTGGTCGTGCGGTAAGAAGACATAACGTCTTTTGATTATAGCAGCAGGGTCGCCGCTTTTTGGCCAATCTGACGCTCACCTGGAGTCACCCTATAAAGGTCCTAGGGCCCTTCGCCGATAAGTGGGTGTAGTTTATTTTTCGATAAGGACGGAGTCTGACCGTGTTCTGGGCCTTGACAATAGCACTGGGTGTGATCTTCGCAGCCGTGCTGTACAAGTTCGCGGTACCCCCAAAAAAGAGTGAGCCTGAGGAGGAGAAGGCGGAAGACAGCGCCATTCCCGCCGGCGCGCTGTTCGAGGATGCGCCCCTCGGCTATCAGTTGGTGGACAAGGTCGGAACCATCCTCAAAGTAAACCGGAAGGAATTGTCGGCCCGGCAAATGCTCCTTTCGGACATGATTGGCCGGCCCTGTTGGGATTTTGTCCCGCAGGAGGACCAGCAACGGGTGCGGGAAGAAATCCTCAGAAAACTCGCCGGGCAAATAGAGCTGGTCCCCACCCGGCGAAGGCAATTGGGTCCCCGCGGATCGGTCATTACAGCGGAGGTAACGGAAACCATTCTCCGCGGCAAGAACGGAAAGCTGCTGGGGATGTTGATCGCCTCCGTGGACATCACGGAGCGGCAGAGAGACCAGGAAAGCGTGTTCCGTGCCACGACGGAATTGAACGCCCTTTTCCAGGCGATGCCTGACTTGCTCATGCGCATCGATTCGTTTGGGCGCGTGTTGGACGCCAAGGCCGGTCAACTCGCGGAGTCCTACGAGAAGCCCGAACAGCTGATTGGAAAGATCTTTCAGGAGACAGTGTCCGCTGAGGAAGGGCTCAAGATCTTCCAGGCGATTCAGCGCGTGAAGAAAATCCACGCCATGGTCATGATTGAGCTGCACATGACCGTCAAGGACTCGCAGGAAATCTACGAAGCGCGTTTCTGTCCCAATTACCGCGAAGAGATGATCGTCATCATCCGGCGCATCACGGAACGACGGATGTCGGAAGAGAAGTTGCACCAATACGCGCAGGAACTGGAAGCGAAGAACGAAGAGCTGGGCAGCGCACTGTTGAATGCCCGCGAAGCGACGGAGATGAAGAGCCGCTTCCTGGCCAACATGAGCCACGAGATCCGCACTCCTATGAACGGAATCCTCGGCATGGTCGATTTCCTGCTGGGCACTCCGCTCACCAATGAGCAGCGTGAATACGCCGTTGCGGTGAAGCAATCCGGCGACGCCCTGCTCACCCTGATCAACGACATTCTCGACATCTCCAAGATCGAGGCCGGTAAGCTGCGGCTGGAAAGAATTCCGTTTGATCTGGCAATGACCGTGGAGGAGATTTCCTCAATCTGCGCCATCCGCGCCCGCGCCAAGGGCTTGGTTTTTACCAGCACGGCGACGGAAAACACTCCATCCTATGTGGTGGGCGACCCCGGGCGTCTGCGCCAGGTCTTGAACAACCTGATCGGGAACGCCATCAAGTTCACGGAGAAAGGCAAAGTCAGCGTATACACCGAAGTGGTGAGCGAAAACGAGACCACGGCGACGCTGCGCTTTATCGTGCAGGACACGGGAATCGGCATTTCGCCGGAGGGTAAGGAAAAACTGTTTCACAGTTTCGTGCAGGGCGACAACTCCACGACGCGAAAATACGGCGGAACGGGGTTGGGGCTTGCCATCAGCAAACAGTTGGTGGAAATGATGGGGGGAGAGATCGGGTTCACCAGCGAAAAGAATCGCGGCAGCTCGTTCTTCTTCACCGTCGTGTTTGAGCGCGCCCCGGCCGTGGTGGCCTTTGAGGACGATACGACGCCCGAGATCCGCGCCGCCAAAGCGTTGGAGGGTACGCGCGTCCTTCTTCTCACTTCGCACACCAATGCTTCTTCCTCCATGAAGCAGTTCCTGGACGGCTGGCAATGCAGCACGCAGCACGTCGACGATGCGTCGGAGCTGAGCACCGCGCTGCGCAAGGCCGTGAACCGCGCCACGCCGTTCCGGCTCGCTTTAATCGATCTCGATTTGCATGGCGTCAACGCCACTGCCATCGCTACGTCGTTGAAGTACGATTTATTGCTGCGCGACACCATTCTCATTGGAATGACCGCCGTGCCCATCCGCGGCGACGGTCTTCAATTGCGGGAAGCCGGATTTGCCGGCTACATGAACAAGCCGATCCGAGCCTCGCAGTTGTATCACACCATGGTGGCCGCCGTTCGCGGCAAAGAAAAAGCTCCGCTCGAGGAGGCCGCTCCCATGGTCACCCGCCACACCCTGGCGGAGACCCAAAAGAGTGCCGAAGCGGGTAAACCGTCCATTCTGTTGGCGGAAGACAACGTCATCAATCAACGCATCGCCATCCGCCTGTTGCAGAAACTCGGTCTCACGGCGGAAGTGGTGAACAACGGCCGTGAAGCGGTAGGCGCATTGGAACGCGCGGCCTACGATCTGGTCTTGATGGATTGCCAGATGCCCGAATTGGACGGCTTTGAGGCGACTGCCGAAATTCGCCGCCGCGAACAAGTCGAAGGCAAGAACAAGCACACCCTCATCTGCGCGCTGACAGCGAACGCCATGGTCGGCGATCGTGAGAAATGCATCGATTCCGGCATGGACGATTACATCAGCAAACCTGTGGCCCTAACCGATCTTCAGGCCGCCATTCAGCGGCTGCTGTATAAAGATGGAGTTCCCTTGGAACAGGACGCTGCTCCTGCCTCGCCATCTCCGGATGCCGCATTGACGGCATAGGCTTCACGCGCCGTACCTCATGCGACAATGTTGGCTTGACCGGACGTCTTTTCCTCAAGTTGATTCTCGCCATCGTGGCCATTCTTGTGGTCGCTCTGGCTTCTGTGGATCACTTTGCCAGCAACGTTGCCGAGTCCACTTACATCTCCACGCTGACACGCGAACTGAGCCAGACCGCTCGTGTTCTCTCCGTTGTTCTCGATGAACATCCGGAGGACGCCTCGGAAATCACATTTCGCTCCTTCGCTCAGGCGTTGAATGCGCGCATCACTCTCATCGCCAAAGACGGCCGGGTTCTGCGCGATTCCGAGGCCGACGCGGCCAAAATGGAGAATCATGCCCAACGGCCGGAAGTTCTAGCGGCCTTGCAAGGGCGGGAATCTTCCATGATCCGCCCCAGTTCCACGCTGGGGACGCCGTTCCTATACATGGCCATTCCCGCGCGTTATGGCGTGTTGCGAATTGCCGTGCCCCTTTCCAGCGTCCGCTCCGGCGTCAACTCGGTGCGCGCCCAAATGTTGACCGCCGTCGCTATTGCCTTCCTGCCCGCGGTGCTTCTGGCCGCTTTCATTGCGCGCTATGTCTCCCGCCGCCTGGCGTCGATTATCGAATACTCGGGCAAGCTGGCCTCGGGACAATTCGGCGAACGCCTTCCTGTCCGAAACGATGAGTTGGGTGTTCTCGAGCGAAAGCTGGGTGAGACCGCGCTCAAATTACAGAACGCCTCCGAGCAGATTCAGCGCGAACACCAGGAGTTGGAAAAGCTGGAACGGGTCCGCAAAGATTTCGTGATCAACGTTTCGCATGAACTTCGGACGCCGCTGGCGTCCATTCAGGGTTACACCGAAACATTACTGGACGGGGCGGTCCATGAACCGGAGAACAACATCAAGTTCCTCTCCATCATCCGCGCCAACGCCGAACGTCTGGGACGCCTCACGTCGGATCTTCTGACTTTGTCTCGTATTGAATTGAAGAGCCAGGCCTTCCAATTCAGTTCCTTCTACGCGAACGTCCTGGTGCAGCAGTGTCTCGACTCCATCCGGCAGCTCGCCGAGAAGAAGCAGGTCGTCCTTGTGTTGGAATCCGCGCCGCCAACCACGGAGCTCTATTGCGATGCCGAGGCCGTGCATCAGATCCTCAGCAATCTGATCGACAATGCGATTAAGTACACCCCTGCCGGCGGCCAGATCACGGTTGGAATTATTCCCGCCTCCAAGCCTGGCTTGCAACAGATTTTCGTGCGCGACACCGGGATCGGAATTCCGGAAGAAGATGTCGGCCGGCTCTTCGAGCGGTTCTACCGCGTGGACAAGGCGCGCTCGCGCGACTTGGGTGGTACTGGCCTGGGATTGGCGATTGTCAAACATCTTGCACTTTCCATGGGGGGTGAGGCCGGGGTCAGCAGCGTCCAGGGAAAAGGCTCCACGTTCTGGTTCACCTTGCCGGAGGAAGGTTCCGATCTGCCGGAATCGCCCCCGGTTCAACGGCAGTTAACCGTAGCGTAATGGATTTGTAACATGAATCTGGCATAGTGCAGCTTGGTAGTCCATGAAGAAAATCGCCCTCATTGAAGACGACGCGGATCTCTTCGCTCTTCTCAAATACAATCTCGAAAAAGAAGGATTCGCCCTGGTCGGGGCGCAAACGGGCAAAGGGGCTCTCGAACTTTTCCGCAGGGAGCGTCCGCATCTGATTCTGCTGGACATTATGCTTCCCGATTCCGACGGGCTCGACATTTGCAAGGGCATTCGCGCCACGCCGGAGCTGGCCAATACACCGGTGATCTTCCTCACTGCGCGCGCGTCGGAAACCGAGCGCATCGTCGGATTGGAACTGGGCGCGAACGATTACATCGTCAAGCCCTTCTTTGTGCGCGAACTGATTGCCCGGATCAAAGTTCATTTCCGCGGACCGCGGACTCCGTCGCGTTCCCTTGCGGCTGGGCCATTGGAGCTCGACCGCAATAGTTGCCGCGTCAAACTCAACGGCGAACTCATCGCCCTCACGGCTACCGAATTCCGGCTGCTGGAACATCTGATGAACCGGCCCGGCGTTGTGTTCAGCCGCGAGCAACTCCTGGATGCGGTATGGGGCCAGGATCGCGCAGTCACTGACCGCACCGTGGATGTCTACATTCTCCGCCTGCGCCAGAAAATTGAACGCGATGCGGCCGGGCCCTTTATCCGGTCCGTTCGCGGCTTCGGCTACAGCTTCAACGAAAATCTGGAAACCGCCGCAGCCTCTCAATAGCAGCCTCTCCATGGAGGTTCAAGTTGATACTCTGGTTGCTGAACCATGCGTGTCTACTTCCTGCTATTTTTCGTGTGCCTCGCCGCATGCTCCCAAATGGGCTCGCAATCCGGCACGAAACCGCGTTCTCCCAAAGAATCGTTGAACAGCATCAAAATGGCCGCCGGCGACGTGCGGGTGAGTCTATTCGCCTCTGAGCCCATGGTTGTCGATCCTGTCGACATGGTGTTCGACGAGCAAGGCCGCGCCTTTGTCGCCGACATGCTCGATCTCCCCTACGATCCTCCAAAAGGCAAAGCGGCTCGCGGGCGCATCATCATGCTGGAAGACATCGACGGCGACGGCGTGGCCGACAAGAGTACCGTTTTTGCCGAGAACGTTCTGCAAGTCAGCGGGCTGATGGTGTGGAAAGGAGGACTCATTGTTCCCTCCGCACCCAACATCTATTACATGAAAGACACGGATGGCGATGGCAAGGCCGACGTGCGCGAAGTGTTGTTCACCGGTTTCTACCAGGGCAACCCGGAGGGGCAGATTACGAATCCGCGTCTTTCCCTCGACAACTGGATCTATTTTTCCAACGCCGGAAACGCGGGCCGCATTACATCGCCCAAATGGCCGCAACACCCGGCGCTGGAAGTCCGCGGCATGGATCTTCGATTTCATCCGTTACGAAACAGCGCGGAAACCTCGTCTGGCCCAGCGCAATTCGGATCGACGTTCGACGATTGGGGCAATCATTTCATTTCACAAAACACACAGCATCTGCGCCACGTGATGGTGCCCATGCACTACCTTGCGCGTTCCCCGCTGCTAGAGGTTGCCGCCGTCAACAACGACCCGTACGGCAAACGCGAGCGTCTCATGTGGCCCCTGACGGAAGCCGAAGAGTGGCGCGTGGTGCGAACCAAGATCCGGCAGCAGCGCTACAACGATTCGAAATCCGGACGCGTCGAGCATGTCGCCGGGCACATCACGGGGGCTGCGGGAGGCACCGTCTACAATGGCGACGCGCTTCCGGAATCCTACCGCGGCAATTTGTTTACCGGCGATGTTAGCGGAAATCTTGTGCGCCAGGATATACTCACGCCTGCCGGCCTGTCCGTTTCCGCGAGGCCGGTTCGCGAGAACGTCGAATTCCTCGCCTCCACCGATTCGTGGTTCCGCCCGGCCTGCTTTGCCAACGCGCCCGACGGCAATCTTTACATGATGGACATGTACCGCCAGACCATCGAAACGCCGCTCTCCATCCCCGAAGATATTCAGAAGCGCCTCAAGCTCGATTTCTATCGCGGCGACGATATGGGCCGCATCTATCGAATCTCGGCGAAGGAACCAACCGTGAAGCGCGGGTTGAAAGTGAATCTCGGCAAGATGAGCGCTTCGGAACTGGTTCGTGAATTGGCCAATCGCAATGGCTGGCACCGCCAGACCGCGCAACGTCTGTTAGTGGAGCGCCAGGACAAGAGCGCTGAAGCGGATTTGCGGGAAATGGCGTACCGGCACGATTCGCCCCTTGCGCGCCTGCATGCCTATTGGACGCTGGAAGGCATCGGCGTTCTGCGCGAGGCCGATGTGGTCACGGCGCTCAAAGATCAACACGCGGGCATTCGCGAACACGCCGTCCGGTTCAGCGAGTCGATTCCCGCCACACCCGTTTTGGAGCGCGCGCTGCTGGAAAAACTCAACGACGCCGAACCGCGCGTTCGCTATCAGCTTGCTTACACGATGGGCAACTACAAATCGGCGCAGGCGAAATCCGCTGTCGTCGAGCTCGCCGCGAAAAACGGCGCGGATCAATGGTTCCGCGTGGCCACGCTGAGTTCCGCCGCCGATTGGCCCGCCGATTTTCTCGCCATGCTGCTGGCGCGCCCGGAAAACGGCTGGCAGACGCGCGACATGCTGCGTTCTTTGGGATCGCTGATTGGAGCGCGCCGCAAGAACGAGGAGATTGAAAAGTTCGCCGCCGCGGCTTCCCGCTTGAAACAACCGGAACTCGCTTTGGATGGTCTGGCCCGGGGGCTCGATATGAGTCAGGCAAAGGATCTTCCCTTGACGGAGGCATTGCTGTCACCCTTCCTCAACGCGAAATCAGCGGCGCAGCGCCGGGCCGCGTGGAGTATCGCCAGTCATGCCGCCGCTCCCGCCCTGTTTACGCGCGCGGCTCGCGAAGCCGCCGATGAGAAAGCCGCTTTGGAGAATCGCGTCATGTCAGTGTCGGCGTTGCGCGGAGCGAAGTGGGAGATTGCCTCTCCGGTCATTCAGAAAATTCTTTCCGGCAGTTCGCCGGCCGCTTTGCAGACAGCCGCCATCGACGCCATCGGCGCGTTCCGCCGTCCGGAGGCCACTGCTGCGATTCTCAGCGGATGGAAATCCTATCCGCCGGACACGCGCACCAAAGCCGTCAACGCGTTGTTGTCCCAGCGCGACCGCATTCCCGTTCTGCTGACCGCGCTGGAAAACGGTACGGCGCAGCCGGCGATGATCGAGATGAATGCGCGCAACCGTTTGCTGGAAGACAAAGACCGCGCGATCTCCGCACGTGCCAGTAAGATTTTCTCTTCGGCCTCTGCCGATCGCGACAAAGTGGTCGCGCAGTTCCGCGATGTCGTCAAACTCGCCGGCGATCCGGTTCGTGGCAAGCCGCTCTTTGAAGAACATTGCGCCAAATGCCATCTGAACCGCAGGCGCGGCGGACGCGTCGGCCCCGATCTTTCCGGAGTCAACAACAAATCGAAGGAAGAGTTGCTGGAGGCGATTCTCAATCCCAGCCGTTCCATCGAGCCGCGTTTCGTTAACTACATCATCACGGCCAAGGACGGGCAGATGTTTGATGGCGTCCTGGCGGCGGAAACGCCTGGCGCAGTCACATTGCGCGGCGGCGCGGAAGAAGACGTGACCATTCTGCGCTCGAACATTCAGGAAATCCGCTCGTCCGCTATTTCGCTGATGCCCGAAGAGTTCGAAAAGAATCTCAGCAAGCAGGGACTGGCGGACGTGATCGCCTACCTGCGCGCCGGACTGTAATTCACCTGCTGATTTTGCCCAGAACAACCGGATGCCGCGCGCCCGTTGCGCCCGGCATGTTGGACGGGCGTCCATGGAAACTTTCGTAAGCGAGTACGGCGAATGCGATCGCTTCTTTGGCGTCCGCATCCACTCCGAAATCCGTGCTCTTGCAAATCACCGCGCCCGGCAGCGCGTCTCCAATTCTGCGTAGCAGCGTAACATTCCGCGCCCCGCCGCCGGATACAATCACGTCGTCCACAGGATGGCCGCAGTCGCGAATACTCACTGCGACACTTTGAGCCGTTAGCTCCGTTGCGGTCGCCAGCATCGCCTCGGAGGAAAGGCCGCTTTTCAGGATGGCCTCCGTAAATTCCTTGCCGAACTGTTCGCGTCCGGCTGTCTTCGGCGGCCTCTTGCGAAAGTACGGGTTCGCCAGAAGCTTCTTCAGCAAAGGTTCGTTGACCTTGCCCTTTGCAGCCATTGCGCCGTTCTTGTCGAACCCTTGCCGGTTTCCGGTCACTTCCTTCATCAGCGCGTCCATCACCATGTTGCCCGGTCCGGTGTCGAACGCCGTTACCTCGCCCGGCTTCGCGCCGGCGGAGATCAAGGTGATGTTCGCGATGCCGCCGATGTTCAGCGCAACGCGGCTGCGTCGTTTGTCGCGAAACAGCAAATAGTCCACGAACGGAACCAGCGGTGCACCTTGACCACCCGCGGCCATATCGCGCGGACGGAAATCGGATACCACTGGAACGCCCAGCCGTTCGGCGAGCACGCTGCCATCGCCAATCTGAAGCGTGCACTTCAGCTTCCATCCGTCGTGGAAAATCGTCTGGCCGTGGCAGCCCACCAGATCCAGTTTGTCCTTCCAAATGCGCCGCACCGCCTTCGCGTACAACTCAGGCAAAACAAAATTCAGGTGCGCAATCTCAGCGGTGTGCGTGGTCGTGTTGGACACGCTGAGCAACCTCTCTCGAATACGAGCCGGATAGGATTCCGATCTGTGCGCCAGCGTGCGCACTTTGAGATTCCATCCCCTGCCGGTGATTTCGGTGATGGCAACGTCGATGCCGTCCAGCGACGTGCCGCTCATGATGCCCGCAACAATCATGACCGCTTCAACTCCTCCTGCAATTCAGACAACAACCGCAGCGCCTCGATCGGCTTCAATTCGTCAAGGTTCACCATGCGAATACGCTCGGCGATGTGATAATTCACTGGCTCGAACATTTGTATTTGCAGCGGACCCTCTTTCTGTTTTGGGATCAGTTCGCCGCTCATCGCATGTTCGGTCTTCTCATGAAGGTGTAGAATCTCCCGCGCCCTCTCGATCACGGCTCCCGGCAAGGCTGCCAGGCGGGCCACTTCGATGCCATAGCTCTTGTCCGCGCTTCCCGGTTGAACTTTGCGCAAAAAAATAATCTGATCGCCCGCTTCCTTCACCGCAACTTGCAAATTCGTCACGCCTTCCAGTTGATCCGCGAGTTCCGTCAACTCGTGATAGTGCGTGGCGAACAACGTCTTCGCGCGGATTCTTTCATGAATATGTTCGATGACGGCCCACGCCAGCGCCATGCCGTCATAGGTCGCCGTGCCGCGGCCCACTTCATCCAGAACGATGAAGCTATTCGCGGTGGCGGTGTTGAGGATGGCCGCGGTCTCCGTCATCTCCACCATGAACGTCGACCGGCCGCGCGCCAGATTGTCGCTTGCGCCTACTCGCGTGAATACGCGGTCCGTCAACGGCAGCAGGGCGGATTCCGCCGGCACAAACGAACCCGTCTGCGCCATCACAATCAACAGCGCGGCCTGCCGCAAATAGGTGGATTTGCCGCCCATGTTCGGGCCGGTGATAATTGCGGCAAACTTACCGGCGGGATCGAGATAGATGTCATTGGGAATGAATCGCACGGCGTCGCGTTCGGCCAGACGTTCAATGACGGGATGCCGCCCCGCCAGCACGTTGATGATTCCATGCGGCGAAAACTTCGGGCGCGTGTAGCGATTCTCGGCGGCGATTTGCGCCAGCGTTGCGGTCACGTCGATCTCGGCAATTGCCGATGCCGCGGCACGCAGACGCGCCGCTTCTCCCGATACCTTCGTGCGCAATTCGGCAAACAACTCGCGCTCGATGGTGAGCATGCGCTCTTGCGCCTCCAGAATCTTCGTCTCCAGCTCTTTCAATTCCGTAGTCGTGAAACGTTCCGCGTTGACCAGCGTTTGCTTGCGGTCGTAATCCGCAGGCGCAAGGTGAAGGTTCGATTTGGAGATCTCGATGTAGTAGCCGAAAACGTTGTTGAACCGCACCTTCAGCGATGCGATGCCCGTGCGGCCGCGCTCACGCTGTTCCACCATCGCCAGATACTGCTTGCTGTTGCGCGAAATATCGCGCAGCTCATCCAGACCCTGATGAAAACCATCGCGGATGACTCCGCCATCGGCGATGTTGACGGGCGGCTCGCCGGCGATCGCCGTAAGAATCGCATCGCGCACTTCGGCCACCTCATCCATATCGGCGGCGATCTTCCCGGCGCGCCCACCGGTGCCCGCAAGCGCCGCTTTCAGCTCCGGAATCTTCGCCAGCGAGACACCCAGCGCGCGCAAATCGCGCGGATTCGCCGTTCCCAGAGTGGCCTTCGCCAGCAAACGCTCGATATCGAGAATTCCCGACAGCACCTTGCGCGTCTCTCCGCGCGCTATGCTCGCCGCAAGCAACCCTTCGACGCCTTCCAGCCGCCCCTCGATCTCCACTAAATCCAAAGCCGGCCGTAACAGACGCCGCCGCAACAACCGCGCGCCCATCCCTGTCGAGGTGTCGTCCAGCACGTGAATGAGCGTGCCTTCCTTCCCTCCGCCGGCGAACAGCGGCTCCATCAATTCCAGATTCCGCACCGTGGCCGCATCCAGAATCAACGCATCGGCGCGGTCGTACCAGGACGGCCGGTCGAGATGAGCGAGCGTCGATTTCTGCGTCTCGCGCGCGTAGTGGAGAATTGCGCCCGTCGCACCGATGGCCAGCGGCCGGCCGCCCAAACCGCAGCCTTCCAGGCTGAGCAGGTGAAAATGTTCCTGCAGCGAACGCTCGGCGTAATCGCGCGCGAACACCCACCCATCCACCGCCGTATGACACGCCCCGTTCGTATTCGCCGGAGCGGCGTCCGCATCGGGGTAAAGCACTTCGCGCGGGTTCAACGCCTCCAAGGCGCCCGCGGCGTCGGACACTCTCATTTCCGTGGCGCGGAATTCGCCTGTGGAAACATCGACGTAAGCGAGTCCGGCCATCTCTTTTTGCACCACGAGCGCGGCCAGATAATTGTTCTCCTTCGCGCGCAGAACTCCCGATTCCGTGGTCGTGCCCGGTGTAACGACGCGCGCGATCTCCCGCTTCACCAGCTTCTTCGCAAAGCGCGGGTCCTCCATCTGTTCGCAGATGGCCACGCGATAACCTTTCTGAATGAGCTTCGCTAAATACCCTTCCACGGCGTGATGCGGCACGCCACACATGGGGATCGCCTGCCCCTTCTCTTTGTTGCGGCTGGTGAGCGTAATCTCCAATTCGCGCGCCGCCACCACCGCATCGTCGTAGAAGAGTTCGTAGAAATCGCCCAGACGAAACAGCAGCAGTGCATGCGGCGCCTGTTGTTTCAGTGCATGATATTGCCGCATCAGCGGCGTGGACGGCTGCGAGCTTTGATCCTCACCCACTAGGCGTAGATCCCCCGCAGGCGGATGGCGAACGCAACTCGATCCAACGCCACCATGTAGGCCGCCGTCCGGTTGTCTACCTTGTGTGAATCGCTGTAAGCGGCCACATCGTTGAAGCTGTTTACCATGATCTCTTCCAGCCGCTGGTTCACCATCTCCTCGTTCCAAAAGTATCCCTGCCGGTCCTGCACCCACTCGAAGTAAGAGACCGTGACGCCGCCGCCATTGGCGAGAATATCGGGAATTACAAAAACCTTGTTGTCGGCCAGCATCTCATCGGCCAGAGCCGTGGTGGGACCATTCGCGCCTTCGCAAAGAATCTTTGCCCGAATTTTGTGCGCGTTGTGCGAGGTGATGACGTTCTCACGCGCAGCCGGAAGCAGGATTTCGCAGGGAAGAAACATCGCTTCTTCGCGATCCATGTTCTCGCCGCCGGCGAAATCGACAATCGATCCCGTCTCTTTGCGATGTTTTGCCAGCGCGGAAATATCCAATCCCATGGCGTTATACACCGCGCCATCATATTCGACAATGGCCACAATCCTAAAGCCCGCCTTCTCCATCAACTGAGCTGCCATTCCTCCCACGTTGCCGAAGCCTTGAATGACCACGCGCGCCTCTTGCGGGGCGATGCCAAATCGTTTCAACGCCTGCAGCGCTACAATCATGCAGCCCCGCCCGGTGGCCTCCGTTCGGCCTCGCGATCCGCCGAGATTAACCGGCTTGCCCGTCACCACCGCCGTCACCGTTTGACCCTTGTGCATCGAGTAGGTGTCCATGATCCAGGCCATGGTCTGCTCGTTCGTGTTCATATCGGGCGCGGGAACGTCAACCTCGGGTCCAATGAAATCGATGATCGCCGCGGTATAGCGCCGCGTGATGCGTTCCAATTCGCCCTGGCTAAGAATCGTCGGGTCGCAAATCACTCCGCCCTTCGCCCCACCGTAGGGGATGTTGGCAACCGCGCACTTCCAGGTCATCCACGATGCCAGGGCGCGCACTTCGTCGATGGTCACATCGGGCGCGTAACGGATGCCGCCCTTGCCCGGACCGCGCGCAATGGAATGCTGCACGCGATAGCCCGTGAAGACTTCCAGCCGGCCGTCGTCGAGCACAATCGGGATGCTCACCGTGAGCTCTCTCGCCGGCGTTTTCAGCACTTTGCGCATGCCGTCGTCCAGGCCGAGTTTCTCCGCGGCTCTGTTGAACCGGGCCTCCGCGGCAAGCCACGGATTACATTCCCGTTCAAATTCCTTCGACGCTTCAGCAACCATGCGAATTGCCTCCGATTTCATTATGCCGCGAGACCCGTGCTCTCGTTTTGCGCGACAATCCCTTTGAATGGCCCCGCGCCTGGTTTGCGGATTCTTTGCGCTGATGGCATTATCGGCGTTCCAACTTCCGTTCCGCGTCTACCAGAGCATGGAGCCGTACGATGTGGTTCCCATTCCCGCGGATTGGAAAGACAAAGGTGAATTCGTTTTTGGCCGTCTCATGTATCCCAATCATCCGAACGCAATGTTCGGCTGGTATGGCCGCGGACGCGGCGGCAGGCAAGTGGATTGGCGCGAAGGCGGCACAAGCTGGTCTCAGGATTATCCGCGCGCGGACCGGTTCTTCTCGCAGGCATTGCGGCGGCTGACCCGGCTGCATACGCGCTCCGTCGAACAACCGGTCAATCTGGAGGATGACGACGACGTGTTCAACTGGCCGTGGCTTTGCGCCGGAGAAATGGGCGATTGGAAGCTCACTGTTCCGCAAGCGAAGAAGCTCCGCGATTTCCTGCTCCGCGGCGGCTTCATCATGCTCGACGATTTCTGGGGCACGCAGGAATGGGGACGCTTCGAGGAGAGCATGAAGTTGGTCTTCCCAGACCGGCCGATTGAAGAAATCGCCGACGAAGATTCCATTTTTCACGCCGTCTACGATCTAGACGACCGTTATCAGATCCCCGGCCAGTGGGCTCTCCGCCGCGGCGCGACGTATCGCAGCGACGGCGCAACGGCGTACTGGCGCGGCGTACGCGACGACAAAGGCCGTCTCATGGTTGCCATGGCGTTCAACTCCGATATCGGAGACTCCTGGGAATGGGCCGACGATCCCTACTATCCCGAAAAATACTCCGCTTTGGGAATCCGCATCGGGGTCAATTTCGTGATCTACTCGCTTACCCATTAAGACTCAGGTCTCTACTCTTTGGAACGATTCCGAGCAACGAATCAGCGCTGCACTGCGCCCGCGCGGCCCATGATGGGCCACACATCCACAACGCGCTCGCCATCGGTGACGTAGTAACGGTCGTAGACGTTGGTGCTGGTATCGAGGTTGGAACAATACAGTTCGACGCGCTGGCCCAATTTGAGTTCCTCGCCGTCCTTCCACTTCAGAATGCCGTACTCCGCGCCCTGGTTTTCCACGACGACATCGGGACGGCCTTTCACTTGGTCGGTCGGTTTCAACATGGCCTTGTTGCCGCAATCGATGGTCACCTGGTTGGCGTGATTCTTGCTGATGACCGTGGTCATCACGGACAACGACGGCAGGAAATCCCCATATTTCAAGGCATCCTTCTTGCCGCCGATGTTCATATACAACGTGTCCATGAAGATGTAGGACCCGGCTTGCAACTCCGTCAGTCCGATTTCTTTGTCGATGTTGTAGGTGCCCGTGCTGCCGCCGGTGACCACTTCGACATTCAATCCGGCTGTGCGGCAAAGGTTGGCCGTTTCCACGACGGGTCCCACGTCCAGGCGCGATTTCTCGCGGCGCTTTTCGAAACCTTTGGTGTGGGAAGCGCTGCCGGAATATCCCATCACGCCGCCGAAGCGCAGGTTTTTCTTGCTGTCGATCAATTTGGCCAGACGCAGCCCGGGTTCTCCGGTAGCATGGCCGGCGCGCGTGAGCCCGGAGTAGAGATCGATCAGCACGATCGGCTTAATCTTCGCGACCGACGCGGCTTCGTCCAGCAACTCCACGGTCATTGGGTCGTCGGCAACCATGCGGAACGTCGTGTCTTTCGCCGCCAACGTAATCCCGCGCCAGATCTTGTTCTTGCCCGCCGGCTGGCACGTGTACAAGACATTCTTTATGCCCGCGCCCACCATCAATTCGGATTCGGCGATGGTGGCGCAACAAATGCCCACGGCGCCAAGACCGATCTGCCGTTTCGCGACGTCCACCGATTTGTGAATTTTGCAATGCGCGCGGATGGTCATCCCCGTGGTTTTGCAATGGTCCGACATGCGCTTGAGATTCGTATCGAACATTGCCTTGTCCAGGACCATGGAGGGCGTGGGCAGATCCTCTTTGAAGATGCCGGTAAAATCCCGTTTGGCAATTTTGGCTTCGATCTCGGCGTAGCGGAAAGGGCGCTTGGCGAGCCCTGTGGTGTTGTTCGCTGCCAGGGCGAGCGGGGCGGAAAGAGTCGATGCAAAAAAGTTACGGCGGGTCATGCGAGCTATCATAACACCCGCGCGTCCCGCCGCAACCGTCGATTAATTTATAAACGATCCTGAGCTACGTGGAGGCCCTTGTGAATGGCGTAGAGGGCCAGTTCCAGGCGGTCCGAAACGCCGAGTTTGTCGAAGATGTTGTGCAGGTGGTTCTTCACCGTTTGCTCGCTGATGAACATCTTCTCGGCCATTTCCTTGTTCTTGTAGCCTTGCGCGACCAGTTGCACAATCTCGCGCTCGCGTGTGCTGAGCGGAGAACGCTCCCGCGCCTTGCCGTTCATCGCCGCCAATTGATCGGCGGGCGAAGCGAACTGGCGCATGACAGCGGCGGTGGTGTGCGAATCGAGCCAGATTTCGCCGCGGCTGACTTTGCGGATGGATTTCACGATGAGGTCCGTCGCCGTCTGCTTGAGCACGATCCCCGAGCAGCCCAGCTTCATGGCCTGCACGAATTCGTTCTTGTCTTCCGACGCCGTCAGGACGATGACTCGAACCTTTTTGCCGGTCTGTTGCAGGCTCTGCAGGACGCTGAGCCCGTCCAGGTTCGGCATGCGCAGATCGAGAAGAAGAACGTCCGGTTCAAACTCCGTCAACATCTCCAGCACTTGTCTTCCATCACTGGCTTCGCCGACAATCTTGATGTCTTCCTCAAGCGTGAGAAGCTTCTTCAGCCCGTCCCTCACAATGGGATGATCGTCTGCGATCAGCACTCTGATGTATTTGATCTCCGGCGGTGCGGGCGATTGCGCCTCCACCTCGGCCAGTTCTACTTCCGGTGTTGCTTCAAGGGTTGCGTTATTCATGGCAGTTCTCTCCGTCCACGTTCTGATCATAAGGTGAGTTTTAGTACCGGTCAAACTGTGGTAACCCCTATTCGGGCCTCAGATTTTACTCCATAGGGTTTTGCCGTACTCCTTAGAACTTCACCGAGAGCTTACCTAGACAACTTCTAAGGAAAGCGGGCTACAGTCCCACCCAATGGTCCCCCCAGTCATGGGCTAACTCCTTGATTTAGCCTATGTTGACACCCGCCGGAGACTGGCGGAATACTGGTTTCCGATGTCATTTACGCGTCGGCATTTTCTTTCCAGCCTGGTTGCGGCTCCATTGCCTGCCGCGCCTCGTCTCCCCAACATTATATTCATCCTGATCGACGATTACGGCTGGCGCGATACAAGCTACAACGGCAGCACTTATTATCAGACCCCAAATGTGGACCGTCTGGCGCGCTCTGGCATGGTCTTTACCAATGGCTATTCGGCAAGCCCGGTCTGCTCTCCCACGCGCGCCGCAATCATGACGGGAAAGTATCCGGCGCGGCTCCATGTCACGGCTCATTTGCAGGGAGCGACGAACCGTTTTCATTATTCCAAGGTCTTGCAGCCCAATGCACGTCTGGCGCTGCCTCTGGCTGAAATTACCATCGCCGAGTTGCTGCGCGGAAAGGGATACCGCTGCGCCTGCATCGGAAAATGGCATCTGGGAGCGAAAGGGTTCTTGCCGGGGGACCAGGGGTTCGACGTCGCCTACGCGGGGGACGAGGCGGGCTCCACGTCCAGCTTCTTTTATCCCCAATGGAGGTCGAAAGTGCCGTTGGAGGGACAGGACGGCGATTACCTCACCGACCGCCTGACGGCTCTCGCCGTGAACTTCATCCGCGAGAACAAGGACCGGCCGTTCTTTCTCTACTTGCCGCACTTCGCCGTGCATACACCCATTGAAGGGAAGCCGGACAAAGTCCGCAAATTCGACGCTCTGTCGGACCCGGCGAATCCGCAGAACTATGGCGAGTATGCCGCAATGATAGAGAGCATTGATGAGAGCACCGGACGCGTGTTGGATACACTGGCCGAATTGGGGCTGGAAAAAGACACGCTGGTCATCTTTACCGCGGACAACGGCGGCGTCACCTCCCGCGAATGGAAGAAGCGGCCCATCACATCGAATCTGCCTTTGCGATCTGGCAAAGGGCATTTGTACGAAGGCGGCATTCGCGTTCCCACCGTTGTCCGCTGGGAAGGTGTGACCAAAGCCGGCAGCACCTGCGACACTCCCATTCAAAGCATCGATTACGCGCCAACCATCGCTGAGGCGGCGGGCATCGAGCGCATGCGTCTTCCCAGGATGGATGGAAGGTCCTTTGTGCCCTTGCTCAAAGGTGGAGAGATGCCGCGCCGCGACCTCTTTTGGCATTTTCCGCACTACAGTCCGCAATTGGGTAAGCCGTCGGCGGCCATTCGCAATGGCGACGACAAACTGATTCTGTTCTTCGAGGATTCGCGCGTGGAACTTTATGACCTGAAGGGCGACATAGGGGAAACGAACGACCTCGCCAAGTCACGGCCGGAGAAAGCGGCGGCCATGCGAAGGCGTTTGGAGGCATGGCTTGTCGAAACAAAGGCTCAGATTCCGCGAACGAATCCGAAATACGATCCGGCCCGGGAACGCGAAGCGGGTCCGCCGGATGGCGCAACCACGGCGAAGTGAGCCGCGCCAAGCATACAATACTCACATATGAACATTCTCCCGCGGCGGCGCGATGTGATTGCCGCTCCGCTGCTCCTTGCCCTACGCGGCCGGGCCGCGGAGAAGGACACGAACTGGCCTTCCTTTCGCGGACCCGATGCATCGGGCGTTGCCGAGGGCTTCCCGCTTCCTGTGAAATGGAAGACCCGCTGGAAGACCGCGGTGCCGGGACTGGGACATTCGAGCCCCATCATTTGGGGCAACCGGTTGTACGTCGCAACGGCTGTCAGCGCATCAGGCAAACCGCCGTTGAAACTGGGTCTCTATGGCGACCGTGACGCCGCCGACGACAATGGCGAACAATCGTGGAAGATTCTCTGCTTCGACAAAATATCCGGCAGGTTGTTGTGGGAACGGACGACGCGCAAGACTTCCCCGCGCGCGCAGCGGCACTTGAAGGCGACGCATGCCAACACGACACTTTCCACCGACGGGCGCGTCATCGTGGCGTTCTTCGGATCGGAGGGGCTGCATTGCTATTCGATGGAGGGCAGCCTGCATTGGTCGAAAGACCTGGGGACCATCAACGTCAGCAAGTACGGCGTCGGATGGGGATATGCAAGCTCCCCGGCGCTGCATGGGGATCGCATCGTAGTGCAGTGCGATGCGCCGGACAATGCGTATCTCGCTTCCTATCGTGTGTCGAGCGGCGAAGAGGTCTGGCGGGTGCCGCGCGGGCAGATGTGCGAGCGTTCCTGGGCCACGCCTTTGGTCTACCGGGAAGCGACGCGAACGCAGGTGGTCGCCAACGGGTGGCCGTACGTGGTCAGCTACGATTTCGAAACCGGGAAAGAATTGTGGCGATTGAAGGGCGGAGGAGACAACCCGATCCCGTCGCCGTTTCCCGCTCTTGGGATGATCTACGTTGCCAACGGACACGGCGCCGAGGCGCCTGTTTGGGCCATCCGGCCCGGCGCTTCCGGGGATATTTCCCTGTCCAGTGGAGAGCAGTCGAACAAACACGTCGCCTGGAGCGATCGCCGTGCGGGCGCATACATCCAAACGCCGCTGGTGTATCGGGATTGGCTCTATAGCGGAGCGAACAATGGAGTGCTGAAATGTTTTGACGCCAGAAACGGCAAGCTGCATTACGAGCAGCGGCTGGGCGGCGGCCTGTCGGGTTTCTCCGCCTCTCCCGTCGCGGGCGACGGAAAAATCTATTGTTGCTCGGAAGAGGGCGACGTATATGTAATCGAAGCCGCGGCCGCATACAAGGAACTGGCGCGCAACCGCTTCGACGATTCCATCATGGCTTCGCCCGCAATTTCCGAAGGCTCGCTCTACTTCCGCACGCGCGCATCTCTCATCGCCGTGAGTTGAGCCTTGCGTGTGGGGCGGAAATTTTAGGCGTAGAATTGCACTTATGGTGCAGTTCCCTGGGATTTCCCGCCGCTCTCTCTTTCTTCTTGCCGCGATCTGTGTTTCCGGGCTGGTTGCCCAGAACGGCGGCAAGCGTCCTCTCACCCACCGCGATTACGATGCCTGGAAGAGCATAGCGAGCCAGCGGCTCTCCGACGACGGAGTGCATTTGGCGTACATGCTGGTTCCTCAGGAAGGCGATTCCGAAGTGGTTCTGAAGAATCTTCAGACAGGTGCGGAGAAACGCTTCAATGCCGGAGCGCGGCCAGCCCCCGCCGGCGGCGCGGCGGAGAGTGAACCAGGGGAGCCAACCACTCCTTCTCCGGGTGCCGGACCAGGCGGGCTCCCGCGCGGCGGAACCGTGTCGTTCACCTCCGACAGCAAGTATCTGATCTTCACGACGTATGCTCCCAAAGCCGCGCAGGATCAGGCTCGCAAGGAGCGCAAGAGGCCGGACGAGATGCCGAAAGGCGCGTTGAAGATTGTCACCGTTGCGACCGGAGATGCGGCTAGCGTTCCGGGGATTCGCAGCTTTCAAACCGCGGAGTCGAACGCACAATGGCTGGCGTATTTGAAGGAGCCGCCCGCGCCTGCGCCCACCGCTGCCGGCGCAGCGAAAAAAGAGAATGATCAACGCCGGGGAGCAGGCGCGGCGGCCGCGGGCGCAGGGGGCGCGCAGCGTCCTACTCTTGGCTCCGATCTGACACTTCGTGATTTGAATGGAGGCGCGGAAAAGACTTTCGCCGACGTGACCGAGTATTCGTTATCGAAGGATGGCGCTGACCTCCTCTACACCGTAAGTTCGAAACAGGAAGAATCCAACGGAGTCTACTCGGTGGCCACATCATCGGGAGAACCAAAAGCGCTGCTTGGCGGCAAAGGCAGGTACCAACGTCTCGCATGGGACGAGAAACAGACGCAGGCAGTTTTCCTGAGCAGCCGTGACGACGCGGCCGCACGGCAGCCGAAATACAAGATCTATCATTGGACTCGCGGTGCAACGGCGGCCGCCGCGCTCGCCGATGCCGAGATGGCTGGCGTCCCACGAGGCTGGGTGATCAGCGACAGGGCTGCGGTAAGTTTTGCCAAGGATGGCAACCGGCTGTTCTTCGGCACCGCGCCTGCGGCTCCCGCGCGGCCCGCGGCCGGCGTCGAAGCGCAGAGCAATGACAAGCCCGTCGCCGATCTTTGGCATTGGAAAGACGACAACGTGCAGCCCATGCAGAAGGTACGCGCGGAGCAGGAACGCAACCGCTCCTACCGCGCCGTGATTGGCCTCAGAGACAAGAAGATCGTGCAACTGGCCGACGCTACAATGTCCGATTTGACGCTCAGCGAGGACACCAATTACGGCATCGGCTCGGATGATCGCGAGTACAAGCAACTGGTGGAATACGATGAACGGCACAGCGATCAGTATTGGGTGGATGTGGCGACGGGCGCAAGAAAACTGTTACTGCGCGCCCACCGCGGGACGCTCTCGCCATCGCCCGATAACAAATGGGCTGTGACCTTCAACGGCAAGGACTGGCTGAGCATCGAGGTAGCTAACGGCCGCTCGCGGAATCTGACAGAGAGTTTCAACGTGGCCTTCGGCAACGAAGATTACGATATGACCGGCACGCGCAACTCCTACGGAATGGCGGGCTTCACGAAAGATTCCAAGTATGTTCTGCTCTACGATCGTTACGATGTGTGGCAGGTTTCACCGGACGGCTCCGGCGCGCGCATGCTCACCGATGGCCAGGGCCGGCTCAAAAAGATCCAATTCCGCTACGTGAAGCTTGGCGACGAAGAGACTCCGGCCGTTGGCGGCCGCGGCGGATTCGGTGGATCATCGCGCAACGTGATCGATCCCGCCAAGCCCGTGCTGCTGCGCGCGGAGCACCTGGAGACGCGCGAAACCGGGTTCTGGGAAGACCGCGTCGATGGATCAGAGCCGCCGAAGCAGCTCATCATGGCGGCCAAGTCGTTTGGCACGCCGGCCAAGGCGAAAAAGGCGGACGTCCTGATTCTGACCGCGTCGCGCTTCGACGAGTTCGGTGATGTGCTGGTCACAAACGCGAAGTTCGAATCGCCGCGAAAGGTTACGAGTGCCAATCCGCAGAAGGCGCAATTCGCATGGGGCAAGGCCGAATTGATTCGCTATCGCAATCAGGATGGCGTGGAATTGCAGGCGGCGCTTTACAAGCCGGACAATTTCGATCCGTCGAAAAAGTATCCGATGATGGTCTACATCTACGAACGTCTATCGCAAGGCGTTCATCGCTTCGTGACACCCGCCCCCAGCCACAGCGTCAACATCAGCTACTACGTGAGCAATGGATATGTTGTGCTGACTCCCGATATCGCCTACACTCTGGGCTATCCCGGCGAGAGCGCGCTCAAATGCGTCATCCCGGCGATTCAGGCAGTGGTGGACAAGGGCGGAATTAACGAAGATGCCATCGGCATTCAAGGCCACAGTTGGGGCGGCTATCAGATCGCCTACATGATCACGCAGACCAAACGTTTCAAAGCCGCTTCGGCCGGAGCGCCGGTGGCGAACATGATCAGCGCCTACGACGGCATTCGCTGGGGATCGGGCCTGCCGCGGCAATTCCAATATGAGCGCAGCCAGAGCCGCATCGGCGGCAGCATCTGGCAGTATCCGCTGCGCTTCATTGAGAACTCGCCCATCTTCCACGCCGACAAAGTGCGCACGCCGTTGCTGATGCTTCACAACGACAATGACGACGCCGTGCCGTGGTATCAGGGCGTGGAATATTTCCTCGCGCTGCGCAGGCTGGGCCGCGAGGTCTACCTCTTCAACTACAACGGCGAACCGCATGGAATTCGCAAGCGTCCGAACCAGAAGGACTACACCATGCGTTTGCAGCAGTTCTTCGATTACCACTTGAAAGGCGCTCCAATGCCGGACTGGATGCAGCGAGGCATTCCTTATCTGGAGCGGGAACAGGAGAAGGAGAAATGGATCAAGTCAACGGAGCCCGCGGTTAGCGGCGCGCAATAAAACATCGCGGAAATGGGAAAGCGCAAGAGCAAGTACCAGAGCCTGTTCGATCATTCCTGCAGCGGGTTGACGCTGCATAAGCTCATTTATGACGAACAGGGCTTAGCAGTAGACTTCGAGTTTCTGAAGGCCAATGCGGCATTCGAGAAGCTGCTGGGGATCTCTCCATCTACCGTTATTGGGAAACGGGTTTCCACGCTTTTCCCGGGCTTTCTGTCACCACCGATCCTGGGAAAACTGCAGCACATGGTGCAGAGCGGTGAACCGTACAGCGCTGAGAGGTTCTACCCGAGCCTCAACAGGTACTTTGAAGTCAGCGTATTCCCGCTTTACGCGGAAATTTTCGCCGTCTCCTTTCAGGAGGTGACCGAGCGTTGCCGCGCGGTGGAAGCGCTAAAGGCCAGCGAGCAGAGGTTTCGCACGCTGTTGGACTCCGTTCCCGCGGGTGTCTTTGTGACCAATGAGAAAGGAGACGTTGTACTAGGAAACAAGCACGCCTATCACACATTGGGTGTGACGGACCAAGAAAGGAACACGATCACGCAATTGGAAAACTGGGAGCTCGTGGATGAGTCCGGAACCCCAGTAGAGCGCAAGGGGACGGTGTGGGGAAAGGTGTTGCGGGAGGGAGCACCGGTGCGCAATGTAGTACGAGGCATCCGCATGTCAGATCCCCAAAAGGCGCGCTGGCTCCTGGTCAACGGCGAGCCCGTCATTGACGAGAAGACAGGAATAACCCGGGAAGCGATCATCTCGTTTGCCGACATCACGGGCCTGAAAAAGGCCGAGGACCTTTTGCGCAACATTTTTCAAGCGGTTTCCGATAGCACCGGCGGAGAGTTCCTGCTCAAATTGGTGGAGCATTTGGCGAAGGTGTTGGGCGCGGATCAAACACTGGTCGGAGAGGTGCGGCCGGAGGCCCCCGGCACGTTACGCTGTACGGCTCTTTACATAAATGGCCGCATTCGTAAGAGTCACGATTGCGCTCTTGACGGAAACCCTTGCGGCGTTGCGTGGCACGTTGGGTCGTGTGAAATCGCCTCCGGGGTTGTGGACGCATTTCCGCGCGACGCCTTGGCGCGGAAACTGGGAGCCCAAGCGTGCGTGGGCACGCGTTTGGCAGACACCAGTGGCAAACCGCTTGGAGTTCTGGTGGCGTTTTGGAATCAGCCGTTAGCGGAGACGGGCACCTCCAAGTCGCTTCTGGAAATTTTCGCCACCAGGGCTGCCGCGGAATTACAGCGCAAAGCTGCCGAGGAAGAGATGGTGCGACATGCGGCGGAACTGGCGGAGGCGCGCAGCAAAGCGGAAGCTGCCAATCAGGCGAAGAGCGAGTTCCTCGCGATGATCAGCCACGAGGTCAGAACTCCGCTCAACGCCATTGTCGGTCTTTCCGATCTGCTTCGCAGGGCCGATCTCGCCGCCGATCATTCCAGAGACGTATGCGCTATTCACGACGCAGCACAATTGTTGCTGGGGCAGGTGAACGGCCTGCTGGATTTCTCCAAGATGGAATCAGGCCATTTGGAAATTGAGAAGGTCGAATTCGATCTTCGCCAGACCATCGCCAGCGCGGCCGGTCTCATTGAGATGGATATCAAAAGGAGGGGCCTCACCTACACTGCGGATGTGGATGAGCAACTGCCTAGGCGCGTCGTGGGCGATCCCGGCAAGGTGGGACAGATTCTGCTCAACCTGTTGAGCAATGCCTCAAAGTTTACGTCGAAAGGCGGAATTTTTCTGCAATGCCGCGCGGGCGCAGGGCCGCATGTTGTCCGATTCGAGGTGCGTGACAGCGGCATCGGGATTCCTGAGGATTTGCGGCCCATGATGTTTCAACTGTTTGTGCAAGCTGATGCCAGCTACAGCCGCCGGTTCGGCGGTACGGGCCTTGGATTGGCCATCAGCCGGCGGTTGGCGGAGGCGATGGGCGGGGAAATTGGATATGAAAGCGAAGAAGGAAAGGGCTCCACATTTTGGGTGGAGCTATCTTTACCCGGCGCGGCAAGAGCCGAACTGGAAGGTCACGCGAGCGAATCGCAGGCGCTACCAAAACTTGCCGCCCACATCCTGGTGGCCGAAGACAATGCCGTCAACCAGCGAGTCGCCTTGCGCCTGCTCAACAAGATTGGATGCACGGCGGATGTGGTGGAAAACGGACAGTTGGCTGTCAGCGCGCTTCTGGAGAATTCCTATGACATCGTCCTCATGGATTGCATGATGCCCGTCATGGACGGGTTTGCAGCCACCGGCGAGATCCGGAAATCGGAGCATGGAAAAGAGATCGTGATTATCGCGGTGACCGCCAACGCGATGCCGGGAGAGCGTGAGAAGTGCCTTGCCGCCGGCATGAATGATTACATCTCCAAACCGGTTTCCGTCGCCCAACTTCATCGCGTTCTGGAACGCTGGGTAGGGTCCGTCAAGCTTTCTTCACCAGCCCCACGCTGAGTACGATGATGCCCAACTCGCGCTTGTCGGTAGCGGTGGGCGCAAGGAACGGGGAAACGGAGAATTCCACCAACGCCACATCCTTGCCCTTCAAGGCTGACCCCGGCACTTCCCGCCGAATCTCTTTTCTACCGCCCGTGGAACACTTTTCTTCTTGCACCGCCAATCCGTTAATGGAGGCGCTGATTGTGATCTCCTTCAGTTGTGCCAGCGATCCGTCCGGAACACTGTAGACGACTACCAACACAGCGCCGCCCGATTCCGATTTTCGCGGCGGCTTCAAGGCCACGGCGAATTTGGATTGCGTCCACCGCCAACCGCCTTCCTCGATCAGATGGAACCCGCGAAGGAGCTGAGATTCCATCCCCGGATCGGCCATATTGACCACCTCGCCGATGTCGGCATTCGTCGATCTGCAGGCCACACCCACTGACAAAGCAGCAGCCAGGAAACTTCTCCGCGTTCGCATTTAAACTTTCACAATCCTTCCATTCACCGCCGCTTCCTGAGCCGCAATCGTGATCAGGCTTGAGCGGTAGATATCGTCAAAGGCAAGCGCCGTCGGCTTGCCGTTATAGACATGATCCAGAAAATCGAGGAACACCGATTGCTTCGCGGGAAGATCGGTGATCTTCTCCGGCTTACGGCCCTCAGCCATCAGCGTGACGCCGGTGGCCTCCATGTATTCGAGCACGCCTTTGGTACCCGCCAAACGCAAGCGGTCGTCGCCGTGCGTGGGTGCGGATTCGGGCCGGCAATAATCCATATGCAGCGTGCCCACGCCGCGATTATCCAGGCGGAAGATCGTTCCCGTCGTGTTTTCCATTTCGCCGATGCCGGGCGGCGCGGCGATTTGGGAACGATAGGAGAAAGCCTCGGTCATTTCGCGGCCGCTGGTGAAACGCATCAGATCGATCATGTGGATGCCGATCCATGGAATGGTCCCGCCGTACGTTTCCTGCTTCTTCATCCAGGCAGGACGGCTGCCCGCCTTGTACGACTTCTGACTGGAGATGTTGATGATCTCGCCGATCTCGCCGGCCATGGCAAGTTTCCTCAATGCGAGATACGGCCTGTCGAAGAAACCATGTCGAGCTTCTCTTCATCCAACATGCGCCGCCAATCGCTGTAATACTTTGCCGCCGCCAGCCGCGGATTGCGCTTGCGTTGCGCTACCGCCTTCTCATCGGGATGTGCGATGGCCACTACTTCCACGTCGGGCAAATCGGCAAGGGGGCGAATGACCTCCTCGACATGACCCTCAAGATCGAGCAATGCGAGCCGGATCTTGCGCGGAAGTTTCAACGCGCCCATTGCGGCGGGCGCGAGGGCAACGGCGGAACTGGCTAGAAATGCACGCCTGGACTTCATGTTGTGATTGTTTCACACGTTGGTACAATCGCGAAAGCATGGTGGCGGACGATCTGGGAGCGATGGATCTGGCCTGTTACGGCAGCCGTTATCACATCACCACGAACCTGGATTCGCTGGCAACTTCCGGATTGCAATTCACACAGGCTTACGCCGCGTGTCCCGTTTGTTCGCCCACGCGCGCCAGTCTGCTCACGGGCAGATATCCCGGGCGGCTGCATCTCACCGATTGGATTCCCGGCCGCAGACAGTGGCCGTCGGCGAAACTCCTGGCGCCTGCGTTTGCGCAGCAGCTTCCGCTGGAAGAGATTACGCTCGCCGAGATGTTGAAAAAGGAAGGCTACGTCACGGCGAGCATTGGGAAGTGGCATCTGGGCGGCAAAGGTTTTCTGCCGGTGGATCAAGGCTTCGATCTCAACTACGCGGGCACGGAAAGAGGCTCGCCGCCTTCCTATTTTCCGCCGTATCAGATTCCCGGAGTGGAGGAGAGTTTCGACCAGGAGTATCTCACGGATAATCTCACGCGGCGCGCCGAGAAGTTTCTTGAAGAAAACCGCGAGATTCCGTTCTTCCTGTACCTGCCGCATTTCGCCGTGCACACGCCGTTGCAGGCGAAACGGGAGAAAACGGAGTTCTATCAACGACGCGCCGGGATGATGAAGGCGCAGAGTGAAGCCGTGTACGCGGCGATGTTGGAAAGCCTCGATGAAGGCGTTGGGCGCATTGTGAAGAAGCTGGAAGAGTTGCAGATCGCCGATAACACGGCGATCTTCTTTCTTTCCGACAACGGCGGCCTTCGCTATGAAGGATCGCGCCCGGTGGCGGTGACCAACAACGCGCCGCTGCGGGCCGGCAAAGGGCATCTTTTTGAAGGCGGCATTCGCATTCCGATGATTGTCCGTTGGCCCGGCGTCACAAAACGCTCCACCACTTGCGACGTGCCGGTGTGCACCATCGACATCTTGCCTACCGTAGCCGATTTGCTGAAACTGAACGCGCCAAAATGCGACGGCATCAGCATCGCCTCGCTGCTGCGCGGCGGCAAGCGATCGCATCGCGACACCCTCTACTGGCATTACCCACACTACAGCAACCAGGGCGGTGTTCCGGCCGGTGCGGTTCGCAACGGCCAGCAAAAACTGATCGAGTTTTACGAAGACGGACGCCTGGAGTTGTACGACTTGAAAACCGATCCCGGCGAAAAACGGAACCTCGCGCGCCGCCTGCCGCAAGCAGCGAAGAAACTTCAGGAGCAACTGCGGCGCTGGCGGGAAAGCGTCGATGCCGCCATGCCGAATCCCAATCCCGCCTATGACGAGATCCGGTCCGATCAAAAGTTAACGGGCTACGAACAACCGACGCCGCCAGCCTGACGGATAATGGTCTTAGACACATGCCACATCTCCATTTGTGTACTACCAAGCTGCGAGATTGCGGCCCGGCTGCTGTGTACCACTACTCTTTGAGATCTTTCCATGCTGCGACGATTCTGTGTGGGGCAGATCTCCAGATCTGCGAGCCGGTCTCCAGACCGGCTCTGCCTGAAGTAATCGCACACGCCCGGGCGGCTGCAAAGCAGCCGCTGGCCGCGTGCGAGGCCATGCGGGATCTGGAGATCCCGCTGCACATCTGGAGATCTGCCCCACATAAACTAAATG
>JACPVQ010000045.1 GCA_016191645.1 Candidatus Solibacter usitatus
ATCTGGAGATCTGCCCCACATCGGTTTTCATCACGATTCGTGGGATCCGTGGCCCATAGGGACAGTTCTGGAGAACTGCCAAGATAGAATGTCCAAACTCCAGGGGCGGGATCTGGAGATCCCGCCGCAGGTCTGGAGACCGCCTCGCAGATCTGGAGATCTGCCCCACACTGTCCAAACTTCTGTGGGAAGATTTCCGAGACTAAGAGTACAGAGCATGAACACTTATCCGGACTCGGTTCGGTTTCTGTACTCACTGGGCAACGAAGTCAGGGCCGTTAAGTTCGGGCTGGAGACCATTGAACGGGTCCTAGCGGAACTCGGCCATCCCGAACGCGCCTGCCGCATCATCCATGTAGCGGGAACAAACGGTAAAGGATCGACGTGCGCGATGTTGGAATCCGCATTGCGCGCGGCCGGAGAACGAAGCGGACTCTATACATCTCCTCATCTGGTTCAGCCTACGGAACGCATCCGCATCGGCGGAGCAGCAGTGAGCGAGTCTGAATTCTCTACAGCATTCGATGAAGTGCACGCGGCTTCGGAAAAACTTCTTGCGCGCGGCGCAATTGAAAACCATCCCACCTATTTCGAAACCGTTACGGCGATGGCTTTCCTGCTGTTTCGACAACACGAATGCACGCGCGCCGTTCTGGAAGTGGGCCTAGGCGGGCGCTTGGATGCCACCAACGTCGTCGTGCCGGAATTGTGCGTGATCACCCCCGTCGATTACGATCACGAATCTTTCCTCGGCAGCGCCATCGAACAGATCGCCGCGGAAAAAGCGGGGATTCTCAAGCCAGGGATCCCGTTGGTGCTGGCAAAGCAACGGTCTGAAGCGGAGGCCGTGATCCAACACCGCGCGGCCGAATTGAGCTGTCCCGTGTTCCGCGTTGCGGACGAGCCTCCGATAGACGTTGACACCAGCGAAAGCGGTAGCGAGATTCACTGGCGTGACATGAGCCTGCGATGCCCGCTGGCGGGCGCACACCAAGTGGACAACACGTTGACCGCCGCATTGGCGTTGACGAAACTCGGCGTGCCGCGCGAAGCGATCGAAAACGGTATCGCGGAGGCGCGTTGGCCGGGCCGCCTGCAGCGCGTCGCCACTTCACCCGACATCATTCTCGACGGCGCGCATAATCCTGCCGGCATGCGGGCGTTGGCCGAACACATCCGCCACTTCTATCCCCACCGCAAGGTCTGGCTCATCTACGGCACCATGCGGGACAAGAGCATTGGCGAAATCGCCGATACGTTGTTTCCTCTTGCTCACGAGCTGATTCTCACCGCACCCGATTCGCCGCGCGCCCTTGATCCGCGCGCTTTACTAACCATCAGCGGACATGCGAAGGCGAGAGTCGCTTCCAATTTGACAAGCGCATTGGAGATCACGCGCCGGGAAGCAGCGGCGCAGGACGTGATCTTCATCAGCGGCTCGCTGTATCTGGTGGGAGAGGCGCTCACTCTCTTCGTACAATAAGGAATCGATGCTGAGCTGGCTGCGCACTATTTTCTTCACGGGCCCGTTGGTCTTGTTGCTAACCACGTTCTACGGAACGCTCGACTTGATCGCCAGCTTCCTGGATCGTACGGGCAACTGGCAGCACACCATCGCACAACATTGGTCGCGCGCGCTTTTGTTCGTGGGCGGAGTCAAAGTGAGATTGAAGGGCCTGGAGAATATTCAGGTCAATGGAAGCTACGTCTTCGCCAGCAACCATCTCAGTTTTTCCGACACGCCGTTGATGCTGGCGCACATTCCCTGCCAATTCCGTTTCCTTGCCAAGCATGGCCTGTTCAAGATCCCATTCATCGGCTTCCATCTACGCCGCGGAGGACACATCCCGGTGCCGCGCGAAAACGCCCGCGCCGCCGTACGATCCATTCACGAGGCCGGGCGAATCATTCGCGAACGCGGAATTTCCGTGCTCATGTTCCCTGAAGGCGGACGAACCGATGGCGAATTGCGGCCTTTTAAGGAAGGCGCGGCGATGATCGCGATCGCCGCCGGAGTGCCTCTTGTGCCCGTCGCCGTGAAAGGCACGCGCGAGATCATGCCCATGGGTTCGTTACGCATGGTTCCCGGTAAGGTAGAGTTGCGCATCGGCATTCCGATTTCCACCGCGGGAATGACCAGCAAGGATCGGACCGCGCTGAACGCCGGCGCCCGCGAACAAGTGGCGGCGATGCTCGCAGAAATCAACGCCCGTTAGGTGGGGCAGGTCTCCAGACCTGCGAGGCGATCTCCAGATCGCATCTGCCGGCCGAAATCGAAACGCCGAAAACGGCTGCAAAGGAGCCGATGGCCTCTGTCGAGGCCATGCGGGATCTGGAGATCCCGCGGCAGGTCTGGAGACCTGGCCCCACAAAGAAACCGATACACTAGCAGGTATGCACTTCCTTGCCCTGGGCCTGTTCGCCGCTTCCTCGCTTTCCGCGCAGCAACCCGTGATGACCATTGACGAGTTCGAACCAAAATCGCTCCTGGTTGTCCCCGAGCATAAATACACCCGCGCGAAGTTTCCCTTCGTGGATATCCACAACCATCAGAATCGCGCCGCCGGCGCCGATCTGGATCGCCTCATGAAGGACATGGAAGACATCAACATGCAGACCATGGTGATGTTGGGTGGCGGATTTGGAAGCAGGCTGGTGGACAACATCGAGCGGCAAAAGAAAAAGTACCCCGACCGCGTCGTTGTTTTCGCCAACATCGACTTCAGCGACATGGACGCCGAAGGTTACTCCAAGCGCGCTGCCGAGCAGATTGAAAAAGATTTCAAGGCCGGCGCGCAGGGGTTGAAGATCTTCAAGAATTTCGGCATGGACACGAAGGACAGCAAGGGCAACCGCGTCCATGTGGACGACCCGCGCTTCGACGGCGTGTTTGAAATGTGCGCCAAATACAAAGCTCCGGTTCTGATTCACACGGCTGAGCCATTGGGATTGTTCAATCCGATGGATAAGTACAACGAGCGCTGGCTGGAATTGAAACTGTTTCCCGGGCGTGGCCGCGACTTGCAGCGCTATCCACCGTGGGCGGAATTGATGGCCGAACAGCATCGTCTATTTGCGCGCCATCCGAAAACGATCTTCATCAATGCGCATCTCGGCTGGCTGGGAAATGATTTAGGGAAGCTGGGCGAGTTGTTCGACCGGCTGCCTAACGTTCATTCCGAAATCGGCGCGGTGCTTGAGGAACTAGGCCGGCAACCCCGCTTCGCCCGTGCTTTCCTCACGAAGTATAAGGATCGCGTTCTGTTCGGAAAAGATACCTGGCGGAAGGCGGAGTACGGAACGTATTTCCGGACGCTGGAATCGGCCGATGAGTACTTCGACCATGACCGCAAATATCACGGCATCTGGAAGATGTATGGGCTGGAACTCTCCGACGATGTACTCAAGCACATCTATTACAAAAACGCCGTGAGGATTGTACCCGGAATGGACGCCTCGAAGTTTCCTCGCTAGACTGAGATTGGATGGAAGTTCTCAGTATCCTTCTCATTGTCGCCGTCATGTACCTGGTGAGCAGGTTCACCGGCGGCGGCTGATCGACCCGTGGACCCGGTCCGGGTTCCTGCCGCTGATCCGCCGTTCCGCGCGCGGAAATACGCAATCGTCTCTCGAATTCCTTCTTCCAGCGAAACCTTGGGCTCCCAATTCAGTACGCTCTTGGCCTTGGTAATATCGGGCCTGCGGCGTCTCGGATCGTCCTGCGGCAGCGGACGGTTATCGAACGGCAGCTGCGGATTCACAGCGTCGCGAATGTATTGCGCGAACTCCAGAATTGTCATCTCATCCGGATTTCCAAGGTTCACCGGATACCGTTCCTCGCTGAACAGCAAACGCAGCAAGCCATCCACAAGATCGCGAACGTAGCAGAAACTACGTGTCTGACTTCCGTCGCCGTACACCGTGAGCGGCTCTCCGCTCAAGGCCTGATCGATGAACGCCGGCACCACTCTGCCGTCGTCCAATGCCATGCGCGGGCCGTAGGTGTTGAAGATGCGCGCGATGGTCGTGCGCACCCCGTGCACGCGATGATAAGCCATGGTCATCGCTTCGGCATAGCGCTTGCTTTCGTCATAGCAGGAACGTACGCCCACCGGATTCACATTGCCCCAGTAAGTCTCTACCTGCGGATGAACTTCCGGATCGCCATAACATTCCGATGTTGAAGTGAGCAGAAACCTCGCGTCATCGCGGCGGGCGATCTCCAACATGTTGCGCGTCCCGGTGGAGCCCGATTCCAAAGTGGCAATGGGATTGGCAAAATAATGTTTCGGGCTGGCCAGCGAGGCCAGATGCATCACGCAATCGAACTTCGCCGCTTGATCAAACGGCTGCGTAATGTCGTGCTCGTAAAAACGGAAGCGTGGGTTGCCCGACAGCTGTTCCAGATTCTCCGAGAAACCGGTGATCAGGTTGTCGATGGCGGTGACGGAATGCCCCTCGGCAATCAACCTGTCGCAGAGGTGTGACCCGATAAATCCGGCCGCGCCGGAGACTAGAAAGTGCAAACTCAATCCAGATGATTCCCTTATTAAGCTTAACAATACTGAACCGTTAGGCACGTGTTACTATTTTTCCTTCTATGACTCGCCCGACCTTAATCGAAATGGCCGTCCTCGTGCTGGCCATCTGCGCTTCCGGCATTACATTCTGGAAGCGGTTCGGCCGGGTGGTCCAAATCATACGATCGGCGAAACGGGATGAGAACTTCAGGCTTGGCGATGCCGCCCGCCGCACCCGCATATTTGTGTGGGAAGTTCTCTTCCAGGCCAAAGTCATTGCCCAACGTCCGTTGCCAGGATTGGCGCACGCCTTCGTTTTCTGGGGCTTCTGCGCGTTCGGCATGGTCACTCTCAATCACTTTGCACAGGGCTTCGGACTGGAGATCCTTTCGCCACAGAGTCTTCCAGGCCAGGCATACTTCGCTCTGGCGGCGGCCTTTTCGGTTGTCGTCAGCATTTCCATTTTGAGCCTGGCGTTTCGCAGATTCGTTATGCAGCCCCGATGGTTGGGAAACGTATCGTGGGAGTCGGGCTTCATCGCGATGCTTATTTTCACCTTGATGTGGACCTTCCTGGCCGACTACACGCTGCATCCGGAAGGGATTGCCGGCCGCGCCATTTGGTGGCTGCACGCGGCAACCATCCTCGTCTTCCTTCCCTTGGTGCCGCACACCAAGCACATGCATCTGATTCTGAGTCCGCTCGCCGTTTTCCTGAAGCGCGACAGTTTCAGCAAGATCCCGCCGCTTTCCGGCGATGAAGATTTCGGCCTGGACACCGGCAAAGACGTCACACAACTTGCGGCGTTGCAAGCCTATTCGTGCGTGGAATGCGGCCGCTGCACCGAGCATTGCCCGGCGAACTTCACGGGCAAGCAACTCAACCCGAAAGAAATCATCCTCGGCATTCGTGGCTACTTAAACGAATTCGGGCCGGCGAATGAAACGCCGCTGCTCGGAAAGCATCTCTCGCAGGAGGCCGCGTTCCAATGCACGACATGCGGAGCGTGCGAGTATCAATGCCCCGTCGGCATTCAGCACTTGCCGTTGATCATCGGTCTTCGCCGCGGAGCCACGAATACGGGAAAGTGGGAGGACGATTACGGCAACAAGTTATTCCTGAACCTGGAGCGCAACGGCAATCCGATGGGCTTTGCATCGAGCGAACGCGAAAAATTCGTGCAGAAGATGCAGTTCCCGGTCTTCGATGGCACGCAGGAATATTGCCTGTGGCTCGGCTGTATGGGCGCGTTTGATCCGCAAGGCAAGGACATTCGGCGCGAAGGTTGGGCAACGATCTCGCCTTCAGCCAGTTGGCGGAGCAGAACCTGGAGAACTTCAAGGCGAACAAAGTCACCATGGTTCTTTCCATCTGCCCGCATTGCGTGCGCACAATGAGCGAAGACTACAAAGAATTCGGCCAGAGCGTCGCCATTGAACATCACAGCGAATTCCTGGACCGGCATCTCGACCAACTCCCCAAACATTCGCAGGACCGCAAAATTGTTTTTCACGATCCCTGCTACCTGGGACGCTATCGCGGTGTGTACGATGCACCGCGGCACGTTGCGGCGACAGGCGGGTTGGTGGTGGATCCGCCGCGCGCGCGGGAGCGATCCTTCTGTTGCGGCGCCGGCGGCGGCCTGGCGTTTCTGGGAGAAGAACACGGACAACGCGTGAACGCAACCCGAGCCACAGAGCTTGCCGCAACCGGCGCGGAGGTGGTGGGAGCGGCATGTCCGTTCTGCAACACGATGTTCCGCGATGCGCTGGCGGCAGTGTCGCAAACTCCGCCGAAGCTGATGGACATCGCGCAAATCGCGGCGGAGTCGATTCGTGAAACTCGGGCGGCGCTGTGACAAGAAGGCAGTTTGCTCTTGCCACGGCAGGCGCCGGAACGGGCCTATGCAAGGCTCCCCTAGACCTGAAACTCGTCGCTGCGGCGCATGTCCGCATTGCCGAAAAGAGCCGCCTCCCGAAAGCCTTCTGGGGCCGCCTTGGTGGATCCGCGGCGGAGCGGGAATCGGCCGAAACCTGCGTCCGCCAGATGCACCCGTTTCTTAAGCAGGCACGGACCGAATCCTTCTCCTTTCATGCTCAGCGCATCGCAACATGGCGGTTCACGTGTGGGCCCGCGCCATTTCCCAGCGCCATGCCCGCGCCTTTCGACGCGCGCTTCCCGGAGAGCTCAGTGAAGGGCGCAGTCGCAATCGGCGTCCCCGATGCCGATTGGTCCTCGCACCGCGGCAAGTGGATTTTCGTCGCCGGTGAGAAGGGTCGAGGCGCTTTCAATACCATCGTTCGCGATAAGTTGCTCTATCAGAAGGCGGTCACAGCCGGCGCGATAGGATTTGTTTTTTCTGTAGCCACCCCTGAAGAAGGCACGTGGCAGTGCGTCGTGCCGGTGGACAAAGCGTACGCCGTGAAGGATGAGCGATACATCGACGGACGCCGCCCCATCCCTTGCTTCGTCCTCGACACCAACGATGCGAACAAATTGCAGACGGCGGCGGCATCCGGCGGTGTGTTGGAAGCCGTCATCACGCCGCAGTCTGCAGTGCAGCATCAAGCGAAGAATGCCGTTGCGTTCCTGCCGGGGCAATCAAAGAAGGCCGTGGCGATTCTCTGCCATCTGGATTCCTTTTTCTCAGGCGCTTGCGACAACGGTACCGGCATCGCCGCAATGGTGGGGCTCGCCGAAAGATTGTCGCAAATTCCCGTCGAAGATCGCCCCGCAGACGTGCATTTTCTGGGAATTGCCGCTCATCATGACGCCGGCGCGGGCATGCGCGCCTATCTGTCTGGCGATGAAAAACGCGCCCGATCGATCAGTGAGATGATCCTGTTGGAACACGTGGACGTGTTGGATTTGCCGCTGGCGAAGAGGGCAGGCTGGGATACGCCTCTCAACGACCAGCGAACGGCCTACCTGGGGCCGGACGGTTGGCCTGAGGTCAGCCAAGCCATGCCGAGCCTGATCAAAGACAGCGGCCTGATGACGAAACTTCCTCGCATGACAAATGCCTGCATCGCCGATCTGTTCGTCAATTGCGGTCAGGTGAAGGCATTCTGCCTCATGAATGCCCCTCCCATTTACCACACCAATCACGACACTTTGGAGTGGATCAGCGCCGCCGGAATCAGGCGGGCAGTGGACTTCCACGTGCGTCTGCTGCATCACACAGGGGCCATTCGCCGGACTGGGTGAAACTCCTCAAACTGGGCGGTGTAACCCAAGGGTGGGTGCCTCAGTCGCAGTATCTGCCGTATTTTCTTTAGTTTATAGATTGGCAGACAGCTTGCTCCGTTCATCGGTAGTAAAGGAGCCACGCTATGCCATTCATTTCGCATGCGCTGTTAGTGGAACTGTTCATCCTCACCGTTATGGCGGCTTGCGTTTGCGGACTCGCCCTGTACCGCTTCTTCGTCGCCCGGCAACAGGATTTTCATCTTCATGCAAATCTCGATGAAGCTCAATACATTGGCAGGCAGGTGACCATTGCGTCCAAGCTGACCTGGATCGATAAGTGGGGTAAGGTGCTAACGGTGCTCACGGTCCTGTACTTTGTGGGACTGCTGGCCGTGGTCTTTTATCAGGAGTGGCAGCGAAACTCCACGATCATTTCCAACTAGTTCCGCGGATCCACCTACATGGAGAGAGCTTGTCCACCGGCGAAGTATTCAGCGGAACAACTGACCTTGACGGGGATCCATCGTCTTGGACACGCGAAGGCTCCCGCCATCAGTCTGTTGATTCCCGGCTCACGTTCGCGGCCGGCACTGTTAAGGAAGGCAGTGGATCAAGTGTTCCACCGTCTGTTGGCAATAGGAAAGCCGCCGCACGAAATCGCGCAGTTCGTCTCGCCGGTCCTCACGTTGGCCGGGGACCAAGCCCTGCCTGACGATGACGGCGGTTTGGCTCTCTTTGTTGATCCTCAAGAGTTTTTCTGTTTCGAGGCTCCGGCCGACATTCCGGAATTGACTACGGTGGGAACGCACTTCCACGTACGCCCGCTGCTATGCTGGTTGGCCGCGGGACGCGATTTTCTTGTCCTCGATTTGGGACCTGAAACAGTGCGCTTGTTCCGATGTGCGGGATCCTCGATGAGCAAATTGAGTCTTCCCAGAGGAGTCCCCGAGCGGCTCCATGAATTGGAAGGGCATCCGTCTTCAGAGATCAGTTTTAACATTGGCGCGGCGAATGAAGACCGGCGGAGCCAGTTTGTATGCCGCATGATCGATCGGGGATTGCATTCCGTGCTCCAGGAATCCGCCATCCCATTGGTGATTTGCGGCATGGAACGATTCGTCACCGTTTACCGCCGCGAGAGCACGTACCCGCACACTTTGACGAATGTATCCGTGCCCGCTCCCGCCAACGCGCCGCCGCAGGATTGGATCAGGAGAGTTCGAGGCCTGATCGTCAAGGAACATTGCCAGCAGGCAACGCGCCATCTGGTGGAGATGGAAGAGTATCCGCCGGGTGAACGTTGGTCCGCCACTCCGGAGAATATTCTGCGGAGCGCAGCCGAAGGCCGGGTGTGGCAACTCTTTCTGGCCAAGGGGGCTGAACTCGAAGGCGAGTTGCACCACGGGCTGAAGGAAGATTTATTGAATGCCGCCGCAGTGGAGGTCCTCATCCATGGTGGCGAAGTGTTTGACGTGTCACCGGCTGAAATTCCCGCGAACGCTCCCATGGCGGCATTGTTTCGTTATTCCGCCGCCTGAGTAACTCGCGTCCGGGGAAAGGCTAGACCTTCTGCACGCGCCGCAAAGTGTATATCTCCGGATGCACCTGACCCGTCTCCAACCTTTTCCAATCGTCGTTTACGTGGATCACTTTGCCGCTGATGTGATTCGATTTTTCCGAAGCGAGAAAGAACGCCAGTTGGAGCTGCTTTTCCGGCGAGATTCCTCCCGTAAGGCGCACTTGCTGCGCGTCCTGCCGCTCTTTCCAGCCGGCCAGATCCCCGGCGCGAAGGATTTCATCCGTCATGCTGGTATACGTTCCGCCGGGGGCCATGCAGTTGATCTGCACATTATGGTCGCTCACTTCCTCGGCCACAGTTTCCACAAACCGGACGATGGCGGCCTTGGATGCCGCATACGCGGAAAAGTTCGGCCGCGCAGTCAGAGCGCCGCCGCCGCTCATGACGATAATCTTGCCGCGCCGTTTTTCGATCATGTACGGCAACACCGCCCGGCAGGCGTGCATCACCCCAAACAGATTTGTCTGCAGAGTCTCTTCCCACGATTTCGGCGTCGATTCGGCAATGGGACCTATCGGGCCCTGAACGCCGGCCGCGCAAATAACGATGTGCACATCGCCAAAATGCGACCGCGCCCTGTCCACCGCCGCGTGGACCTGCTCGTAATCGCGCACGTCGGCGCGCACGCGCAGCGCGTTTCCACCGGCATGTTCGATTTCCAGATGCGCTAAATCGAGTTCGGCTTTACTGCGCGCCAGAAGAACGACGCGAGAGCCTGCCGCCGCGAATCCCAGCGCGAGACGTTTGCCGATTCCGCGTCCCGCTCCCGTGATAAGAACTGTTCGATCCTGCAATGGTCGCACGGACTGATGCGCAGCCTCCACATTAAAATAGAGCCATCTGAATCTTGAAATTGTTATTGGAAACATCAAAGGCGTTGGCGTTGTTTACGTCACTGATCCGCACCTTAAGGGTTGTTGAGATGGTGTCCGGCACCGTCCAGGCGTACGTTCCCGCGTTAAGCGTGGAAGCCACAATTGTATTGGGATAAGTGGTCCCTCCGTCCGTGGAATATTCCAGCTTCGCATTGGCGATGGATCCGGTCTTCGTCCAGGAAACAGTCTGGGGCGTTCCCACAGTCCACTGCTCCGTGCCGTTAGGAGCCGTCAGGGTAAGGGCGCCAGCGATCTTGAAATTTGTATCTGACCGGTCGGTTACGGCAACATCGGCGGTATTGGTGATACGTGCCTTAACACTGGAAGATATGGCATCAGGCACGGTCCAAGTATATTTATAAGTGCTTGCCGGAGTTCCCGTGGCATCGGTCGAGGTGACGATCACCACCGTTGCCAGTTCATCCAGAAAGCCGTTGGTCGAATATTCCAGCTTGACCGTCGCGATTGTTCCCGTCTTGGTCCAGGTGATATCGTGAGAAGAACTGACCACCCAGGTTTCGCCGCCGTTAGGCGCCGTCATCGTCACTGAACCCTTGACAGTAAAGTTCGCGTCGGAGACATCATTGACGGTGGCATCGGAGACGTCCGTGACCCTTACTCTAAGCTGGCTGCCGATGGCATCAGGGATCGTCCATCCATATGTCCCCGCCGCGGCCCCGGTTGAAGCGATGATCACGTTAGGATAGGTTGATCCCGAGTTTGTAGAATACTCCAGCTTGACATTGGCGATGGAACCCGTCCTGTTCCATGTGATATTCTGACTCTGCCCCACGATCCAGGTTTCCGCGCCATTGGGCGAAGTCAACACCAAAGCGCCTTTGATCGTGAACGTCCCGTTGGACACGTCCGTGACCGTCGCGTCCGCCGCGTCCGAGATCCGTACCTTCAGGTTCGTCCCGATGGCGTCCGGCACCGTCCACGCGTACGTCAACGGACTCGCCAGCGTCGAGGCCGTAATGACCGTGGTCTGCAATTCATCCGCGAATCCGTTCGTCGAATATTCCA
>JACPVQ010000046.1 GCA_016191645.1 Candidatus Solibacter usitatus
GCCTTCCCTGCCGCGAGCACACCATCCGCGGTTTCTCCGCCGTCTCCCTTCTCCTGATCGACGAAGCCTCCCGCGTCCCCAAGCCCCTCTATCACGCGGTCCGCCCCATGCACGCCGTCTCCAACGGCGATCTCTGGCTAATGTCCACTCCCAACGGCCGCCAAGGCTTCTTCTACGACGCTTGGATCTCCCCCCAATGGCACAAAATCGAAGTCCCGGCAACAGCATGCCCGCGCCTCAAACCAACGTTCCTTCAAGAAGAACGCGCAACCCTGGGCGAACCACTCTTCAATCAGGAGTACCTTTGCCAATTCACAGACCCGCAAGGCTCTCTCTACTCGTACAAACTCCTCGAACCGGCCTTCACCGAAAAGGTCATCTCTTGTTCGCCGGCGTTAACTCGCGTCTACTCGCGGCCAGGAATATGATGCCAGCCAGCATGTGCCAAAATGAGGGGTCCATGGTTCAGGTGCACACAATCCTCGCCACCATTGAGCCCTTCGCCAGCCTTCCGGAATCGGAGCGCCACGCATTGGCAAACACCATGGTGGTGCGTCGCTACGAAAACGGCGCGCACCTGTTTTTTGAAGGCGAAGAATGCAAGGGCATCTGGATTGTGGCCGAAGGCGCGGTGAAGATTGTGAAAGCCACACCCTCCGGACGCCAGGTGATGTTGGCTTTGCAAACAGCGCCCGCAACGGTGGCCGAAGTGCCGGTCTTCGATGGCGGACCGTATCCCGCCAGCGCGAGCGCGGTGGATGACACCGTGGCGCTGCTCATCTTGAAGGACGATTTCCTCGCCGCCTGCCGCAGAAACCCGGTCCTGTCGATGAGCTTCCTTGCCGTTTTCGGCGCGCGTTTGCGCCACCTGGTGAACTTGGTGGAGCGAATCACTTTCGGCAGCATCCGCCAGAGGCTGGCCAAGGAACTGCTCGCATTCGCCGATGCCGCCGGTTCCAACCGCTACTCTCTTCCCGAAACACATGAAGAACTGGCATCGCGATTGGGCACCGTACGCGAAGTGGTGTCGCGAAACCTCGGCCGCTTTCAAGGCGAAGGTATGTTGCGCATCCTGCGCCGTGAGGTGGAGATACTGGATCGCAAAGCTTTGCAATCGGAAGCGGATACGGAACTGTAATATACTTCCTGTGAACCTATGAACACCTCACTTACTCGCAGAAGTTTTACCGGCGCGCTCAGCGGCGGTCTGGCCGCTCTCACAGCCACAGGCGTCCTGCAAGGCGCCGACCGCAAGCCGAACATCGTGTTCCTTCTTTCCGACGACCTCGGTCTCGACATCATCAGCGCCTACGGCTCCGACAAATACAAAACTCCGAATATCGATTCGCTGGCGGCGAGTGGTGTGCGCTTTGAAAATTGCTACGCCGCGCCCTTGTGCGGACCCACGCGCTGTCTCATCAACACCGGCAGGTACGCCTTCCGTACCGGCGGCATCTCGAATCAATCCTGGCGCGAAGGCGGACCAGGAGCGAAGTCGCGCGACGAATATCCCTTGGCAAAGCTGATGAAAGAGGCCGGCTATGCCACATGCTCTACAGGCAAGTGGCGTCAGGTTGGCGAAACGCCGGGAGACTGGGGCTTCGATGAATGGCTCACCGATCCCACCGCCGGCGGCTGGTTCTGGGAGAAAAGCTACACCAAAAACGGAAAGCTGATCGAGCACGAAAAGGAAGTATATTGCCCCGACGTCGCGCACGATTTCGCCGTCGATTTCATCCGCCGCAACAAGGCGAAACCATTTTATCTGTATTACCCCACCCATCTCATCCACGGCCCAATTCTTCGGACCCCCGACAGCAAGCCCGATAGTAAGGACCTGTACGCTGACAATGTCGCTTACCTCGATAAGCTGGTCGGCAAGATGATCGCCGAAATCGACAGCCTCGGCCTGCGCCAAAATACCGTCATCATCTTCGCCGGTGATAATGGAACCGCGCAAAGATCGGGGACCGTGCGCGGCCGGCAAATCAACGGCGCAAAGGGTTCCATGTGGGAAGGGGGTTCGCGCGTCCCATTGATTGTCAACTGGAAGGGCAAGTCGCCGAAGAACAAAGTTCTGCCCGATCTGGTGGATTTCACCGACTACTATTCGACCTTCGCTGAACTGGCAGGCGCAAAAATGCCTACTTCGCATATCTTTGACAGCCGCAGCTTCGCCCCGCAGTTGCAAGGTAAGAAAGGCAAGCCGCGCGATTGGGTCTATGTTCACCTTGGTCCCAATTGGTATGTCAAGGATCAGGCCTGGAAGCTGAATCAGCGTGCCGAACTTTACGATATGAAGCAGGCCCCGTTCGAGGAGAAGCTGATTCCGGCGGATTCCACAGACCCTCAGGCCGTGGCTGCGCGCAAGAAACTGAGCGGAATACTGGCGCAGTTGAATCCAACGGGCGGCAAGACCGACACGGGAGCTGGCGACGGAGGGAAGAAGGGGAAGAAGAACAAGAAAAAAGCGGCGTGATGACTGTACGGTATATGTCGATACCCCTGTTTGGGGGTATACATACCCACAAAGTAGGGAATGGCATACCCCAAAAATAGCTCTTAGTACTGATAGTACTGCCACCTAATCTGGTAATATGTCGCACCCCCCTGCCTCCCCACAGATGCCGACGCAAAAAACGCGATACAAATTGCGGCATCTGTACCTGCGACGGTCCGCTGTCGACCATCTTATACAGGCGCTAAACCTGTACAGGAGGTCAAACGGAGTCAACCCACGCGTAGTTGTCGCTGAGGCATTGAGCCGCAGCCACATCGCCGGGCTTTGATCCCCTCCCCAGTTTGCTTTGCCTTTCTCCCGCGGGTTCTTGTAACCTAGCTGTAAGGCGCATCGCCGTTACAACTTGAGGCACCGAGAAGGCCCTAATGGCTGCCCGGCTGCGGAAACGCGGTCGCAGGGTGTCGATGAGGAACCGGCGGCCGTAGGAGCTATTCCGGAATGCTAATCGACTTCAGCCTGATACAAAGGGCGAAGGAAGGCGACGATGCGGCTTATAACGAAATCGTCCAAGCGTACCGGAAACGGATACTTGGAACCATTTCCCGCCTCATCGGACGTCCGGAGGATGTGGAGGATGTCGGGCAGGAAGTTTTCCTGCGGTTGTATTTCTCCTTGGGACAGTTGCGCGCGCCAGAGGTGTTTGAACCTTGGTTGTACAGGCTCACTGTTAACGCCGCCTACGACTACATCCGGCGGAACAAGCGCAGACCGGAGTCGCGCATGTCGGATTTGTCGGAGCTGCAGGTGCAGGCCGCCGATGCCAACGCCGGTTCACGGGTTCGCGACGATGAGGTCAAGAAGGGCGAAATCCGCGAGTTTGTGCAGACGCTGCTCGGCAAGGTGTCTCCGGAAGACCGCATCCTTCTTACCCTCAAGGAAGTGGAGGGTCTCTCGTTGAAAGATCTGGAGCGGGTCTATCACATAAACGAGAACGCATTGAAGGTCCGGCTGTTCCGGGCCAGGCAAAGAGTATTGAAGGCGTTTGATTCCAGTCAATCGGGCCTGGAGCCGCCGCCTGCAAAAGACGATCAGAATGTGTAGAATAATTCATTAAGGAAGAGCGTCGCTATGACCTTTGATTCTCGCGAGCAAAAACTGGACGAGCTGCTACAGTCCTATCGCGCCGCCTGTCCTGATGTGGACGGCGGTACGAATTTCATGCCTCGTCTATGGCAGAAAATTGAAAGCCGTCAAACGGTTCCTTTCCGCATGCGCAGGTTCGCCCAAGCCATCGTTTCCGTCACGGCTGTGCTCTGTATGGGAATGTCGGTCCTGTTGTTCTCCCCGTTGATGCAGAACTCCGCCTTGCCGTCCTACGTGGAAGCGTTGGACAGCATGCACCAACCTGAGGTAATGGCTTACGCCGACATGGATGAAGTGGACTCCGGCTTATCCACTGGCGGAGAGATTACGTGGCAATAAAACGCTCCGGCGTCTTGGTCGGGTTGTACGTCTTGGCCGTGTTCGCCAGCGGCGTACTAGTCGGTGGTTTCGGGCAGCGGCTCTACTCCGAAAAGACAGTGAGCGCGAAAAGCGGCCGGCCCTCGCCCAAGGAATTCCGTGCGCGCTATGTGGACAGTCTGAAGACTCGTCTCAATCTGGACCAGGCGCAACTCACCCTATTGACGGAGATTCTGAACGAATCCGATGCGCGCTTCAAGGCATCGCGCGAGAAGATGGATCCGGAGATGAAACAAATCAGCTTGGATCAGCGCTCCAAGATTGCCGCCATGCTCAACGCACAGCAAAAAGTCGAATACGAGAAGTTATTGGAAGAGCGGAAAAACCGGAAAAAACGCGGACCCGGTCCGAACTAGTTCGTCGACTTCGCTTCCTGCAACTTCCGGGCTTTTTCGTACTTCTTCTGGAACCGGTCGACGCGACCTTCGGTGTCAATCAGTTTCTGCCGTCCCGTAAAAAACGGGTGACAGCTGGAACAGATTTCCACACGGATGTCGCCTTTGTGGGCAGACCGGGTGGCGAACTTGGATCCGCAAGCGCAAATCACGTTGCACTCGTTATAGGCGGGGTGAATACCTTCCTTCATATGGCTACTTAGCCAGTATAACACGCTCGTAGCCAACTACGCCTTCAGTGCCGATTCGAATGCGATCTTCAAACCCTCCGCCCAGCACGCGAAACCCGCCATCGGCGGAACGCTGGAAGGATACGATGCCCGGCGTTTCCTCGAAAGGCTCCAGCAGGGACACGAAATCGGTAGCCGTCCCCGATCGGCGCGCCATCACAAAGGGCACAGGGACCAGCAGGTTTGGACCGAGACCGTCTCCAGTGACCACGGTGGTGGACGGCTCACCCAACATCCAAACACGCAGGCTGCGCACGGGGATCTCAAAAGTAATAGCAGGGGCGGCATTCGCCTGCTCATACAGAAGGGTCACGTCATCGAAATACAGAGCGCCGCTGCGCGCGGCATCGGGGCTCTGCTGCAACTCCACACTGAACGAACGCAGGGGAAGATCGATGACTCCATCGTTGTTTCCCAGGTAGTGGCTTCCCTTTTCGAGATTGCGAATCGTCACGTTTTTCCATCCTGTCCAGTCGATCTTGCCCACGGTGATCACAAACCGCTCATCGCTGGAATCGTTGATGCGCAGTGCCAGCGTATGCCCCGATCCGTCGCCATAAACCATCACGCTCAATCCCGCCGGTACGCTGTCCAACTGCGCAGCGGGGATCGCTGCCGTGTATAAGAGGTAGCCCGCTCCGTTCCATTCGTAGGTGGCCTTGCCGGCGAAGCGTCCATTGGCCGCCTGCTCGCGCGAGGTCTGAAACGTACCCTTCACGTTGGCGGTGCTGGCGAAGACGGAGCCGAAGTTCGCAGACGCGCCCGGCAGTCCGTCGAACACAATCTTCCATGCATCCGATGTCTGGGCGGATTGAGCGCCCGTCAGGTGCTGATAACCGTTGGTCTTCGGGAAATCGGAGTAGGGCTTCCAGGGCAGGTCTGCCGCGGTGATTCCAGGATTGTGATACACCCAGTCAAACTTGCGGCCGCGGTTGTCCGCCGCTTCGGCGTGAAACAGATCGAGAGCGTATTCGTTGGTCACCAGGACTGTGCGGTTGAGCCGAACACCGGCGTATGCGTTTCCGGCATCGGCGCTCGCCGCGGAGAATCCATCGCCGGTCTGCATCCACAACAGCTTTCCCGTGGCCTCCGCCTGCGTGCGTTCGTCTACCACCATCGTGTTGTGGGCGACCGTCACTTTGTCCCACGTATCGTGCGTTGGCGCGGCGTAGCTTTGCGTGCCGGGGTCGATGGCAAGCAATCCTCCCAGCGCGTACGACACCAGACCCAATTTGTCGTAGTGGCCGTGACCGCCTCCATGCGGTCCGAACTTCATGATCACGGCGTGATCGGAGGCGCTTCTCAGAACGCTATACCCCGCCTCCGGATAGGCGGCGGAGGTGAGATCGGAAAGCGAGGTTTGTGGGAGTTCCGCCGCGCCGGAGATCCACGCGTCCCGGCCCCTTGAACCTTTGGCGGCAATGGAGGCGAAAAGACCATCGCCCAAACGCGCGAACGCCGTTTCGTAGAGTCTGGCAAAGCTGTAAAGGCTGGTGCTGTTGCTGTCGTTGAAAGCAGGCAGCGTACCGTCGGCAAAGGAAAGGTTCAGCGGCGCGGTGAACAGGCCGCGCATTCCGGGTTCCTGCCACAGATCCGTCCCGTTGCGCGCCGCCATTTCGGCCAGTTGCACCAACGCGTCCAGCGCGTAGAAATGATACCCCCATGCGCCTTCGTACCAGAATCCTTCGCCGGCAATGGAGTTCTTCATCTGAAAGCGAAAGCCGCTCTTGCCATCAATCGCCGCGCGAATCAAATCGCGGTCCTCCAGCGCATAGCCCACCGCCCCGATCCCCGCGTTATGCCACGATTGCCAGTTGCTGATGCCCGCGTCGTTGCGTTGGATCACGGTGGCAGCTGCACGAAGCAGGTTTTTCGCGATGGAGTCGCGTTCCTCAGCCGTGAGGATATTGGAATCGGCGAGCAGATCGTAAGCCCAGGCGAGGGGAATGATCCAGATCGCTTCATCCAGAGTTTGTGCCGTAGCCCGCGCGCCGGAAGTGGCGTTGGCGCGATTGTTGACGTCCTTGATGGGGTAGGTGAGATACTTCGCCGCGTATTGTTTGAGGATCCACGCGGCGGCATCGGCGTACTTACGATTGCCCGTGAGGCGAAATGCCAGCGCATGGTCGCGCGCGGCGGCGGCGAGATCGGTGTGACGCCGCGTGTAGATCACTTGATCGTAAGGCCTGCCCGAATATGTGCGGTTGTCCACCGGGCAGCGATGCGTCGAAGGGGGCTGGTATTGCAGCGAAACGCCGTGCACGGGGCAGACGTACCATAGCGTCCACTGCCCACCGTCGTCCGGCAGGGCAAGAGTGCGCAGACCGTAACGGTCCAGATGACTCTGCGGCCACGCTTCGCCGGCATTGATCAGGGACGCGCGCGCGGCGGCGGCCCATGCCGCGGAATCCGCCCAATCCTGCATGCGTTGCAGGTCCGACGGAAGCAGCAGGTGCGGTTCGGCGGCGAGTATCGATGTGCACGCCAGGATGCCGGAAACGATGCGGCTTGCTCCCATGCCCTCATCTTAGCGAAACCGCATCTTTGGAGCTGGACAACCTTGTAGTATCCTGAATCTGAAGGTCTGCGTCTATTTTCTTGGAGGGTCCGTTCATGAAGTCCGCGTATCGAAAACTCGTTTGGTTCCCGGCAGCCTTGTTGCTATTGGCCGGCGCATTGTCCGCCCAGACCGGCGCAGTGGAAGGCGATATCAAAGGGGAAGATGGAAACCTGGTGGCAAAGGGTGATTGCAAGAAGGGTCAGGGCGCTTGCGTGAAGTTGGAGCGCACCGACATCAAAGGCAATTACATGACCGCCGCCGACAAGAAGGGTCATTATTTCCATGCCGGGCTGCCGCTTGGCAATTACAACCTGACGCTGGAAATCGATGGCAAGCCGGTGGACAACGTAAAGGGAGTGCGTACTCGACTGGGTGACCCCACCCCGGTGCACTTCGACCTTTCCATCAAGGCAAGGAAAGCTCAAGCCATGAAGAAGGCCGCCGAAACGGGCACCATTACCAAGGAGCAATCGCGCGAGATGACGCCGGAGCAGAAGGCGGCCATGGAGAAGGCGATGAAAGATCGCGCCGCGGCTATGCAGAAGAACAAGGCGCTCAACGACGCCTTCAATGCCGGCATGGATGCCATGAAGGGCCAGCAATGGGAGCAGGCGGTGGAAGCGTTCAACAAGGCCGCCGAAATGGATTCGAAACAACACGTGATCTACGCGCAACTCGCCGAGAGCCACATGGGCGTGGCCGCGAAAAAGACCGGCGACGAACAGATGGGCGCGTGGACCAAAGGCTTGGAGGCTTACGCCAAAGCGATTGAACTGAAGCCGGATGATGCCGCCTATCACAACAACTACGCTCTCGCCTTGGTGAAGGCGAAGAAGTTGAAGGAAGCCCAGGAAGAGTTGGGCAAGGCAGCGGATCTGGACAAGCCGAATGCCGGACGCTACTTCTACAACCTCGGCGCCGTGCTGGTCAATACAGGGCAGACGGAAGCGGCGTGTGAGGCGTTCAAGAAGGGCATCGAGGCCGATCCGAAATATGCCGACGCGCACTACCAGTTGGGCAACTGCCTGTTCGCGCGCGCCACCACAACCAACGACGGAAAGGTGATTCCGCAGCCCGGAACGCGCGAATCATTCGAAGAGTATCTGAAATTGAAGCCGGATGGCCCCTTTGCACAGAACGCCAAGGACATGATCGGCGTACTTGAGGCCACGGTGGCGACGGAGTTTAAGAACCCCAACGCGCCGGGTCAAAAGAAATCCGCTCCTAAGAAAAAGTAACGCTGCCTGAGGAGGCTCTCAAAATGATGCGGGCCTTAGTCTATACAATCATCAGCATTGTCGCCATCACATTCCTGCGAATGGTGATGGGCCTGATCACAAAAGGCATTGGCGATTTGATGAAGGAAGAGACTGCCTCCACATCCGGGTCAGCGAGTTCCCGCCCGGCGGCATCGGGAAAGACTCCTACGGCGGGTGAATTGAAGCCATGCGCCCGGTGCGGCACCTATGTGCTGGCTTCCTCCGCCATTAGCTCGAAAGACGCGAAGGCTTTTTACTGTTCCGAAGCCTGCAGAGATAAATAGCGTGCTGCCGTTCCTGCTCCTCTTCTTCCTACAATCCGATCCCATTGCCGAGGGGCGGAAAGCTCTGGAGGCGAACAATTACGAAGTTGCCGCCGCGCAGTTTCAAAGAGCCGTGGACGCCGATGCCAAGGACTGGGCTTCGCGTTTTCATTTAGGCCTGTCGCTGTCCATGCTGAAGAAGGATACGGAGGCCATTGCGCAGTATCGCAAGGTCTTGGAGGATCAGCCGGGTCTTTATGAAGCGCAGTTGAACTTGGGGATCGTACTTACACGACATAACCAATCCGCGGAAGCGGTAAAGTGGCTGCAGGCTGCCGCCGCTTTGAAGCCCAAGGAATACAGGGCCGCGCTTTACCTTGGGGATGCTCTAGCCGGTGTTGCGGATTGGCCGAATGCGGAGGCCGCTTATCGCAAAGTGCTCGAGTTGAAGCCCGATTCCGCCGAAGCTGCCGTGGGCGTGGCCCGTTCTCTGGTGCGGCAGAATCGTCTGAACGATGCCGCGCCGTTCTACCGTCAGGCCGCCAAAGATGCGGAGTATCGGCGCGCTTTGCTGGAGTTAGCGCCGCTGCTGGAACAGGCCAAGCTAGGCGGCGAGGCGATCGAGATCTACCGCCAATTTCCTGAAGATCCCATCGCGCGCGAGCGGCTGGGAGAATTGCTGTTGGAGTCCGGCCAGGCGAAGGACGCCATTCCGGAGCTTGAACTCGCTTACAAATCCGCACCCACCAACGCGAATCGGGTCGCGCTGGCCACCGCGTATTTGCGTACCAAGGAACCCGCGAAGGCGCTGCCGCTTCTGCAGCAGGCTGTCAACGCTCAGCCGGACACGCTGGACCTGCGCCTCTATTATGGCCGCGCCTTGCGCGATCAGCGCAGCTTTCCCGCCGCGGCCCGCGAATTCCTAAAAGCTACGCAGTTGAAGCCCGATTCCAAAGATGCGTGGAGTGAATTGTCCGGCGTGTTGATCCTGCTGGAAAGCTATCCGCAAGCGCTGGCTGCGTTGGACAAGACGCGCGCGCTGGGCGGCGAAGAGTCCGCCTATTGGTATTTCCGCGCCATCATTCTGGATCGCACCAAAGATTACAAACAAGCCTTGCCGAGCTACGAGAAATTCCTATCGCTCAGCAACAACAAGAATCCCGACGAAGAGTTCAAAGCGCGTCAGCGTATTCGCGTGATCAAGAAGGAATTGGAGAAGCGATGAGGTATGCGGCGTTTTTCCTTGCCTGGATCCTGTTTGCGCAAGCGGTGCCCGACCTTGCTTCCGTGCGCGCCGAGCCAAATCTGGAGAAACGCTACTGGATGGCGCTGGAATTTTCCGCCCTGCGAGTGACCTCAGCCAGGAAGGATTACGAGGAGGGCCGCATCAAGGACTTCACTTCTGGCCTCGGCTTAGCCGCCGAGGCGGTGGCGCTCTGCGATGCGAGCCTGCGCTCCACAGGGAAGAACCCCAGTAAGAGCCCGAGACATTTCAAACGCGCGGAGCTTAAAATGCGCGAGATCCTGCGCCGCTTGCGAACTCTCGAAGACGAGGTGAGCATTGACGAGCGAGGCATTGTCGCCAAGATCCGAATGAGGATTCAGGAGATTCACGACGAACTTCTGCTCGACATCATGGGGCGGCGGAAGTAACTCCGCGCACAGCCTTTCCTGGAAATACGTTCTCCACCAGCTTTCCGTCCGCCACCACGGGAACGCCTCCCACAAGTACGTGGACGATGCCCGCCGACGGCAGCGCCGGTTCGCGGAAGGTCGCCCGGTCGCGCACCGTTGCGGCGTCGAAGAGCGTCAAATCGGCATCCGCGCCGACCTTAACGCGCCCTTTGCCTTTCATCTGCGGGGCGATGCTCTCCACGCGCTTCGCCGGCATCAGCGTCATTTTGCGGATGGCGTCCATCAACGGAAGAATCCCGCGCTCGCGCGAGTAATGACCGAGAACACGCGAAAATGTTCCCGCGCCGCGCGGATGGCCGCGGCCATTCGTGATCTCCCCGTCGCTGGCGATCATCGTCAAGGGGCTGGCAATCGCTTGTTCTACAACCGCATCCGGAATCATGTGCATGATCACCATGCCTTCTTGCGAACGGTACTTGCGAAACGTCGCTTCCGTCAGCCGCTCTCCGGTTGCGGTCCACTCAATCTTGTCGTAGCTGATTCCTAAAACCTTCTCCCATCCCGGATCGAACATCGCCGATCGCAGCTCCGTCATTGCGGCGTTGTAGGGATAGCACTCCGTGGTCACGTCCATGCCGCGCGACTTCGCTTCGGCAATGGTTGCCAGCAGTTTGCCAGCTTGCGTCAGGCCGCTGGAAGTGATGTGTACCACGTGCAGCGGAGCGCCCGTCACCGCGCTCGCCGCGATCACCTCTTCCAACGCATTCATGGCGTCTGGCTCGGTGGGACCCATATGCCGCACATGTACGAAAACGGGCGCGCGGAATCGTCCCGCCACGCGGAACATCTCCAGAATCTCCCAGCGTGAGGCGGCGGGCGTGTACTGAATTCCAAAGCCGACTCCCACAGCGCCCTTTTGCAGCCCGTTCTCCACGGCGCGTTTGAGCAGCGTGATCTCCTCTTCCGTTGCCGCCCGCCGTGCGGCAACCCCGGAAGGGACCAGGCCTTTACCCCACGCCGGGTCTGCGAATACCTTCATGCGCGATTGCACATGTCCCACGCTCACACCGGAATGAATCAGACGCTTGCCTTCCCGCTGCTTGTGCCACGCCTCTACGTCGTAGGCGCCAATCTCCAATTCCAACGCGGTGGTCACTCCGTCCATCACTTGATAGCGCTGATTCTCCAGGTTCTGTCCGTGCGCGTGCAGATCGATGAAACCGGGCGACACGACAAGACCGCGCGCATCAATCACGCGCGTGCCTCTTAACGCCGCCGCCGACAAGGCCGCAATCTTGCCGCCGCGAATGCCGATATGCCGCACGGCATCGAGGCCCGATTCGGGATCCATCACACGTCCGCCGTTGATTACAACGTCGTATGGCTGAGCGAAGCACGCCGCCGCGAATAAGAAGGGAATCCAGCGCATTCCGTTAGCGTAGCAGCATGCTAATCTGAAAGCTTCCTCATGCAGCAAACCAAGGATCTAGCCGCGTTGCAGCAATTCTGTACGCGCATACGCCGTCACATTGTGGAGATGATCACAGAGGCCAAGTCCGGGCATCCGGGCGGATCGCTCTCCGCCGTGGAAATACTCGCCGTTCTCTATCACGAAGTCATGCGGCATGATCCGGAAAATCCACAGTGGCCCGATCGCGACCGGTTCATTTTGGGTAAGGGACACGCCGCGCCCGTCCTCTATTCCGTGATGGCCGAGTTCGGATACACACCTGTCGATCAGCTCCATACGCTGCGGCGAATCGGTTCCATCTATCAGGGCCACCCCGACCGCAGATTTATTCCCGCGCTGGAAGCCTCCACGGGATCCTTGGGTCTGGGCCTTAGCGTTGGTCTGGGTATGTCGCTCGCGGCCCGCTTGAACAATAGTCCCACTCGTGTGTACGTCGTGCTCGGCGACGGCGAGATTCAGGAAGGCCAGGTTTGGGAAGCGGCGATGTTCGCGGCGTTCCACAAAGTCGACAACATTGTGGCTATCGTCGATTTCAACAAGATCCAGTTGGATGGTTGGGTCAAGGACATCATGGAAGTGGAGCCGCTCGCCGACAAGTGGCGCTCCTTCGGATGGCACGTGATTACGCTTGACGGCCACGACATTCCCGCGATCCGTTCCGCCTTCTCCGAGGCGTCGGCAACCAAGGGAAAGCCGACGGTGCTGGTGGCGCACACTATCAAGGGCAAGGGCGTTTCGTTCATGGAGAACAATCCGAAATTCCATGGCATGGCCCCGACCAAAGAAGAATGCGCCCAGGCGCTTGCGGAGTTGAACTAGAGGAGCGCCATGGCTGTCAAAACAAAATATGAACTGAAACTCGGCGCAGCGACGCGCGAGGCGTTTGGCAAGGCGCTGGTTGAGTTGGGCAAAGAGAACCAAGATGTCGTCGTGTGCGACGCAGATCTGTCCAAGTCCACGATGGTCCACTGGTTCGCCAAAGAATTCCCGGATCGCTTTTTCAGCTGCGGTATCGCCGAAGCGAATATGGTCGCGATCGGTTCAGGTCTTGCATCGAGCGGCAAGATCGCATTCGTGGCAAGCTTCTCTGCGTTCGTCCTGAACAAAGGTTTCGAGCAACTGCGCGTCACGGCGGCTTACCCGAACGTGAATCTGAAAGTGGTGGGGACGCACAGCGGGATCTCCATCGGCGAGGACGGACCTTCACAGATGTCCATCGAGGATCTCTCGCTGGCCTGCGCGCTGCCGGGCTTTGTCGTCATCAGTCCCGCCGATGAAGTGTCGATGAGCGCCTTCGTGCGCCTCGCCGCCGCTCACGTTGGCCCCGTGTTTCTGCGCGCCGGCCGCGTCAAAGTGCCACAGATTTACGATCCAGGGCAAAAGTTTGAAATTGGCAAGGCCATCACGCTGGTGGACGGCAAAGACGTCACTCTCATCGCGCACGGTCTGATGGTTGCCGAATCCATTCGCGCGGCCGGGATTCTTGAGGCCGAAGGCGTTTCCGCGCGCGTCATCGATATGCCAACCATCAAGCCGCTGGATACCGATGCAGTGCGCATCGCGGCTTCCGAAACCGGCGCAATCGTTGTCAGCGAGGAGCATTTGGTGGACGGCGGGCTGGGTGTGCGCGTCGCGCAGGCCGCGAGTTTGTCCCATCCTTGCGTCATGGAATACGTTGGACTCACCGATTATGCTGAATCCGGAACGCCCGAAGCCGTGCTCGAAAAATTCGGCATGACTGCCGCGAACGTGGCCGCCGCGGCCCGGCGCGCGCTGAAAAGAAAATAGGCATCTATGAAATCCACACTCGCCGGCGAAGTGATCGCCGAATTTGTTGGTACGTTCGTTCTGATTCTCATCGGCGTCGGTGTCGTCGCCATGACGGTGCTGTTCGGGAAGGGCATTCCCGGCGAAATTGTGAATGGCGGCTACACCAATATCAACTTCGCCTGGGGTTTGGGTGTTGTGTTCGGCATATTCATTGCCGGACGAATCAGCGGAGCGCATCTCAACCCGGCGGTCACATTGGCTTTAGCCGTGTTTCGCGGATTCTCGTGGGCTAAGGTCGTGCCTTACACGGTGGCGCAGGTGGCCGGCGCATTTGTGGCTTCCGCACTGGTCTTCTGGAATTACCGGCCCGCATTTCAAGCCTTTGATCCGCTGCTGGAAAAAACGGCGGGTGTGTTCGCAACTTTCCCTGCGTTCCCAGCCGTGCCGTTCGCCGGCTTCCTCGATCAGGTTGTCGGCACCGCCATCCTGCTGCTGCTTATTTTCGCCGTGACCGATGAGCGCAATCAACCGATGGGGGCGATGGGACCTGTGCTGGTAGGCGCGATTGTCGTAGCCATCGGTATGAGCTTCGGCGGCATGCACGGTTACGCAATCAACCCTGCGCGCGATTTCGGCCCGCGTTTGTTCACCGCCGCTGCCGGCTTCCGCAATAACGGCCTCACCGATGGCAGCGGGATCTTGTGGGTTCCAATTGTTGGTCCGCTGGTGGGAGGACTGTTAGGCGCGGCGCTCTACGACTTCGCCGTCCGCCCGTTTCTGCCGGCGCAAAAATAGCGGGGCGCTATCGCGAAGTGATCTTCAAATTCGCGTAGTGAGCGATCGTCGATCCTTCCAGCCACAACGCCACTCCGCCTTTACCTGACGCGCCGGACTTAACGTCGTTCACAATCAGCGTGGGCTGCGAACCGCCATTGACGAAGAGCCTTGCTTTCTCTCCATCCACTTCGATCTTGACGTGAATCCATTCCGCCGGCTGAATATCCACGTACGATTCATATTTCGACGGCGTCTCCTCGCGCAGTTTGAACCACGTGTACGTTGGATGCATGATGTACTGCGCGGAATGGTTCCGTCTCTCCTGATCCTCGGCACGGCCGTTGGTGGGACGCAGATAAAAACAATCGTAGGTTTTGCGATCCGGCTGAACGCGGAAAGCCACGCCGGCGAATCCACGCGCGCCCCCGCCCGCGCCCGGACCCGGCTCGCCCGCGAGATCCACTTCGATGGTCCCATTCGAGAACTCCACGCCATCGGCGATGCCGAGCACATCCACGCCTGACGCTGGACCACCGCCTTTTTTCTGCCCGCCCTTTGGCGCGGCGTCTGCCATGCGCCCCAAAGCGTCTGGCGAAATAGTGACCTTGATGCCCTTCTTCCCTTTCAAGGTCGCGGAAGCGGCAGTGGCGTTATGAAGTGTGAGGCCTTTCGGCGAGTCAAGCGAAAGCGACTTGGTTTGTCCAAACGCGATCAGCGGGAGCAACGAAGAAAGGGCCAAAGTGCGGAAATGCATGTGTGTCCTCGTGGAAAGGATACACAATTCGCGTTCCAGTTGTCACCGCGAGTAAGTGTAGAACGGGATCTCAAACCGGCGCGATCACTTTGGATGGGACGTGATGCGTTCAATGTAATAGATGTCACTTTTGATGGTGAAGAAAAAGCGCCAATCGTCATTCACGCGTGCCTGCCATAAGTCCGCGGCTTCATCGAATTTCTTGGCGCGCAGGCCAGGGTGCCGAATATTTCGAACGAGGAAGTTGAGCTGTTTGATGAAGGCTTTCTGGACAGGCAAGGGGGCGGTTGCCAGCGCCTCAATAGCTCCTTGGGAGAGCTGAGCATTCATTGTGTCTACTGCTTGGTTTTTGCAGCTTTGGAACGGCGGCGTTTGTAAGTTTTGAGGTAGGCAGCGAGTTCTTCGCCACTCCTGAATGGACCGTGGTAAGGACCCAGCCGAGCGGCTGCGATCTCCGCCTTGATTGCCCGCCGCTGCTCTGGAGTGTATTCGTCATCGGCCGCAGGTAGCTTAGGTATGAAGGAAACTATACCGCCATTTACCTTAACTTCCAATTCACTACCCGTCTTAATGCCAGCCCGCCGCCGAACACTAACCGGGAAGATGCTGCAGTTCTTTTCATCAACAATGATGGTCACGGTACGAAGGTCATCGCCTTTCAGTTTAGAGCTTAGCACCATACGCCAATCAGTTTTCCGGTCTCCGGTTCAACTCCTCCACCGTGATAATGGCGTGGGCCAGTTCCTTCATCGGCTTCCGCGTGCGCCGCGATTCGGACTTCAGCTTCAGGTACGCCTCTTCTTCCGTTAACGCATGATTCCGCTGCAGAATGCCTTTGGCGCGCTCCACCACTTTGCGCGTTTCCAGTTCCGTTTCCAGCCGCTCCACCACTTCCGTCAATCTTGCGCGCGCCACGGCGTTTCCCATTTGTTCGCCGACGAACACCAGCATGGAGACCTCGTCCAACGTGTACTCGTGCGGCTCTCGATGGTGAACGTTAATGACGCCGACAATATCGCCGCCCGTCATGAGAGGCACCGATGCGATCGCCTCGTAAGTATCTTCGATGATGTGTCCGAATCGCTTGAATCGACTGTCGGACGCTGCATTGGCGCTGAGAGTGAGAACCGACTTGTTCTCAGCTACCCAGCCCGTAACGCCTTCGCCAATTTTCAGTTGCAGCGTGCCAAGATCGGCCGCGTGAGGAAGCTGTGAGGCGCGCAATACCAGCTTGCCTTCGTCCTTCTCCAGCAGATAAACAAGACACGCATCACAGGACGTTACCTGTACGGCAAGGCCAACTATCTCGCCCAACATTTCGTCGAGAGTGAGTTCAGAACTGACAATCTTGCTGACTCGCTGAAAAAAGTCAACGCCTGCTACTTCGTCCATGGCCATCACAATTATCAGCCTAACGGTTGGTCTTGCATGCGTCCAATGGAAAGTTTCTATGGAGGCTATTGAAGCCTGCCCATGCCGTCACGCACTCCTCACAATTACAACCACTTAGCCGTTATCCATGAGGCTCATAAAAAGTATTTGGGGTGTTCGGCCTTGACTCAACCGGGCGGTGACCGCATACTGGAATTGTCAACGCCCGGTGACCAAGCGCTCACCGGTAATTGCCAAACGGACCTGGAGCCCGTTTCCCTCCCGTCCCGCTCATTGCAGAGCTGGTTCCACGACGGAAAGCACAAATTCTGAACGCGCCATGCGTGCGCTATCAGTGTTTTCCCCGGCAACGCGCATCCGCATTTCGCGCAGACGAAGAAGGAAACCTATGCTGGCGGAACTCCCGCTATTAGAACGCTCCGACCTTATCTCCACGACGCTTCGCGTTGCGGCTCCATTGGTGCCTCAGCGCAAGCCTGTAGAGGGAGAGCAGTACCGCTTTCACTTCGACATGACGAAGTGCATCGGCTGCAAATGCTGCGTCGTCGCCTGCAACGAACAAAATGGAAATCCGGCGGAAATCAATTGGCGTCGCGTTGGAGAAATCGAAGGCGGAGTTTTTCCGTTGACACAGCGGTGGCATCTCTCCATGGGATGCAACCACTGTCTGGAGCCATCCTGCATGACGGGCTGCCCTGTCGAGGCTTACACGAAGGATCCATTGACCGGCATCGTCGATCACAGCGCCGACGCTTGCATCGGATGCCAGTACTGCACCTGGAACTGTTCCTACGGCGTTCCGCAATTCAATGAAAGCCGCGGCGTTGTGGGAAAGTGCGACATGTGCCACGGGCGGCTTTCCGCCGGTCTTTCACCTGCCTGTGTCAACGCGTGCCCGGAAGGCGCGATCGCCATCGAGATCGTCAACATGGCCGCATGGCGGCGTCAGCATGACGGCGCCAACGCTCCGGGCCTGCCTTCCGCCGACGATAGTTTTTCTACGACGCGCATCACGCTTCCCGCGAATGCAATTGGCGATCTGAACCGCGTCGATACCGCGCGCGTCCGCCCTGAAAATCCGCATTGGTCGTTGATCTTTCTTTTGGTTTTGACGCAGCTTGCCGTCGGCGCCATGAGCATCGTCTGGCTGTTGGAGTGCTTCGGTGCGCATCTCGCTTCCACTGCTCCTTTGCTGCCGCTCGCCGTGGGTCTCTTGTCGTTGGCGGCTGCGCCGATTCATCTCGGCCGCCCTATCTACGCCTATCGCGCTGTCCGAGGTTGGAAGCGCAGCTGGCTCAGCCGCGAGATTCTCACGCTCTCCATCTTCGCGGCGGCGGCGGCGGCATACTCTGGAGCTCTTTTCTTCGGTCTTCCCTATCGCCTGGAATTTGGCGCGCTCACGGTTCTGGCGGGTTTGGCTGGCGTTACTTGTTCAGCCCGCATCTACATGGTTCCCGCGCGGCCCGCGTGGAATATGGCGCATACGCTCATCGAGTTTCTTCTCACTGCCGCAATCCTTGGACCCGCGCTTACTGTTGCCACGGGAGTTTCCTCTGAACCCTGGTTGGTACGCGTGGCACTCTTCGCATCGGCTCTGCAAGTTGCCAACGCAGGACTGAAATACGTCCGCATGTCAGCATCGCAAACGCATGAATTGCGCGGCAGCGCGACGCTGCTCGCCGTCGTCTTGCGGCCTTGGTTCGTAGCGCGCATCCTCGGCCTCTTCGCAGGCGGAATCGCCTTGGCGCTGGGAACTCCAGTGGTGGCGTTCGTTATCGCTTTGGCCTCGGAGATCGCCGGGCGATACCTTTTCTTCACCGCCGTGGTTCCGAAAGGCGTTGCTTCCACATTCATCGCGCCGGGACGGAGGGCCGCATGAACTGGCGCAGACTGATCGGTCTCGATAATCTGGGCAGTGAATACGCTTACACAGACGATCCCGAACTCGGCTACACCTCCGCGAAACGCTCCGCGGAGCGCTGGGTAAAGACAACCTGCGGCTACTGTTCCGTTGGTTGCGGCATGGAGATTGGCGTTAAGGACGACAAAGCCGTCGCCGTGCGCGGATGGGAGAACCATCCGGTCAGCATGGGCAAGTTATGTCCCAAAGGCCTCTCCGAGCATCACATGATCGGCGCGCCGAACCGTTTGCAATATCCCATGCTGCGCGTGAAGGGGAAACTGGTCCGCGTGAGTTGGGACGATGCAATATCCACTCTAGTCGAGAAATTCCTTTTTGTGCAGCGCCGCTACGGAGCGGATTCGCTGGGCGTCATCAGCACAGGGCAACTGGTTACGGAAGAATTCTACGCTCTGGGCAAGCTGGTGCAACTCGGCTTCGGTTCCAAAAATTATTGCGGAAACACCACGCTCTGCATGGCGTCGGCGGTGGCGGGCTACAAGCGATCCTTCGGCAGTGACGGTCCTCCCGGCGCGTACGACGATTTGCGGCAGGCCGATTTCGTGCTCCTCATCGGAGCCAACATCGCCGACAATCATCCCATTCTCTGCCACCATTTGAACGCGAATGAAAATGTGTTCCTCGTTGTGGCCGATCCGCGCGTTACCAAGACCGCAATGATGGCCGATCTTCATTTGCCCTTGAAGCCGCGCACCGACATTGCGCTGCTCAACGCGATGGCTCATGTTCTGATCGCCGAGGATCTCATCGATCGCGAATACATTCAGCGGCATACCTCCGGCTTTGAAGATCTACGCCAGTTTCTGGCAGGCTACACGCCTGAACTTGCTTCCGGCATTACGGGCCTTCCCGCCGAGACCATCGTTGATCTTGCGCGGCGCTACGGAAAAGCGCGCGCGGCTTTCATCGGCTGGACCATGGGCGTCAACCACTCGACGCAAGGCGCAGAGACCGTCAATGCCAAAAACTATCATAATAAAAATAAAAATAGAAACAAAAAAAAATTATTATAAAAAAGTACCGTAAATAATCATTTTTTGGACCATGGTCCAAATCAAAAAATAAAAAATTACTCCATCGAACCTTCGATTAGGAAAGCATAATACTAAAATTAGTTTTATTCTTATTATTATTCATTTAGTGGTTTTGATTAAAATTATCGACTTTGAATTTAAAATTGTTAATTATTTTAA
>JACPVQ010000047.1 GCA_016191645.1 Candidatus Solibacter usitatus
ACAGCGCCGTCACACCGTCGTCGTTGAAGCGGCTGGCCATCGTGCCGTAGACCGGCATTTCGTCGGTCGGCGTCTTCCAGGCTTCCTTGTTGCGCTGCACCTGCTTGGAAGACCGCATCTTGCGCGCGAATCCGGCGCAACCGCCACGCCCGAAGGGCTCGAAGCTCCCTGACAGGCCGGACCGTCCGTCCGCGGGTGTCGCTGGTGTTGCGGGCGCTCCTGGCGCCACGTTCGCTGACCGTCCCAAGCGGGGCGGTAAGAAGCACAAGAAGCCGGGCGGCGGCCGCCAATCGCCGCAAAGCGCCTTCGCCGAAGAGCTCGCAAAGGCTCTCTAATCTTTCATTCGCCGCGATTGCCGCGGGTTTGTCTCCGCATCGTGGTGTGATACTCTAAGCCGTATCATATCCATTGATAACTTCACTACTGCCAACAGAGTAGTAAAGGGGACAGGCACGTGAACGACCTTCTTTTCATTCGTCTTTTCTTCATCGCACTCATTTCCGTTTCCGCATTTTTCCTCAAGCCCTTCGGACTTACCAGCCCGATTGCCGCCGGCGTGGGCTTGTTGTGCGGAATCAGCATCGTTTTGTTCGAGGTGCGCGTCAAGGAAGTTCGTCGGCGCCAACAAAGGCGACATGCTGAATCTTGCCGCGCTCGGCGGCGTGTTCGGAAATGAGCGCGTGCAGCGGCATTCGTTCAAGATCCTGGATACCAGCGTCATCATCGACGGGCGCATTGCCGATATCGCGGAGACCGGATTCCTGGACGGCTCGCTGGTCATACCGCAATTCGTTCTGCGAGAGCTGCAACTGGTGGCCGACTCCGCCGATTCCATGAAGCGGAACCGCGGCCGAAGAGGACTGGATGTCCTGCAGCGGATACAAAAAATGCCGGAGTTGAGCATCCAGATTGTGGAAGAGGATTTCCCGCACGTCCGGGAAGTGGATATGAAGCTGATTGAGCTGGCGAAACTTTTCAGCTGCAAAGTGGTGACGAACGATTTCAATCTCAACAAGGTGGCGCAGCTGCACGGCGTGGAAGTGCTCAACATCAACGAACTGGCGAATGCGCTGAAGCCGGTGGTGCTGCCCGGCGAGATCATGCGCGTCTTCATTCTCAAAGAGGGCAAGGAACACAACCAGGGTGTTGCGTATCTGGACGATGGGACAATGGTGGTTGTGGACAACGCCAGGAAGTTGATTTCCAAGACCATCGATATCGGGGTTACCAGCGTTTTGCAGACCACCGCCGGAAAAATGATCTTCGGCCGGTACGATGAACGCGTTCACGTGGTCCACGACAAGGCGGACAAGGCGAGGGAACGGGAACACAGCGCGCAATCGTAGACGGGCCATCCAACAGGATCAGTCATGAAAGTAGCCATCATCATTCCCGCCGCGGGATTAGGCACGCGGATGCGGCCGCAGCCGGAGAAGTCCGGCGTGAGCCGCAAGCAATTCATGTTGCTGGACGGAGAACCGATTCTCATTCACACGCTGCGCAAATTCGCCGGCGCGCCCAGCGTGGGCGAGATTGTGATCGCGCTGCGGCCAGAGGATCGCGCGTGGGTGGAAAAAGGAGTGGAGGCGGCGCATATCTCCCGTCCCATCCGATTCGTGGCCGGCGGCGAGTCACGGCAACAATCCGTGGAAAACGCGTTGCTCTCGCTGGCGCCGGACACGGACTTGGTAGGAGTGCATGATGCGGTCCGTCCGTTTGTGGATGCGGCCGCGATCGAAAAGGTGATTGCCGAAGCCGCTGAGACGGGCGCGGCGATTCTCGGCGTGGTTCCCGTGGATACCGTGAAGCAGGTGCATCGCAACCGGATTCGCGCGACCATTCCACGCGATCGATTGGTGATGGCACAAACGCCGCAGGTGTTTCGCTACCAGTTGCTGATAGAGGCCTTCGCCGCCGCGAAGACGGATAATTTTACCGGCACGGATGAGGCGAGCCTGGTGGAGCGGTTGGAAAAAGTCGAAGTGAGCGTCGTCCCTGGGAGCGATCGCAATATCAAGATCACAAAGCCAACCGACATGGAATTGGCCCGGCTCTTCCTGACGGAGGAGAAAGCAAAGTGAGCGAGTACCGCTCCGGGCTTGGGTGGGATTCGCATCGCATTGCCGCGGGACGTCCGATGAAAATCGGCGGCGTCGTCATTGAATGCGAGTTCGGCCTGGAAGGCCATTCCGATGCGGACGTGCTGGCGCATGCGATTACGGACGCGATTCTGGGAGCGGCGTGTCTGGGCGATATCGGCATGCACTTTCCCGATCACGACGCGCGGTGGAAAGACGCGGACAGCATGCAGCTGCTGGAGCATGCGGTGGCGCTGTCGCGGCAGGCGGGTTGGGAACTGGTGCACATCGATTCCACCGTCATTCTGGAGAAGCCGAAGCTGAAAGAGTATCGCGAGCGGATTCGATTGCGCCTTGCGCAGAGCTTGTCGCTGACACAGGATCGTGTTTCCGTGAAGTTCAAGACGGCGGAGAGAGTGGGGCCGGTGGGGGAAGGACGATCGGCGGAAGCTCAGGCGATCGCTACTCTGCGCAGGTAGATCAAGCAGCGGATTTGTACAGGCAATTAAAAAGCCCCGATTGCTCGGGGCTTGTTTGTTGACGAACTATGAAACCGCCAGGCTACTTCTTTTTCTTTGCAGCCTTCTTGGCCGGGGCCTTTTTGGCGGCTTTCTTCGTTGCGTTCTTCATCGATTTGATTCTCCCTAACATCAGAATTCGCGATCTACGAAAGATCGCGGTGTGATTCATATATAAGGTTCTTTGAAAAGAAAGTCAAGGAAAAAATGCATGTGCGGTCTTGCACCTCATGCTCCAACGAGGCCGTGGAAACGCAAAAACGTTTTGTAGTAGAATTGTTTTGGGCCTCCGAAGGCCTTCCGACCCTTTGTTCATGGGCATTTCGCGAAAGTTGCTAATGAGCGCTGCTGTCGCGCTCACGTTTTTCGCACTTGGATGCGGCTCCAAGAAGCATGCGCGGATTTCCGCGCCGCGCGCGCCGCACTCGTCCGCGGCGTCACGTTCGGCGCGCACAACTCCACCGGCGAAGCCCGCTCCCGTCGTCCCGCGCTCCGGAGAACTGGAAGGCAAGGCGAGTTGGTATGGCAATCCGTATCACGGAAGAAAAACGGCGAACGGCGAAATCTACGACATGTACAAGTTGACCGCCGCGCATCGTACGCTCCCGTTCGGGACGATTCTGCGCGTAACGAATCTTTCCAATCGCAGAGTGGTGGATGTGCGCATCAACGATCGGGGTCCCTATGTGAATGGAGTAATCCTCGATCTGTCGCTGGGCGCGGCACAGCGATTGGATATGGTGCGCGTCGGCGTGACGCGCGTTCACTTGAGCATCATTCCCAGAAGCGCGTCCACATTGGGTGCGGCAGCCCCATGAATTTGTTCACGGGCGTGTGGCGGCTTGTATCTTACGAAGCTCGCTGGAGCGATGGCTGCGTCCATTACCCGTTTGGGGAACACGCTACAGGGATGCTTGTCTACACCGCCGACGGCCACATGACGGGCCAGGTGATGCGGAGCGGAAGAAAGCATTTACCATCGGGCTACAGAAAAGCGGGCGTCGTGGAAAACGCGCTCGACGCTTTCGACGGATACATCGCCTACTGCGGACGCTATCGGGTGGAAGAATCCACTTCTGAGATTGTGCACATTGTCGAGGCAAGCCTCTATCCCAACTGGACCGGAGGCGAGCAGCGCCGCCGCTACTCCTTGCAAGGCGATGTTCTCACGCTGGAGGCAGCGCGCCCGGCAAAAGACAAAACCGTAGTGAACCGGCTGGTGTGGCGCCGGGCGAGGTGATATTTACTTTGCGACGCCGGCCAAGGCATTCGCCCCAGCTTGTGCAATCTGTCCGTCCTGACTCGATAGCACGCCGCTCACTCCGATGGCGCCAATGATCTTTCCCTCATGCGTCAGCGGCAAACCGCCTTCGACAGGCAGAGCGCCGGGAAGTTTCAAAACAGCCATGCGTCCGCCGGCAACGGCATCTTCCAAGGCTTTGGTAGGACGCTTGAACTTGATCGCGGTGCGGGCCTTCTCCAGCGCCACATCGATGCTTCCAATCTGCGTTTCGTCCATCCGCTGCAGATAGAGAAGGTTTGCGCCGTCATCGACAATGCAAATGACGACGTTCCAATTATTCTTCCGCGCCTCCGCTTCCGAAGCCGCGGCAATTTGCTTCGCCACTGCCAGGTTCAGCGATTTTTTGTTGGTGAGTTCCGCCGCGTCCACTAGAGACACGGAAAGCGCGGCCATGAGGAAAAGTTTCATCGAGTGCATAGGGATGAAGGTAATGCGCCGGGCGTGTGGATGTCAAACTCCCTGGTGCTCAAGAATCAAAGTGCCGGAGACTCCTCGGCGCATGCTCCACCCCGCGGGAGCCAGCGTGGTGGAACCGTAATCGATCACCAAAGCGGGCCCGGATATTTTCTTCGTTACTTCTTCCGAATGAATGACGGGAATTCTCTTCCACCGGCCGCCGGTAAATACTTTTCTTGCAGCCTCCTCTTTTTTGTGGGCCGCGGCGGAAGGGAATTCCAACTTCGGCGCGGTCACCGTGGACGCGGCGCGCACACGAACCGCAACCATCTCCGTGGTACGCTTGGCATCGGAGTAGCCGTATTCCATGTGATGAGCCAAATGAAATGCGCGCAGCGGCTTGCGCGCGGTCCAAGGAACCGTCAACTCGTAGCTTTGCCCGGCATAACGGACGTCGGCGAATCGAAGTATCTTTGCGCCGGGGTTCTCCTTGCGGGCCGTCTGCTCCAAGCGAAGGAAAGTCTTCTCGATCTCTTTGTGTCCCAGAACACCCGCGGAATAATCCCGAACGCGAGGCGCAAGCAACATTCCAAGCGCGGAGAGTACTCCCGCCTGTGCCGGAGCGAGGACAGTGCGAATTCCCAACTCGCGCGCGATCTCGCAGGCGTGCAAGCCACCGCAGCCGCCGAAGGCAACCAGAGCGAAGAGACGCGGATCATAGCCGCGTTCCATGGACACGGCTCGAATAGCGCGCTCCATATTGGCGTTGGCAACGCGCAGGACGCCTTCAGCGGCTTCCGCCACGCCAAGATCCAGCTTTGCCGCAAGCGTTGCAATGGAACGCGCCGCACGGTCACTGTCGATGTGCATTGCGCCGCCAAGAAACTGTTCGGCGGAGATACGGCCCAACACGACGTGCGCATCGGTGACCGTTGGTAAATCGCCCGCGCCGTAGCATGCGGGGCCAGGGTCGGCGCCCGCGCTCTCCGGCCCAACGCGCAGCAATCCTCCCTCATCCATCCGCGCGATGGAGCCGCCGCCCGCACCTACGGTGTGGATGTCGAGCATCGGCACGCGAACCGGAACACCATCGACAACGGCTTCCAGCGTCTCCTTCGGCATTCCATCGCAGAGACTCACATCGGTGGAGGTACCGCCCATATCGAAACCGATCGCGCTCAGGTATCCGTTGTTCTTCGCGATAGCGAACGCTCCCACCACGCCGCCCGCCGGACCCGAGAGTACGGTGCGCACGGGATGCCTACGTGCTTCGGAAGCGGAGAGCAATCCGCCGTTCGATTGCATGATGGATACCGGGAATGGCGACGATTCCTTCAGCCGCCTCAAATAGCGATCCATCAGCGGACCGACGTAAGAGTTCAGCATCGTCGTGGAGCCGCGCTCAAATTCACGAAACTCCGGACACACGTCACTCGAGATGGAGAGATAGGCCAGTCCGTCAAGCGCCTTCGCAATGAGTTGCTCGTTCTGCGGATTCTGATATGCGTGGAGGAGGCAAACGGCAATCGATTCGACACCCGCTCTCTTCAGTGCCGCTCGCAGCTTTGTTAGCGCGGCCTTGGAAGGAACCGTTTCTATCGAACCATCCGCATGCGACCGTTCCTTCACTCCAAAGCACAATTCGCGCGTCGTGAGAAACCGTTTGGGCGGCGGCGCAAGATCGTACAGCGCCGCACGGTTCTGCCGTCCAATGTGTAGAATGTCCTCGAACCCGGCCGTCGTCACAAACGCCGTTCGCGCGCCTTTGCGTTCCAGCAGTGCGTTCGTGGCCACCGTTGAGCCGTGGATTACCTCAGCTGTTTTCGCGCCGCCGGCGGCTTGGACGATGCCCGCCAGGATCACCGATGCCGGATCGCGCGGGTTGGACCGCAGCTTGAATGTCTCCATGCGGCCGCCGTCGCGGAGCACTACGAAATCGGTGAATGTTCCGCCGGCGTCGATCCCGATTCTCACGGCCGCACCTTTTTCACGACCGCACCAGGGGAAGCGGAATACCTTCTTTCCGGAATCGCTTCAGCAGCCGCTCGCGAATGATCGACTGCACCGCACCCTGCTGCAAACGATCTTCCAATTTCACGATCAGCTTGCATTGCAAATGAGTGGGCGTAATGCCCGGGTCCAACTGAACTAAAGGCGGAAAATCGGCAAGGACGCCCTCTATATTCGCTGCTTCTTCGATGGCAATCGTTCTGATGAGATCGAAGTTTGCATCATGAGCGGCGGCAATGTTTACTTCGACAACCACCTGCGGATCGGGAAGCGCGTAGTTTGTCAGAATGCTCGAAGTGATCTTCTCGTTGGGAATGACGACGATGTTGTTCGATGTCGTCAACACTCGCGTCGTGCGCCAGCCGATATCGGTCACGATTCCCTCCTCGCCGGAGGAGAGCCGGATGAAGTTTCCGACGTTGACCGGCGCCTCCACCAGAATGTGAATACCGGCGAAGAAGTTCGCCAGCGTATCGCGCAAGGCGAGAGCGACGGCAAGTCCGCCGACGCCGAGAGCCGTCAAGAGAGGCGCAATCGGAATGCCGAAGTAGCGAAGAAGAATGGTCGCGCCCAGCAGCAGAATGAAAACGTGAACCAACGCGCGAGAGACTCCGCTAATGCCGAAGGTCATGCCGCGGCGCTTGGCGTGAAAGGTTCCGATGCGCACAATGAGCGTGGATGTGACGACGCAGATGCTGATTACGAGGAAGGTAATGCTGCCCGCTCCGGCGAATCGAGCGCCCTGGCCCGGAAGATCAACCCATGCGATTGCCGTGGCGATGGATGCCGCAAGACACCATAGCAACGTCGGCACGCGGAACAACGAGCGGAAGGTGGCTATTGCGGAATCCGGTCCATCCGATGCGGCCGCCAAAGAGCGCAGAAACAAGTGGCGCGCCGCAAGAAAAAAGACAAGCGAGAGTCCCAGGAGAACGGCGAACTGCGCCCAATCGATCAACCCGGGCGGCGCTGGCGGTATCACGGATCGCATGTTGTCCTCACATTCTCGCATGAGGAGGGCCGCGGAAGACTACAATGGAAGAAAGGTAAATCTACTGAGGCGCAAGTCCAGACTTGTGCTTCGCGGGAATGATCCACCTCAACGAAGTCTCCAAACAATTTGCCGGAAAGAAGCAGGTCACGGCGCTCGATAACCTGTCTCTACACGTCCCGAAAGGCGAAATGACTTCGATCGTCGGACCGTCGGGATCGGGCAAATCGACTTTGCTGAATCTAATCGGCGGACTGGATAAGCCGACTTCCGGTACCATCACGCTTGATGGCACTCGACTCGACCAGGTGTCCGACGACGATCTTACTCGCGTGCGCCGCGACAAGATCGGATTCATTTTTCAGTTCTTCCATCTACTGCCGACTTTGACGTGTCTGCAAAACGTCGCTTTGCCCCTGCACTTGCGCGGGTGGAGTCAAGCGAAGTGCGACGAACGCGCACGGGAACTGTTGGACCTGGTGCGGCTGGAGAAACGCCTGACGCACTTGCCCGATGAACTGTCCGGCGGCGAGAGGCAACGCGTGGCGATTGCGCGCGCCTTGTCGGTCTATCCGCCGGTGCTTCTGGCCGATGAGCCAACGGGAAATCTGGATAGCGCGACAGGCGCGGAAATCCTGCGGCTCATCTGCGACCTGCATGCGCGCCTGAACGCAACCATTCTGGTGGTCACGCATGATGCAGCCGTTGCGCGGAGTTGCCAGCGCGGCATCCGCCTTTGTGACGGGCGAATCGTGGAGGACATCCGCCAGTGATGTTGTTCCGTCTTCTCACGCTGCCCTACGTGCGCAAGCACAAGCTCCGAACCGCGCTGACCGTGGCTGGAGTCGCGCTGGGAGTGATCATCTTCGTCGCCATGCGAACGGCGAATGACAGCGTCCTGTACGGGTTTCAGAAAACGGTCGATCGCATTACGGGAAAGGCTCAACTGCAAATCACGTCCGGTGACGGCGGATTTCCGGAAGAGATTCTGGAGCGCGCGCAAGCGGTGCCGGAAGTGGAGGTCGCCGTTCCCGTGATCGAGGCCAACGCCGGCACGGGGAAGCAGGGACAGGGGAATCTGTTTATCCTCGCCGTGGATATGACCGGAGACCGCAGTCTTCGCGACTACGACCTGGAGAGCGGCGAGGAGGCCGTCATCGACGATCCTCTCGTCTTCCTCGCGCAGCCGGACTCCATCATGATCACGCGCGAGTATGCGGCCCAGAACGGAATCACCAGCGGGAGCAAAATCGCACTCGAGACCATGCAGGGGCGAAAACAATTCACCGTGCGCGGCATCATGAAGCCGGGAGGACTGGCTGGCGCATTTGGCGGAAACCTGGCGATCATGGACATCTACGCGGCGCAGAATGTTTTCGGCAGAGGGCGCACATTCGACCGCATCGATTTGTCACTCAAGCCGGGCGTGAGCATCGATCAAGGCCGGGCCGCGGTGGAAAGAGCATTGGGCAACGGCCTCGACGTGGAAACGCCCGCGTCCAGAGGAAAGCAGTTCGAATCGATCACGAAGATTTTTTCCATCGGCGCGACGCTGAACAGCTTGTTCGCTTTGCTCATTGGCCTGTTCATCATCTACAACACGTTTGCCGTAGCGGTGGCGCAGAGAAGGCCGGAGATCGGCGTGCTGCGATCTTTGGGCGCGACGCGACGTCAAGTCCGGGGATTGTTGTTGATAGAGAGCGTCGTTCTCGGCATTGCGGGGAGCGCGATCGGAATTGTGCTCGGGCTGGCGATGGCGCGCGGAATGGCGCGATACATCGGGACTTACATTAGCGATCTGTACGGCCTGGCGCAGCATACCGAAGAGATCACGGCGGATCCGTTCACTTTGTCGATGGCCTTCGCGGCAGGCTTGGTCACCAGCGTCATTGCGGCGTGCATCCCCGCGCAAAAGGCGGCGCAAGTGGATCCTGTCAGCGCGCTACGCAAAGGTTCGCACGAAAGCTTCCAGGAATCCGAGAGCAGAAAGCGCATCCTGGGTGCTTTCACCTTCGCTTCGATCGCGCTGATTTTTTGGTTCTGGGGGGGCAAGAGCGGATTCCGCTTGCTCACGGGTTATCTGTCGGTGGTCGCCGCAGCCGTTCTGCTTACGCCCGCCTTCGTTCGTTTGCTGGTGCGATGGATGCGGCCCGTGCTGCGACTGATACTTCCCGTGGAAGGCGCACTGGCCGCCGATAGCCTGATGCAGGCCCCCAAACGCACTTCGGCGACCGTAGCGGCCCTGATGCTCTCCATTTCCCTTGTGATCGGGCTGGGTGGAGTGGCCAACGCGAGCTATGCGTCGATCACGGATTGGATGAACGCGGCCATCAATCCCGACCTGTTCGTTGGCCCAAGCGAGCAGATCTCGGAACGAAGCTTCCGCTTCTCCGCATCCCTGGGAGACGAGATGCGCGCCATGGATTTTGTGGAAGAGGTGCAATCCGTGCGCACAACGCGCGTGCGCTTCGATTCCACGTTGGTGATGGTGGTGGCCACGGACATGGAGTCACTCTCGCGGCGTGCGCATCCCAAAGTGATCGCCGGCGACGCGCGAGCCATGTTTCGGGACGCCGCGGCGGGCAAGGCTGTCATCCTCGCCGACAATCTCGCCATGATGCACAACTTGAAGCTGGGCGATACCGTGGAGATTCCATCCCCCGCTGGAATTCTGAAACTCCCCGTGGCCGGGATCATCCTCGATTACTCCGATCAACAAGGCGCGCTGCTCATGGACAGGACGCTGTACATCCGCAATTGGGGCGACGATACGGTCAACGTTTTTCGCGTCTATTTGAAACACGGTGTCGCTCCGGAAGCGGGCAAGCGTGGCATCCTGGAAAAGCTCGGCGATCGCAGCCGTTTGTTTGTGATGACGAATGCGCAAGTGCGCGCCTACATCACCAAAGTCATCGATCAGTGGTTTGGTCTCACATACATGCAGATTTTTGTGGCCGTGCTGGTGGCCGTGCTTGGCATCGTGAACAGTCTCACCGTTTCCATCACCGATCGCCGCAGAGAGCTGGGAGTGTTGCAGGCCGTGGGCGGATTGCGAAGGCAGGTGCGGCAGGCGATTTGGATGGAGGCGGCGGGAATTGGCGCGGTGAGCATTCTGCTTGGCCTGGCGTTGGGGGCAATCATTCTCGCCTATTATCTGGGCGTGATCCGCGACGAGGTTGCGGGCATCCGGCTGGAGTACACCTATCCATTTGGAATTGCGGCGTTGATGATTCCGTTCATGATGGCGGTTGCGTGGGCCTCCGCTTTAGGGCCTGGCGAATCCGCCGTGCGCGCGTCACTGGTGGAGGCGTTGGAGTATGAGTAGAGCGTGGCTTGGATTGATTCTATCGGCGGCTACAGGATTTGCGCAGGACGCCCGGCAGATCATGCAGCAGGCGCAAGACCGCGCCAAGTCGGCTTCGCAGCGTTACGAAGGGACGCTGCAAGTTCTCGACGGGAAAAGCAAGATCACGGAGAAGCGTTGGACCTATCAACGCACCGGAGCGGCGGGCGATAGCAAGGCGGTGCTTCGATTCACCGCGCCCGCGGAAGTGAAGGGCGTCGCGCTGTTGGTGGTGAACCATCCGGACCGCGCCTCCGATCAGTGGATGTGGACTCCCAGCCTGCAGCGCGAGCGGAGAATCGCATTCCAGGACCGGTCGACGCGCTTCTTCGGAACGGATTTCAGTTTTGAAGATTTGGAAGAGCGAGATGTCAGCCAATTCGATTACCAGCTTGCGGACGAAGAGCAACTGGGGGGAGCCGCGGTTTGGAAAGTGATCTCGCGCCCGAAGAAGACCAAATCGTCGCAGTATTCACACGCTCATTTGTGGGTGGACAAGCAGCGGTTTGTCATTGTGAAGATCGAAAGTTTCAAAGACGCCAGACTGATTCGCCGCATCGTCTATCGGGATTTCCGGCAGGTGCAAGGCATTTGGACTCCCTTTGTAGTGGAAGTGGAGGACACCAACCGCAAAGGCCGGACCATGCTGAAGACGGACAAGTTGGAATACAACCTTCCGTTGAAGGAAGAGAATTTCACATTGCAGGCGCTGCGCCGCGAGTCATGAAGCGCGTCGCGGTAATTTTGTTTGTTTGCCCACTCCTGCAAGCGCAGCAGTTCTCACATCGCGGCTATGTAGAGACGAAGGGACTCTTCTTCCCGCTCGCGATGCCGGGCGATTCCAGCCACGCGATTGGCGAGACGATTCTTCGCTGGGAAGGTTCGCTGGCACTGGGCCCGTCGTGGAAACTTAACGGTTCCTTCGATGCGCGTGCCGATACGCACCGTCAGGATGAGCGGGAATTCCGCATCGACTGGCAGGATCGTACTCTGCAGCGGCCTGCGCTTTCGCTGCGCAGATTCAGCGCGACTTATCATCGGGGAAAGTTAACGGCGGAGTTTGGAAAGCAATTCATTCGCTGGGGCAAGGCGGACATTTTCAATCCCACCGATCGCTTTGGGCCGCGAGATCTGTTGGAAGGCATCAACTACGATTTTCTCGGCGTGCTTGCGGCGCGAGCTACGTATGAATCGGGGCGGAACACGATCGATCTTGTGTTCACGCCGCGCATGACGCCAAGCCGCACTCCGTTGCCGTACCAGCGTTGGAGTGCGATACAGGCTGGGTATCGTGTTCAGGACTCGGGCACGGCTTATCCGGGCGCGGGTCAGGTTGGCGTGCGTTGGAATCATATGGCTAAGGGATTCGAATTCTCCAGCAGCTTTTTCGAAGGCTTCGCGAATCTGCCATCCGTCGACGTCCGTTTCCGCAACTTGTCCGAAGTGGCGTTCACGAGGTTTTTTCCAAAGCAGCGGATGTTCGGTGTCGATGCCGCGACGCCCCTGCGTTGGTTCACGCTAAAAGGAGAGTCGGCATATTTTACGTCCACCGACCGGCGGAGCGACGAATATTTCCTTTTTGTGATTCAGGCGGAACGCCAACAAGGGGAATGGTCGTTCGTCGGAGGATATGCGGGAGAGATTGTCACAGCGGAGCGCAGCGTGTTGTTTCTGTCCGCCGACCGAGCGTTGACCAAAGCATTTCTTGGGCGCGTGGGCTACACCATCAGCGTTTCCAAGAGCGTCGCCGTGGAGACGGCCATCCGGCAGGATGGGAAAGGCGCGTACTTGAAGGGCGAATATTCTCAGTCCTTCGGCCAACATTGGCGAGTGACAGGCGGCATCGTCCTGCTGCATGCGAATGCGGACACTGCGTTGTCGCGCTATTACCGCAATTCGCACGGGCTGCTGTCCATTCGCTACAGCTTTTGAGAGCCGCAATGTCTAGACTTTGAGATCTTCTCAAGCCGCGAAGATTTCCTTTGGTTGCGGCTGTGCTGCTCTGATCAAGTCCCACACCACCGGACGTGCGGTTTTCCGCATCCGGCGGTTGAGTCAGTGGCGGTTACATTACCGCGAGATCCCATGGAATCCTGAACCCATACTTTCGGAGCCAGAAGCACTTCCGAATGTGCCGTCGTATCCATCCGCTCATGTTGGTTAGCGGCTTGCGCACTTCGGCTAGCTGGAAGTATCCCCACCAGCCGTGCACGTAATGCTTCCAGGCCTCCCGCAGCTCAACGCTCGT
>JACPVQ010000048.1 GCA_016191645.1 Candidatus Solibacter usitatus
CCCCCTGCCTTTCCACGCCCGAAGTGGAGAGCCTCATCGCGGTCCCCATCGAGAATGCCGTGAACGGCGTGAAGGGCTTGAAGACGCTGCGCTCCAAAAGCGTATTGGGGCTATGCTCCGTGGTGCTGATCTTCCAGCCGGACGTGAACCTGATGGAGTCGCGCCAGTTGGTGCAGGAAAGACTTGCCACGCTCTCCGGCCAACTGCCCTCCGTAGCGCGCGCGCCCGTCATTCTTTCGCCGCTCTCCTCAACGAGTCGGGTGATGAAGATTGGCGTGTCGTCGAAAATATTGAATCAGGTGGAAATGACGACGCTGGTTCGTTGGACTGTGCGTCCACGCCTGATGGCCATTCCCGGCGTCGCCAACGTCGCCATTTGGGGACAGCGCGACCGCCAATTGCAGGTGTTGGTAGACCCGCAGCGCCTGCGCGATCACCGCGTCACGCTGGACGATGTCGTGCGCGCCAGTCAAGGCGGCGTTTCGCTTGCCGCCGGCGGTTTCGTGGAAACGCCGAATCAGCGTTTGTCCGTGACTCACCTTCCCGCCGTCCGCAATATCGGCGACCTGGCGAAGGTACCTGTGGTGTTCCGCAACGGGTCCGCGCTGACGCTGGGCGACGTGGCGACGGTCACCGAAGGACATCCTCCGCCCATTGGCGACGCTGTGATCAACGATGGTCCGGGGCTGTTGCTGATTGTCGAAAAGCAGCTTGGCGCGAATACGTTCACCGTGACGAAGGCCGTCGAAAGCGTCATTGACAAGATGCGCCCCGGGTTGAAAGACGTGGAAGTCGATACCACCATCTTCCGCCCCGCCACGTTCATCACCATGTCTCTGGACAATCTGAACCATGCGCTGATGTGGGGTTGCGTGCTGGTCATCCTCGTCCTCATCGCCTTCCTGATGGAGTGGCGTACGGCCTTGATCAGCCTGACTGCGATTCCATTGTCGCTGCTTACGGCGGCTCTGATTCTCTACTATCGCGGCGGGACCATCAACACGATGATTCTCGCCGGTCTCGCCATCGCGCTTGGTGAAGTGGTGGACGATGCCATCATCGACGTGGAAAATATCATGCGGCGTCTGCGTCTCAATCGCGCCGAAGGCGAGCCGCGCACGGCATTCGCCGTGGTGCTGGACGCCTCGCTCGAAGTGCGCAGCGCTGTGGTGTACGCCACCATCATCGTGGCCCTTGTCTTCATCCCCGTCTTTTTTCTGGATGGTCTGCCGGGCGCATTCTTTCGTCCGCTGGCGGCCAGTTATGTGCTGTCGGTTGCGGCGTCGCTGGCCGTCGCACTCATCGTAACGCCCGCGCTTTGCCTGATCCTGTTACCCGGTTCTTCCTTGAAACTTCGCGATCCCCTGCTTCTGCGCGGTCTCAAGTCGGGTTACCGCGCCATGCTTCCCGCACTTTTAAGAAGCCCGTTCGCCGTTGCCGCGGCGCTGGCAATTCTACTCATTGGCAGCGGCATCGGCGCAAACAAACTGGGCGAAGAATTCATGCCGAAGTTCAAGGAATTCGATTTCCTGATGCACTGGGTGGAGAAGCCGGGCACGTCGCTGGAAGCAATGCGGCGCATTACGGAACTGGCCAGCAAAGAGCTGCGGGCCGTTCCCGGCGTGCGGAATTTCGGCTCGCACATAGGCCGCGCGGAAGTGGCCGATGAAGTGGTTGGCCCCAATTTCACCGAGCTGTGGATCAGCCTCGATCCCAAAGTCGATTACGAGCCCACGGTCAACAAGATTCAATCCATTGTCGATGGCTACCCCGGCCTCTATCGCGACTTGTTGACGTACCTGAAGGAGCGCATCAAGGAAGTTCTCACGGGAGGCAGCGCGGCAATTGTCGTTCGCATGTACGGATCGGAGTTGGACGTGCTTCGCTCTTCCGCCGGCGCCATGGGCGAATCTTTGAAAGGGATTCCCGGAATCTCCGATCTGCAAGTGGAAGCGCAAGTCCTGGTGCCGGAAATTCAAACGCGCCTTAAGCCTGAAGCGGCATTGCGTTTTGGATTGACGCCGGGCGATGTCCGCCGCGCCGCAACCACGCTGGTGAAGGGCGTCAAGGCAGGCGAAATCTACGAAGGCCAGAAGATCTTCGACGTCGCGGTGTGGGGCAAGGAAGACGTGCGCCGGGACATCGCGTCACTGCGCGATCTGCGCATCGATTCGCCGCTGGGCGGCAATGTTCCCCTGGGTGAAGTTGCCGACGTGTTTCTCGCGCCCGTGCCGAATCTCATTCAGCGCGAAAACGCATCGCGCCGCATCGACGTTGCCTGCAATGTGAAGGGCCGCGATCTCGGCAGCGTCGCGCGCGACATTCAAGATCGAGTGAAGAGTTTCCCGTTTGAGCGCGGCTATCACGCCGAAGTGCTCGGCGAATACGCCGCTCGTCAAGCCAGCCGCGACCGTTTGTTGAGCCTCAGCCTTCTCTCCATTTTGGGAATCGTGCTGATTCTGTATTCCGATTTTCAATCCACTCGCATTACCACCATCATTTTCGCCACGCTGCCGTTCGCTCTCATCGGCGGCGTGGTGGGCGCTTATCTCACCGGAGGCGTGCTCTCGCTCGGCTCGATGGTCGGCTTCGTGACCGTGCTCGGCATCGCCGCGCGAAACGGCATCATGATGGTCAGCCATTTCCGCGAATTGGAAGAGTCTGAGGGTGTTCCTTTCGGATGGGATCTTGTAATGCGCGGCGCGGAAGAACGGCTTTCGCCCATTCTGATGACCGCGCTGGCGACGGCGCTGGCGTTGGTTCCCATTGTCGCGGGCGGCAACAAGCCCGGCCAGGAGATTGAGCATCCCATGGCGGTGGTGATTCTCGGCGGTCTGGTGACGTCCACTCTGTTGAACCTGTTCTTCCTTCCCGCGCTCTATCTCCGGTTTGCGCGCCGCAAGACGGCGTAGAATGCTTTCATGCGATTGCTCTTCCTGATGCTGTGCGCGGCGAATTCCATCGCCGCCGCTCCGATTCGCGTTTTGATCATCGATGGCGTCAACAATCACGATTGGGGCGCCGCTACCGAGGGCATCCGCACTGCCTTGGAACGGACACACCGGTTTCAGGTCACCGTATCGACAACTCCCGCCGCACAGGCTCCCCAAGAAGAGTGGGATCGATGGCGTCCCGATTTTCCCGCCTACCAGGTGGTCATCTCTAATTTCAACGGCGGACACACGGACGCCGGGCTGCGCTGGCCCACTGCCGTCGAAGAATCGTTCGAACGGTATGTTCGCAACGGCGGCGGCTTTGTTGCCTATCACGCGGCTAACAACGCGTTCCTCAACTGGCGCGAGTACAACCAAATGATCGGTCTTGGTTGGCGCAACAAACAGTTCGGCCCGAGCCTGACGCTGGACGGCAATGAGCACGTCGTGGTTGTTCCTCAGGGTCAGGGCCGCGAACCGGGACACGGTCCGCGACACGATTTCGAACTGGTCATGCGCGACCCGCGTCATCCCATCACAAGCGGATTGCCGAAGCGTTGGATGCACCCGGCGGAACAACTGACGCACGGTCAACACGGCTTGCCCGATCTGAAGCCGTCCTCGCTCACCATCCTCTCTTATGCCTGGTCCAAGGATGCCAAGGAGAATGAGCCGCTCGATTGGGTGCTCAATTATGGAAAGGGCCGTGTCTACGTCACCATGCTCGGCCACACGTGGCGGAACGAAGACAATCCGAACTTGCGGGATCCAGGATTTCAACAACTGTTGGCGCGCGGAACGGAATGGGCCGCGACGGGCGGTGTCGCCGCAATTCCCGAAACGGAGTGGCGCAAGAAGATTCTGTCAACACTGCATTCTCCTGATCCCTTGCCTGCCCTCGAGGTGAAGCAACACGGAAAATTCTCCGTGGAGAAGGGCACACAGGCGGAGCGATTCTCCTACCGCACGCAGCTAGGCATGCGTGTGCCGGCCATTGTTTACGCACCTTCTGCAGCGCCGCAGGTGCGCCGTCCCGCGATCATTGTCGTCAACGGCCACGGCGGTGACAAATTCTCCTGGTACGCCATGTACACGGGAATGGCCTACGCTCGTTTGGGCGCGGTGGTGCTTACCTACGATCCTCTGGGCGAAGGCGAACGCAACGCCAAGCTGCAATCCGGCACGCGCGCGCACGATCGCGTTGTCCAGCCGGAAGAGATGGGGCGCTACATGGGCGGGCTCATGCTCACCGATGTTCGCCAAGCCGTCTCCTACCTTGCTTCCCGGCCCGATGTCGATGCCACGCGCATCGCCGCGGTGGGATATTCGATGGGTTCGTTTGTACTCTCCGTTGCCTGCGCCGCCGAAACGCGATTGCGCGCCTGTGTGTTGGTTGGCGGAGGCAACCTCGATGGTCCCGGCGAATACTGGGATGGATCGAAGCCGATGTGTCAGGGAATCCCTTACCGCTCGCTTGCGTTTCTCGGCGATCGTCCCGCCGCCCTCTATTCGCTGCACGCTTTGCGCGGCGCAACGCTCATCTATAACGGTGACGCCGATACCGTCGTGAACATTCCCAAGAAAGGCCAGACGTACCTGGAAGAGGTTCGCCGCGCGACGATTGCGTTGTCCGGCAAGAACGAAGTATTCGACATCGATTTCGTCAAGGGGACGTCACACCGGCCTTATTTTGTAACGAAGCCCGTTGCCATTTGGCTGCATCGTTACTTGCACTTTTCCCATGCGGACTTGGAGAAAATTCCGGTGCAACGCATTGCCGGATGGGCAAGAGAACACAACGTCGAGATGGACAAACTGTATGCGACGTACGACCGCGAAGGCGGCACGCCCGCTTTGTTCAACGACATTCCGGCGCTCACGCGCGCGCAGTTGCGCGTGTTCAGCGAAAAAGATTGGCAGGCGGCGCGCGGCGAATTGATTTACGAATCCTGGGTAGAGAAAGCGCGCTTGCGGCTTACCCCACCGCCTTCTTCACGAACCGGTTCAACCCCAGAGCGATAAGGGCAATATTCATTACGGCCAGAACGCCGATCACCAAAGCCAGGTCCATGTGCGGGACGTGCGGGGTCATGGTGCCGCGAAGACCTTCGCTCGCATACACCAGCGGATTGATGAGCACCAGTTTCTGCACCACGGGAAATGCGGCCAGAGCGCTCCACGGATAGTATGCACAGCCGAACATAATCATCGGCGCCAGCACCATGCTGAACAGCAATCCGATTTGCGTTTGCCCTACGGAGCATCCCAGCAATAGCCCGCCCGCCGACGACATCATGGCAACCAGAATGGCGATGCAGGCGAACTGAGCGACGTTGGAGAAAGAAACGGCTGTGCCCCGGCCCAACACCAGCCACGCCGCCGGAGCCACCACTGCGCCCGCCGCCAACGCCTGAATCATCCCGCCGAGAATCTTTTCCACGGCAAGCCACTCGATGGCCATTGGGGCCAGCAGCCGGTCTTCAATCTCACGCGAAAACTGAAACTCCGCGATCAAAGGCATGGCCACGCCCATCACGCCGGTCATCAGCATGGTGATCGCCATTACGCCGGGAATCAGCAGGTCCTGGTAGCTCTGCGTCATCATGCCGCCGCTGACCAGCACGCGCCCAAAGACGAAAGTGAACAGCATCGGCTGCAACATGGTCTGCATCACCATAGGGACAAAATTGCGCCGCGCCACATGCGCGTCGCGCGAGAGCATGGCAAGAAATGCTTTCCAGTTCATTGCCGCAGGCTCCTTCCTGTGTGGTGAAGGAACAGATTCTCCAAGCTGGGTTCGGAGATGTGCACGTCCAACAGATCCAGTCCCGCGCCAGACGCCGCTTCCACAACGGCTCCCACCAGCGGACCGCCGCGGCTGGCGTAGATATCGATGCCGCCGCCATCGGCGTTCACCTCGCTCACGCCAGGCAATTGGCGAAGCTTCGCGGCCAGCGTTTCCGATGCCCCGCTGAATCGCGCGCGTATCAGATAGCCGCCGGGTATCGATTGCTTCAGCTCCGTGGGCGAGCCGAGCGCGATCGTTTTGCCGTGATCGACAATCGCGATCCGGCTGCACAGCGCGTCGGCCTCCTCCATATTGTGAGTGGTCAGCAGCACGGTCTTGCCCGACTTGTTGTACTCGCGGATGATTTCCCAAAGCAGAAGGCGCGTCTGAGGATCGAGGCCGGTGCTCGGCTCGTCCAGAAACAGAACCTGTGGATTGTGCATCATCGCTCTGGCGATGGAGAGGCGTTGCATCATGCCGCCGGAAAATCCGCGAACCAGTTCATCGGCGCGGCTGGACAATTGGAATCGCTCCAACAGTTCCGCCGCATGCTTTGCGCGTTCCGCGCTTCCGATTCCGAAATAGGCCGCGTGAAAAGAAAGAATCTCCCGCGCCGTGAGCGAGAAATCCAAGTTGGGACGCTGCTGCACTACGCCGATCAGCCGCTTCGCGCGCACCTGCTCCTTCCACACATCGATGCCGCACACTTGTGCATCCCCCGACGTCGGGCGCACACGCGTGGTCAGGATGCCGACCGTGGTCGATTTGCCGGCTCCGTTCGGCCCAAGCAGGCCGAAGATCACGCCAGGCTCAATGTCCAGCGAAAGCCCGTCCAATGCGATGACTTCTGACTTCTTCGCTTTTCCCTTTGGCCCGGGCGTGCCCATCGGACTGTAGCCCGCGATACCCGCCGCAAAGGGAGCGGGCGAATCGTAAACTTTTCGCAGATCTCGCGTTCGAATACTTGCTGTCATCCAGTTTCCTCCCGCCGAAGAACAATCCATGCCGCCATGGATGCCAGTTTCTGATCCTCACGCCACGGCGGACCCATTGCACGCCCCATTGCCGCCAGTTCGTCAACGGTTTCCGCCCGCACATCGCGTTCCCGAATGCCGCAGTCCTTGAGACCCGTAATTTTCGCGGCGTCGAACAGAGCTTGCCGGAACATCTCGCCTTCCGCCGCGTGAATGAGCGCATGCGATGCAAGAACGCGATCCAACGGCGGCAGAGGCTTGCCGGATGCAAGCAGCACAACGCATCCGGTTGCCCCGAACCCTTTCGTATGCAGGTCGTTCACGATCTGCCGCAGCGATTCGCATGCCTGGTCACGTGCCACGGAAATGCATTTCTCAATCATAGCCTTTGCTTGGGGGAAGGGAAGTCCTTCGGCGGCATGGTAAGGCTGTGGGAATCCCGGCGTCCGGGAATCGGAGAGTTCGATGCGGCGTCGATCCACCACGGCCGGATTCTTAGCACTACCGGTCAAGGCAACCGCGGCAGCCCAGCCCGAGTGTGCCCGCAGTCCAATCACCGCGGGCGTACGGCACGGCTTCATGATTTTGGGATGGTAGCAAAACTCTGATAATTTGTGATCATGCGTACGACCATCGACATCCCCGATGCTCTGTTCCGAAGAACAAAGGCGACGGCCGCGTTGCGCGGTTCTACAATGAAGGCTCTGATCATCAAAGCCTTGGAGAACGAGGTGCGGCAGCATGACGCAACTGGCAGCAATCGCACGCGTAGGGTACAACTCCCGTTGGTTCACCTGCGCCGCGACAAATTACTCGACTTGCGGGGGTTTAACTTCGATAACCTACTTGCCTGACGTCAACGTTTGGATGTCGATGGCAGTCAGCGGCGTTTCTTGCGCTCGTTCTGCTCCACGCGGGCCTTTACAAGTTTCTTGATGAGAGCAGCCGGTGGAGGTTTGTCCAACGGAAAGCGGATGGTTCCCTTAGACGTCTCGTAATTCTTGAGCTCGTCCTTGAAGGTCTCGATCACAGCCGGACCCGGGAACATGCTGCAATGTTTCGTGAACGCGCAGTACCCCATCAGCAATCCCTTGTACTTGAACATCGGCATGCCGTAGCTGATGGTCTCGGTGGTTTCGGCGGGGACGGCGGACCGGATTGCAGTTCGCACCTTGATCAACGTGCCGCGGGCGGGTTCCGGGACGCTTGCCAAATACTGATCCACCGTTGCGTGTGTTTTCATTTCCAAGCCATGTTCCGGCGGCCCTGAATAGCATGGTACATGCCCGCGAAGATGGACGCATTCACCATGCAGAAATAATATGGCAGCCGCAAAATCTTAGGGCGCAGCGGCCACAATCCACCCGCCGCCACCAAGGCGTAAAACACTCCCTGCCCCGCGGCAGTGGCTTGGTAAAGCAACCCCGCATCTAACAGAAATGCGTTGAGTACGACGGCGGCCATCATCGCAAAGGGGACCAGAAGGCGCGTCAATTTGTGCGACAGCATGCAGAACAGCGGCACCCAACGGCGTCCGCGCAACAAGTGCCAGATCTCGCCGAGTTGCTGAATATTTCCCGCCGTAATGCGGATGCGCCGCCGGAAGCCCGTCATTTCGCGCGCCTCTTCCACGGCCTGCGCCCGCGGATCGTACACCTCGCGGTAGCCTTGCGCCACCACGCGCATGGGTATGACAAAATCGTCGTTCACCGTGCGCGGATGCGGCGGTGAATACAATTCACGGCGCAAGGCGTGGATCTGGCCGTGCGCGCCGAGAATGGAATCGGCGCTCGATTCCAGATTCTTCAAGGCGGTCTCGTAGCGCCAGTAGAAATCTTCCTGCTGGCCGATGTCGGCTTGATCGGGGTTGACCACGCGATAGCTTCCACACACGCCTCCGACTTGCGGATCGGCGAAATTCTCCATCATCAAACGCACTGCATTCGGCTTCAGCATGGAAGAGCAATCGGAAAAGAAAACAATCTCTCCGCGGGCCTCGGGGACGCTTTTGTTCAGCACTC
>JACPVQ010000049.1 GCA_016191645.1 Candidatus Solibacter usitatus
ATTATCTCCACTTCGCCCTCCATCACGGAGACGCTCTTCGCGCTTGGGCTCGGTCCCCAAGTAGTGGGCGTTTCCACTTATTGTCACTATCCGCCGGAAACGGCGCGCATCGCAAAAGTCGGCACGTTTCTAAAGCCGAACATCGAAGTGATTGCGCGATTGCAACCCGGCATGGTGATTGTGCAGCGCCTTCCCAATCAGGCTCTTGATCAGTTGCGGAGTCTGCACATTCCCGTCTTGGAAGTGGAGACGGGCAATCTGCGGCAGAACTTAGATTGCATGCTCGTTATCGGCAAAGCTGCGCAACGCGAGGACAAAGCGAAGGCACTCGTGGCGGGAATCGAACGTCAACTGGATGCCATGCGCGCGCGAACCGCGCGCACCTCGCCACGAGGGATTACCTTCATTGTCGGCAGAACGCCGGGACGTTTGGATGGCCTCATCGTCGTGGGAGGAGGATCATACCTGTCCGAACTGATGAGTGCGGCGGGCGGCAAGAACATTTTTGACGATTCGCGTCAATCCTACCTGAAGACGAGCCTGGAAGTGATTCTGCGGCGCAACCCGGCCGTGCTGATCGACATGGGCGAAATGGCGGAGACCGTTGGCGTGACGGAACAGGCCAAACGCGCCGTGCTCGATCTGTGGAGCACGCAGCCGTCGATTGAGGCGGTGAAAAGAAAACACGTGCATGCCGTTGCGTCAGATATCTTCGTCGTACCCGGGCCGCGCATGCTGGACGCGGCGCAGGCCTTCTTCCAGATGCTGCATCCGGAGTGGAACAAGTGACGCCGCTGATCCGCGCGAACAATCTTTGCGTTGACCGTGGCGCGCGCGAGGTCTTGAAGCGGCTGCAATTCGAGTTTCTCGCCGGAGAGTTCGTGGCATTGCTCGGATTAAACGGGGCCGGCAAAAGCACTCTAATGGAAGCGCTGGCCGGTCTCTTGGGCTACTCTGGCTCGTGCGCCATCGAAGGGCGCGAATTGCGCGCGTGGCAAAGAAGAGAATTATCGCGCGTGGTCTCTTTTCTCCCGCAGACCTCCGTGCAACCGGCAGGTGTTCCTGTGCGGCAAGTGGTGGCGATGGGACGCTATCCGCATTCGGGTGGGTGGACGGAATCGCCGGAAGACAGGCTCGCCATTGCCATGTCGCTGGAGACCTGCCAATGCACGGCACTCGCCGCGCGGCGATTCAGCGATCTCAGCGGAGGCGAGCGGCAGCGCGTTCTGCTAGCCGCGGCGTTGGCGCAGGAGACTCCGGTGCTGGCGCTGGACGAACCGTCCGCGCACGCCGATCTCCCGTTGCAAGCGCGCATGTTCGAACTACTGCGCGCGCGAGTCGCCGCCGGGGCGCTATGCCTTGCCGTGGTGCACGACATTAATCTCGCGTTGACCTTCGCCACCCGCGCCGTGCTGTTGCATGAGGGCGCAATTGTATTCGACGGCGATCCGCGCGCGATGTTGGAAGCGGCGGCGTTTCGCGAAGCTTTCGGCCCCGATATCGCGGTGGTGCGCGACGGCAATGGAAACCCGATCGTGACCTATCGCCGGAGCGTGGCATCGTGAACCGCCGAACGCTCCTTTGGGCTGTGGCGGCGGCGCTGTTCGCCGCTTTGGCGACACCATGGCTGGGGCCGGAGCAGGTGCACACGAAGGAACTGCTCTCCGGTGACGCGGCCGAATGGCGCATCTTTCTTGCGCTTCGCGTCTCGCGCAGTCTGCTTGCTTTTCTCGCCGGAGGAAGCCTCGCCATCACCGGGGCCGTGTTCCAGGCGCTGCTCCGCAACTCGCTGGCGACGCCGTATACGCTGGGAGTTTCCAGTGGCGCGGCGCTCGGCGCGGTGATCGCCATTTGTCTGCGTGTTCCCGTTGTACCGTTAGCCGCGCTCGCCGGTGGGATCGCGGTGCTGCTGTTGGTTCTACGCTTGTCTTCGCGCTGGTCGCAACTCTCGTCGCATGCCTTGATTCTGGCGGGCGTCAGCGTCACCAGCGTGTGTTCGGCGCTGATCACAATCCTGCACAGTTACGCCGGATTCTCGCAATCGTTCGCCATCACATCATGGCTCATCGGCGGCGTGGATGCGGTGAGCTTTTCATCACTTGGTTTCTACGCCGCGGCTGTTCTCCCCGTATGGGCGCTGCTCATCTACCACGCACCGGCGTGGAATCTGATGGCCTTTGGCGAATCATGGGCAGCGGCGCGTGGGCTCAATGTGCGCCGCACCTCACTCATCGGTTATCTCGCGGGCTCCTGGCTCGCAGCGTTGACTGTTTCGCTTACGGGCCCCATCGGCTTTGTCGGATTGCTGGTCCCCCATTTCATCCGCGAGTCGAGCGGTTCCGATCACAGAACGCTGGTTCCTGCATCGGCGCTATTCGGCGCGGCGTTTTTATGCGCGTGCGATGCCATCGGCCGCACCGTGCTCGCGCCTTCCGATATCCCGGCCGGCGTGATCACCGCGATTCTCGGGGGTCCGGGCCTGGTGTGGATGTTGAGCAAAGAGCGGGGCTAATGCTGAGGGGTCACAGCAGGTCGTCCAGCACCAGGGTCTCAAATGCATCCACTCGCTTGAGAACAGCGTCGTTGGTAATCATCCCGGTCGCACCGGCGTGAATCGCCGTTGCAGCCTGAAGCGCGTCCGGGGTTCGCAAACGATGGGCTGCACGAATTCGCCCTGCCATGCCTGATATCTCAAGGCTTGGGGCAATCCAAGCCAAATTAGGATAGGTGGACAACAAGCCGTAGATTTCGTCCACTCGTTGCGAGCCAGCGTCGCGATACGGCTGAGTCAGCAATTCCGTCATCGTAATGGTCGACGTGATTGCCCTCGAATCCGCTTGCTCCAACCAGGAAAAGATGTGATCGGACAGGGGTAGATAACGAACATTTGCCTCTAATTGGTAGATGAAGACACTCGTATCCAAGGCAACAAGGTGGTGCCGCCGCAGGAACTCACGCAGTCCTTTCAATCCCAACTCTGGCGTTCCTTTTTGAGATAGCCCGCAGGGTAGCCGCGGCTAACACCGCGGATCGCGGCACAATAGGACTCGGGCTTCTGCAGAACAATCACTTTGTCTTCTCGAACGACTACCACCAGCTTGTCGCCTGGCTTCAGTTGCAACGCCAGACGCGCTTCTCGCGGGATCACAATCTGGTTCTTCGCAGAAAGAGTAGCTTCCGACATCACTTTACATATTAACAAGAAGTAAAGGCCCCGGACCCTCTCCAACTTTAGAAGAAAAATCCCTGAGAGCTTTTTCCCGCCGCGCCCACTACCTATATATGAAGGTCTGGACGGCAACCCTGCTGCTCTCTATCCGCGCCGGGTTTGCATTCCAGACCGCCGATGACGCCTACCTGGCGCTTAAAGAAAAGGATTACGATCGTGCCGCCGCGGCATTTCGCGCCGCCATGGCGCAGAATCCGTCCCGCCTCGAATGGCGCAAAGAATACGCCTACACGCTTCTCAAAATGGGAGAGACTGCCGAAGCTCGCGATGAATTTGCTGAAATCGTACGCCAGTCTCCTAAAGACTGGCAGGCGGTCTTGGAACTCGGCTATCTCAATCACGAAACCAAACGAACTCGCGAGGCCCGCGCGCTTTTTGATCTCGCCCGGCACCAGGGCGACTCCACCTCCCAAGCCGCGGCGCGGACAGCGTTTCAAAACATCGATCAGCCACTCGGAGCCGCCATCGAACGATGGTCCCGCGCGCTCGATCATGACCCCAACGATTTCAGCGCTCATCTGGAACTTGCGCGCGCCGCTGAAGGGCGCGGGGACGGCACACTCGCGGCACGTTATTATCAGCGCGCCTGGGAACTCAAACCAGCCGAGCAGGTTTTGTTGGTAGACCTGGGCCGTGCCCAACACCTGGCAGGTGACGAACCCGCCGCGATAGCCGCATGGCTTGCCGCTTCGCGAGGGCCGCGAACTCGCGCCGCGGAGTCGGCGCGCGAACTGCTCCCCAAACGATATCCCTATGCTTCCGAGTTTCAACAGGCAATCAAACTGGATCCAAACAGTCTCCTGTTGCGACGTGAACTCGGCTTCCTCTGGATCGCCGTCAACCAGCCGAAACAAGCCGAAGCCGAGTTCGCGAAATTGCTTGAGATAGAACCCGCGGATTCCTTGTCTCTGGCACAACTCAGATTGCTGCGGCTTGCCCGCGGCGAACCCGCGGGAGCAATGACATTGCCCGAGACAACCAAACCCGCCGCTGCGCGCAACGTTCGCGAAATGGCGGAGAAAAGCTACGCCGCCGGCTATTTGAACGATGCCGTTCGCTACTTCCAATCGGCCCTCGAAGAGGATCCCGCCGACGCCGCCTCCCACTTGAAGCTTGGCTATACCTACAACATGCTGCGCCGTGACGACGAAGCCATCCGTCACTTCGAAATCGCCCGACGCTCCTCAAGCGATGAAATCCGCCGTAGCGCCGCCGAGGCGTATCGCAACGTACGTCCGGCCGCGGTGCGCGTGAAGTTCTCCTCATGGATCTACCCCATGTTCTCCTCGCGCTGGCATTCGGCATTTGGCTACGGTCAGGCCAAAGCCGAATTCCGATTCGGGAAGCTGCCTCTGCACCCGTACATCTCTTTGCGTTTCGTCGGCGATTCGCGCGGCGTGGGCACTGCGCTCGCTCCGCAATATCTTTCCGAGAGCGCATTCATCGGCGCGGTGGGCCTGGCGACGCGCCCCTGGAAGGGATTGATGGCGTGGGCGGAAGCGGGCAGCGCGCTCAGCTATCGCAAGCGCTCCGATGTCGGCCGCATGATTCCCGACTATCGCGGCGGACTCTCCTTCGGCCGCGCTTTCGGGCCGGGCCGCGCTAACGCCGCTCGCGGATGGTTCCTCGAAGGTCATGCCGATGCCGTCGCGCTCAGCCGGTTCCAATGGGATGCGCTGCTGTACGCGCAGCTTCGCATAGGCTACGGATTGCCGCGGCTTGGGCCGCTCTCCGCGCAACTCACGTGGGCTGGAAACGGGACCGCGGATCGTGAACGGCAACCGTGGGCCAACTTCGTCGAAACCGGACCGGGCATTCGATTCCGCGTCAAAGGCATGCCTCCCGCCATGTCGTGGACTGTGGATGTTCTGCGCGGCAACTATACGATCCGCCAAGGCAATCCGCGCGCGCCTGTCTATCACGACGTTCGCGCGGCCCTGTGGTATTCGGTGGCGCGGTGAGGAATTTCCTTTTCCTTTGGGCCTTGTCCGCTGTCGCGCAGGATCCGTGGGCGGCGATTCTTACACCGCTGAAGCTCACTGCGCCATTTGGAAACAACGTACTGCTTCCCGGCGAAACCGCAGCGCTCACAACGCCACAAATTGAGAAGAGGTTGCAGTCGGGATCTCTAGCAATTCTCGAAGGCGATTCTGAAGCGTCCCGCCACTTCGGATTTCACTCCACAGGCAAGAACGTAACTGTCACCTCGGTTGCCACACCGCTCGACCGCGCTCTGCAGATTGTGTGGGAACAACCTTCCGCCGTGCCGATTTTCGAACTCCCTGGCGATGCCATCATCTTCGCCACGGAACGCTGGCAAGGCGCTCCGCTTGTGGCGGGCCTCACACGCGGCGCGGGCGCGATCCTCTGGGTTGCGCTTTCGCCCGGTAACACGGGCCGGGAACGCTACCCGTTTCTTCCACAGGCGCTCGCCGCGCTCGGTATTCACCCGCCCGTGACCTCACAGCGGCTGTGGCTGTTTTTCGATTCCTCCTATCGACTGCGCGCCGATCCCGACTACCTTGCCCGCCGCTGGCGCGCCAACGGCGTGGCCGCAATGCACATCGCCGCGTGGCATTATTTCGAACGCGACGAGGGGCGCGATGCCTATCTGCGCCGTCTGCTGGACGCCTGCCACCGCAACGGCATTGCGGCGTATGCATGGCTGGAATTGCCGCACGTGAGTGAAACGTTTTGGCGCGATCATCCCGAATGGCGTGAGAAAACCGCGCTGGGTCAAGACGCTCATCTCGATTGGCGAATGCTAATGAATCTGCGCAACGCCGCATGCGCAAAGGCCGTGCGCGGGGGCGTGGAGGACTTGCTGCGCCGCTTCGATTGGGATGGAGTCAATCTCGCCGAGTTGTACTTCGAATCGCTCGAAGGGCATCATAACGCCTCGCGGTTCACGCCAATGAACGACGATGTGCGCGGCGAATTCCGCCAATTGTCGGGCATCGACCCTGTGTCGCTGTTCGATAGCAAGGCGGAACAACACTGGTCGCGCAACCCATCCGGCCTGCAGCAGTTTCTCACTTACCGCGCCGGTCTCGCCACACGCATGCAGCAGGAATGGATTGAAACGCTCACATCTCTGCGCAAGGAAATTCCGCATCTGGATCTCGTGCTTACGCATGTGGACGATTTTCTGGAACCGGGCATGAAGGAAAAGATCGGCGCGGACGCCGCGCGCGTGCTGCCCATCGCCGACGCGCATGGAATCACCTTTCTGGTGGAAGATCCCGCGCCACTGTGGAATCAGGGCCCGTCCCGCTACACGAAACTGGGCGCGGCATACGCCAAGCGGGCGAAGAGCCTCGCCGCCGATATCAATGTCGTCGAGCGTTA
>JACPVQ010000052.1 GCA_016191645.1 Candidatus Solibacter usitatus
CCGCAAGGGCATCCACCTGCGCTAGATTCAGATAGCGTGGAATCTTGCGCGGCAGCCGCGGGCTGGGAAGCAGCGCCGTCGGATCATCCTCAATTCGGCCCTCGCGCTGCAAAAACGCGTAGAGGCTGCGGATGGTGCTCAGGTGCCGGCTGATGCTACGGCTGCCCAGTCCGGCTTTGTACAAGGTATCGATGTAGGCCAGCAGCACATCCAACCCCGGAATCGACCCCTGGCCGTGCCCCGAGGCAAACGCTTCCAGCCGCCGCAAATCCCGCTGATAGGCGTCCAGGGAGTTGGCCGACAACCCCTTCTCAATGCGGCAAAACTCCAGGAACGCCTCCCGGGACGCGGACAATGTGACGCCAATTGGCATTGAGCCGCAAAGAGGCATTGAGCCAATGATACAATATTCGCAAAATTGTTTTGAACATTTCCGGCGGAATCGTTTCAGGTCCGGCCGGACGGAAGGCCCCAGAAAACCGTGTCTTCGACAACTAAAAAGGCTTTGATTCAACGATTTGACAGAGATAATCTCTATGGATGGTTGAATATTTCGACCTATGTCACAGCCACCGGAATTGAGATTCTGACGCAAGCCGGAGCCCACATTGTCGTCCCCTACGAGGAGATCAAGCTCGTCTGCTTCGTTCGCGAGTTTGAAGCGCAGGACCCTGGCGAACGCCGCGTTTTCACCAGCCGTCCGAAAACTCCCGGCCTTTGGGTGCGGTTCCGGTTCAAGGATAACGATTTGATGGAAGGCCTGCTTCCTAACGATCTGCTGGGGCAGGAGGCATACGGATTCTCGTTTACTCCCCCCGATGCCGGCTCCAACACGCAGCGCGTGTTCGTTCCCAAAGCCGCTTTGGAGAGTTTGCAGGTGCTGGCCGTCATGGGGAGCCAGCCCAGGCGGCCGCAGCGGCAAACCAAGCCGGTTCCGAAGGAGCAGATCAGCCTGTTCGACGTGGAGAACGGATGAACCGCTGTCTCCCGCTGACGCTGCTTCTACTGATTCTGGGGTCGCCCCTAGGCTACCTGGGCGCACTCTGGGTGGGGAGTACCGAGGTGAAGCTGCAGATCCTCGACCAGACCCAGGTGATTGGCGAATCTACCCGCATTCACGTCCTCGCCATCGGCGGGCACGGAGTGCGCGAATTTGAAGCGCGGTTGGAGCAAGGCGAAGCCCGATACATCCTTTCCAAACACGAGCAGGCGGCGAAACGGTGGAGTCTGTTCCGGCCTGTGGAATCGCAGCGGACTTTCGAATTCGATGCCGGGTCGAAGGCCGCGCCGGGATTGAAGGATGGCCGCGCGCGCTTGGTGATTGCCGCGCTTTCCAACGATCTGCGGGCCCGTGAAACATCCGTCGCGCTGGAGCTTCAGGTGAACACGAAGCCGCCGGGCGTAAGCGTTGAAGACATTCCGCGCAACTTCACTTTGGGCGGAACGGGCGTAGTGGCGTTCACGGCGTCGGGGTATTGGACGGAGGCCGGCGTGCGGCTGGGCCGTTACAATTTCCGCAGTTTTCCCATGCCGAAGGCGGGCACACCCAATCGGCGCATCTGTTTCTTCGCCATTCCGTACGACATTCAGGAGGGCGACCAGCCGGTGGTGTTCGAGCGCAACCCATCGGGCGCGGAGGCGGTCACGTCATTCCGTCAGCGGATTCATTGGAGGAAGTTTCGACATCGCCGCATCGATCTGACGGATTCCTTCCTGAACAAGGTTCTGCGGGAGCTGGACCCCGGTGGCGCCGGCCGCGATCCGCTGGTGCGCTTCGTGAAGATCAACAACGACATGCGCCAGGCCGACGGCCAGCGCGTACAGGGACTGCGCGAAAAGTCGGCGGACCATCCGTTGTGGAACGGCCCGTTCCGGCGATTGGCCGGCGTGGCCGTGGAGGCGCAATTCTGCGACTACCGTGAGTACGTGAAGAACGGCGTACGCGTCGACGAGCAGGTGCATCTGGGCTACGACCTGGCCTCCACCAAGCATGCGCCGGTGCGCGCCGCCAATGAGGGCCGCGTGGTTCATGCCGGACCTTTGGGCATTTATGGCAACACGGTCGTCATCGACCACGGCGTGGGAGTGCAGAGTCTCTACGCGCACCTCAGCGAGATTCTTGTGAAGGCCGATGACGTCGTCACCAGGGAACAGCGCGTCGGGTTGACGGGCACATCAGGTCTCGCCGGCGGCGATCATCTGCATTTCACCATGCTGGTGGAGGGCATTCCCGTGGACTCCAAGGAATGGTGGGATGCGCGCTGGCTGGAGAACCGTATCCTGAGCCAAATGCAGTAAGATTTAACTACACGCGGTTCTGGGAGATTACGTCTACAGTTTGCAGTAAGTAGGAGTACACTGGAGGTCGTATGTGGCACTTCATGTTGGTTGCCGTCCTCATCTGCCTGCCGGCCGCGGCGCAACAGCGCGGCATGTACGGTGGCATCTCCACGGGCCAGATGGTGGGCAGCGTGAGCGACCCGGGATTCGCCTCGCGCCTGGGCGCGACCGTTAGCGGATTGCCGCAGACATCCATTCAGATCCCCAACAACACCGGCATTTACGCCGCGCCGCGCACCCACAACCGCTACCTGCAGGGTCGAACGAATACGGTGGTGGTACCGTACGGCGTGCCGCTTGTCTACGGCTACGCTCCCACGTCGTACGATCTTGTGCCGCCGCGCGCCATCTCGAATAACGTGGAAAACCAGCCTGGCGTCATCATCAATCAATACTACACGCCCGATAATGTACGCCCGCCGGCGCGCGAAATTGCCGAAGCCGCAACGCGGCCTGTACGCACTCCCGAAGCGATTGCCGCCGACCGCAAGCAGCGCGAAGAGGATGCCGAAGCTTCGCGTAAACCGACCATCACGCTACTCGCGTTCAAAGACAGTTCCGTCGCGGCCGTGATCGCCTACTGGACGCAGGAGGATCAACTGCACTACGTGACCAAGGCGTTCCGGAAAAACATCATCTCGCTTGCCTCGCTGGATAGATCCACAACCGAGCAGTTGAATCGCGAACGAAACGTCGAGTTCAGCCTGGAGTAGGACTCCATCATCCGTTTTCCATCGGAGGCGATGCTGGTTGCATAGTCTCTTTGATTGCAATTTATGGTTCGTCAGAAGAATTCGTGGGTCGATTCCGGCTCGGGCAACTTGCCAAGTGAGTGATAGAGCGCGAGTTCGAGGCAGCGGAAGGTGCGGAAACCGTAGGATTTTCTCATGGTGACTTTAGCCTTGTTGTTCAGACCCTCGACAACTCCGCTGGAAAGCAGCTTCTGAGCGCGGAAATAGTTGAGGATTAGTTCGCGGTGCTGGCGGAGTGACCGGGCGATCTTCTTCATGGGCTCGATGCGCGAGCGCATCACTTGCCGACACCAATCATCGAGGAACTTTCCGGCCCACGCGGGCGAGTTGTAATTCCAGAGCTGCTGAAAGGTCTCCTTAAGAAGGTAAGCACGTACGGTCTTCAGGTTGTAACGAAGCAGATCGCGCAACCGGAAGCGCTGTTCCGTCTTCAGATTCTCTTTGCGTTTGAGCAGCAGCCAGCGCGACTTCGTCGCCGATGACGGTGAAAAATCCTCGAAAGGATTCGATGGTTCTTTCGCGGCACCCGGTGCTCCAGCCCGAAGGTGACGACGTGTTCCACCGCGTCGAAGACCTTGTCCCAAGAGGTGCGAAAGGCCTCCGCCGTCTCTTTCCATGACATTCGCCGAGCCCAACGGGCCAAGAAGAGCATGTAGGCTTTGGTCAGTGTGCGTTTGCCGTCGCCCAAGGGAACTTCTTCGACAGCCACAACGCCGCATCGGCGGCAGTTGACACGCCGCATGGTGTACAGAAGGAAGACGAGAAACCCCCACAGAGGAATGAACTCAAAGCGCCGTTCGGCGAGCTGGTCGTAACCGGGCGCCGGCCAATGGCAGCGCGAGCAGACTGCGGCCGAACCCTTACGTGGTCGCACGGTCACTTCGATACTCTTCTTGTCGGCACTGAAGTGGGCGTGCTGGTAGACAAAACCTCGGAAACGATGGCAGCGGTTTAGAATTGTAATCAGTTCCATGGCGCGAAAGCGGGTCGCGACGAATCTCTACCATAAACCGCTCCAGATCCGCGAGCCGCGGGATCGATAAACGCTGGGTGACCGCCGAGGACCTACAGTTAGGAACGTCTGGTTCGCGACTGCGGCCCGTGCCGAAGTCGACCTCGGATCGCTCTGGCGACTCATCGTGTCTACGAAACGGTTCCGAAGTTCACTCGGCTGTATCACGCCCGTTGCGACATTTTGCCTGAGAGCAGCGCGAGCTTCTGGAAGCTTGCATGACTCGGCCTGCCCGTGGGTAACATCTTTCGGGGCGATCAACGCGACATCCCCTGTCATCGCGACATAGAGTGTCGCGACATAGCGCCCTAAGCGGACGACACTGCGATATACTTTGTGACTGTGAAATCGGGCTTCAACACGGGTCGAGAGACTCGAAGACACTTCCTCACCCGCGGCGCGATCGGCGGGACTCTCGCCCGGAGGGCGTTAGCCCAGGCGCAGGACAACAATCCCGCCATTGGGCTTGAAGCCGGAGAGCCCACTGGGTCCCTCGTCATACAGAACGTCACCGTTATTGACGGCCACGGCGGACCCGCCATGCGGGGGATGACGGTCTCCATCGCCGGAGATCGAATCCACTCTTTGGGACCAACCAGCAGAACCGCGGTGCCACCGGGAGCCAGGATCGTTGAGGGCGGCGGCAAGTTCCTCATCCCCGGACTATGGGATATGCACTGTCACCCCGCTCCGTGGATGTTCCCCCTTTTTCTTGCCAATGGAATTACGGGAATGCGCGTCTTGATGGGCTTTCCAGTCCATCAGAAATGGCGCGCCGAGATCTCCGCAGGCACCCGTCTAGGACCAAGGATGACGATTGCGAGTCCGGTCCTGGATGGACCACCCGGCATAGATCGGAGCCTTAACCCGCCATGGCGCATCGTATCGAACCCAGAGCAAGGCCGCATGGCGGTCCGCACGGCCGTTCAGGAAGGCGCGGATTTCATCAAGGTTTACGAGCTACTTTCGCGGGACAGTTACTTCGCCATCGCTGACGAGGCCCAAAAACAGGGTGTTCCGTTCGTGGGGCACGTGCCTCGTCAGATCACGCCCGTGGAGTGCTCGATGGCTGGGCAAAAAAGCATCGAACATGTATTTGGCATCGAGAGGGCGTGCGCCGAGGGATACGAGACCTGGAGGCAGTCGCTTATCCGCGCAGCGAATCCGGCGGCGGTACCGATGCTGGACCTGCGCGGACGCCTGGAAACATTCGATCAATCACGAGCCGCCGCCGCGGCTTCGGTTTTTCGGAAAAACCACACATGGCTTTGCCCCACACTGGTCACAGGGTCTGGGATTGCGGGCGATCCGTGGCTCACCCAAAGCCCGAACCTGCGATATGTGGGGCGCAGCCACACTGCGCAGTGGGCAAAAAGCCTCGATGATCCGGAACTCCCGCTTTCTCGGCGATTTGTACCCATATACAACGCTGTCGTCGCTGCTATGTACAAGGAAGGCGTCGGGATTCTGGCAGGGACGGACCCTGCACTGCCGTACTGCATACCGGGATTCGCGGTGCACGAAGAACTTCGGTTCATGGTTGGCGCCGGCCTCACTCCCATGGACGCCCTTCGGGCGGCGACCTATAAACCAGCTGAGTTCCTCGGCAAGTTGGATTCACTCGGAACGGTAGAGCGCAACAAATTCGCGGAACTCGTTTTGCTCGAGGCCAATCCTCTCGACGACATTGCCAATACCCAGAAAATCAACATAGTCATCACCGAAGGTCGTATGTTCCGCAAGCCCGCGCTTGAAGCCACGTTGCGCTCGGCCGAAGCGGCCGCGCGAAAGTGACGCAGCCGCGACCCAGACGAACGCAGCGGCGGTTTCTCGCCAAGCGAGCGACCTTAGTCAAGTTAGACTTGCCGGCGATGGGAGTGATCCGTTGCGCGCGCTTTCTGATTCTTAGATTAGTCAGCGTTCCGTAATACAAACGCCTGCCGAAATCTGACGGCGCAGCGGCATAGTTCCTCCCTGACGACGTAGCGTTTACCGCGGAAGTCAAACTGGCTCGAAAGGCAACTGGCTAGGAAAAAGGGCCGAAGCCCTCACCATCCGGCAGCGGATACGCGGCCGAGTTTCCCGGCGCCATTCGACCGTATCAGTGACCCACAGATTCCTCTGAAGACGCCAATTTATTGACACCGGCCTTGCGAGTGTCGAAATGGCAAGTGACCAAAGGGCGAACTTCGATTGAACACACTGTACCTACAAAAGAGGTACACTGATGAGGGAACATAAATGGGAGCGAAATGGAATTCGATTGGGACGAGACAAACTCCGGCCACGTCGCTCGCCATAACGTCCAGCCCGTCGAGGCGGAGGAAGTCATCCTCAACGATCCGGTGGACCTCGGAATGGAGATCGTCGGAGGAGAGGAGCGCTTTCTGAACCTTGGCGCAACTTCTCACGGCCGAATTCTTCTTGTGGTGACGACATGGCGCGGAGACCTTGTGCGCGTCGTAACGGCGTTCGAACCAATCAAACGACTCATTCAGTTCTACTACCAGGAACGAGGCAAGTGATTCCACCATGGCAAACAAGAAGCAACCACACTTCAAGACTGAGGCGGAAGAAGCCGCGTGGTGGGCGAAGAACCAGGAGCTTATCGCTGACCGGTTCGAGGAAGGCAAGGCTACAGGCAAAACCGGCAGGGGAACCGTTGTGCGCCTTGCGCGCGAACGGGCCGGAGTGTCACCAACCATCACAATCCGGCTGGCGGAAGCCGATCTCGCGCGTGCCAGAACCTTAGCCGCCGAAAAAGGATTGCGCTACCAGACGTACATCAAGATGTTACTCCATGAAGCTCTGAACTCCGAGGGGAAGAGGGTTGGACGCCGCTAGGTCCGTCATCGCGCGGGGAGTACAACTCACACCAGCACAGTGAAGGCGGTTTCGGTGCGCTCCACGGGACGATACAACGTGTCGCGCTCCACCGGTTCGCGGCCCGCCTCCGTGATGAGACGCAGCAGTTCCGCGCGGCGCAGCGACTGTTCCGTAGTTGCTCCCGCATCGTGGTAGATCTTCTCTTCCACCACCGTACCGTCGAGGTCGTCGGCGCCGAAGCGTTGGGCGATCTGGGCGATCTTCGGAGTCATCATCACCCAGTAGGCTTTGATGTGCGGAATGTTGTCCAGCATCAAACGCGACACGGCGATGTTGCGAATGTCGTCGAAGCCCGTGGTTTTGGGAATATGTTGCAGCGGCGTGTGATCGGGATGGAAGGCCAGCGGGATAAAGGTCACAAAACCGTGCGTCTCATCCTGCAATTCGCGCAGCCGGACCAGATGATCGACGCGGTCGGCATCCGATTCGATGTGGCCGTAGAGCATGGTGCAGTTCGATTTCAATCCGGCCCGATGCGCGGCGCGGGCAACGTTCAGCCATTCCGATCCATCGATCTTGTGATCGCAGATGATGCGCCGCACGCGTTCGCTGAAGATCTCCGCTCCGCCGCCGGGCAGCGAATCCATGCCTGCTTCGCGCAGGCGTTGCAACGTGTCCGGCACCGTGGTCTTGGAGCGCTGCGCGAGATAGGAAATCTCCACCATCGTGAACGCTTTCAAGTGCACGCTGGGGAACCGCTCTTTCAAGCCGCGCAACATGCGGCAATACCAATCGAGCGTTAACTCCGGATGCAGCCCGCCTACGATGTGGAACTCTGTGATCGCCTCGCTCCAGCCGCGCCCGGCCGTTTCCCAAACCTGCTCCAGGGACATGGTGTACGCCTTGGGATCGCGCGCCTTTTTTCCGAACGCGCAAAGACGGCAGCTGGCCACACAGACGTCAGTAGGATTGATGTGGCGGTTCACGTTGAAGAATGTCGTGTTGCCGTTGATGCGCTCGCGCACCAGGTTTGCCATGTATCCAATGCTCAGGATGTCGGGAGATTGATAGAGCGCGAGGCCATCGGCGGCGCTGAGACGCGCACCCGCCTGGACTTTTTCCAGAACGGGCAAAAGCCGCGCGTCGTCGATGTTGGGTTGTGCGGACATGCTTACGGAGTGATCAGACGCCGTGTTGGAAATAGAGAATATCGGCGGCCCAAAATACAAAGAATAGCATGCTTACCCAGCCGTTCACGGTGAAGAAGGCCGCATTGACGCGCGAAAGATCGTTCGGCCGCACCAGGCTTTGCTCGTAGAAGAGCAGCGCCGCGACCATGGCGACGCCGACCCAACTCGCGGCGCCGAGACCGAACGATCGCAGCAAGGCGGCAAGACAGAGCAGCATCCCGGCGTGAAATAACCGCGACGCCCAGAGCGCGCCGGCGATCCCGAAGCGGCGTGGAATGCTATGCAACCCCGAGCTTTTGTCGAAGTCGTAGTCCTGGCAGGCGTAGATGATGTCGAAGCCGGCGGTCCACAGAGTGACTGCGGCGGTAAGCCAGAGAATGCGCGTGTCGAGTGAGCCGCGCACGGCAATCCAGGCGGCGGCGGGCGCGATGCCCAGCGCGAAGCCCAACACCAGATGCGAGAGCATGGTGAATCGCTTCGTGTAGGAATAGCCGAAGACAATGAGCAGCGCCAGCGGGGCCAGTTGCAGGCACAAAGGATTCAATTGCCAGGCGGCGAAGAGGAAGACGGCGGACGCTGCGAAGGTGAAGCCCCAGGCGAAGCGCGCCGTGAGCAGGCCGGCGGGAATGTGGCGCATTTTCGTGCGCGCATTGCGCGCGTCAATGGAGGCGTCCAGCAAGCGGTTGAAGGCCATGGCTGCCGATCGCGCGCCCACCATCGCCGCCACAATCCACGCCAGTTTGCTCCACATGCCGCCGGGCGAGGACTCGCGCCAGGCAAGCAAAGCCCCCGTGAGGGCGAATGGCAGCGCAAAGACGGAGTGCTCGAAGCGAATCATGTCGAGCGTCATGCGGACTCGGGCGAGGAAGGCCGGCATCGTGGAAGTTGGCATCGTAGGAGTTGGCAAGGCTGCTACCATTTTATTTCATGCGCCTTGCTTTTCCACTGCTGGTGATTTTGTGCGCCGCCGCCGCGGGCTGCCGCAAGAGCGATCCGCCGCCCGCGGGTTTCAAGGAGATCACGCTTCCGGGCGGCCAGCAGGTCTACGCCGAGGTGGTGTCGCAAAAAGACATGGCGCGCGGAATGATGCTGCGCGCTTCCTTGCCCCCGAACCGCGCCATGCTCTTTCTGCATCTCAAACCCGGCTATTATCCTTACTGGATGTTCAACGTGCGAATTCCGCTGGATATTATCTGGATGAAGCGCGACGGTACGATTGTCGAGATTTCGCCGGATACGCCGCCGTGCCTGAAAGACGCGCTGCAGTGCCCTTCCTACGGCGGGCATAAAGAATCGCAATTTGTGTTGGAATTGGCCGGCGGCAGCGCGGCAAAGTGGAACCTGCGGCCCGGACAGCGATTGAAGATATAGGAGCAACCTTGGATCAGGAGCAATTGCGGGAACTGCTGGAGCAGGTGCGCGCGGGCGCGGTGGATATCGACGCGGCGCTGGGGCGCATGCGGCACATGCCGTTCGAAGATCTTGGCTTCGCCAAAGTGGATCATCATCGCGCGCTGCGGCAAGGCATGCCGGAAGTAATCTTCGGCCAAGGCAAGACGCCGGAGCAAGTGGTGGGCATCGCGCGCAAGTTGATGGA
>JACPVQ010000053.1 GCA_016191645.1 Candidatus Solibacter usitatus
ATTGATGAGAAGCGAGCGGTATTGGGCGGGTGTGAGACCCGGCCGAGCCTGTTTCAAGACCGCGAATCCGCCAGCCACCATGGGCGCGGAAATGCTGGTGCCATCGACAACGTCGTAATTGCTGGAGGACGGCTGATTGGGAAGAGTGCCGTTGGTGGCCGTCACAATGGTTCCTCCCGGCGTCAGGAGGTCGGGTTTGATGTAGAGATCGGGCGATGGACCGCGCGCGGAGAAATCCGAAAGCACATTGGGATCCTGCGGGTAGGCTTCGGAGAAGACAAGAACAAAATCCGCCGTGGGTGTAGCTGCCAGCAAATCCTTGACGAAGTTTCCGGCGTTGCGCGTGATGAAAATCCCACGCAACGTGGCATCGTCCACTTGCATGGAGATCAGGTTGCCGGCGGTGTTATCGAAGACCACGGCCCCGGCGGCGCCTGCCGCTTCGGCATTGTTGAACTTCTCGCGGAAGGTGCAGGTTCCGCGTTGGATCAGAACAAGGCTGCCTTTCAAACTGCCGGCGGGGAGCGCCGTGCAAGCAAGTCCGGCCGGGTCGATTGTGGAAACATCAACCATCTTGCCTGGAATCGCTTCCGTGCCTTCACTATTGGACGCCGCCGTGGCGAAAATAAAATCTCCGGGGATCACTAGCGCGGGTCCCAGAATCCGGTCGTTCTGCGTCGAGCCAACGGCTACGGCGTTGAGCGGCGACGCCGTATCGCCAATGGTGGAAACGTCAGGGCCATCATTGCCCGCGGCAACCACCACAATTACGCCGGCTTCAATCGCCCTGTTGATGGCGGGCGTCAGGTCGGCGTCTTCCGCCAGCGTGATGCCCGCCGATCCAATGCTTAGATTAATGATGTCGAATCCGTCTTTGATGGAGTCGTCCATGGCGAACAGGAGCGAGTCCACGCTGAAATTCCCGGTACTGCCGTCACTGGCTCTGTAGTTGCCAAGCCATGCTTTGGGCGCGACACCGGAGATATTGCCGAGCGAAATTCGCTGCAGGACGCCCGCGGCCGCCATGGATGTTCCAGTGCCGTGGCCCTCCTCATCGGCGGCGCTCGTGCCGTAACTGCGGGCAACGATGATCTTGTTATTCGTGTACCTGCGGTTCGATTCCTCGGAAACCTTCGGGAAGCCATCCGGCACCTTCAAATCGGGATCTTGGAACGCCGCGTGGTGGTGGTCGATGCCGGTGTCGATGATGGCGATCTTCATGCCCGCGCCGGCTTGATCTGATCCGCCAACCTTCGCCCAGGCGTCGGGAATCTTCAGCAGCGGAATGACGTGATCCATCTTGGCTTTTAGCAGGCGTACGGGGCGGATTCGCTTTACGCCGGGCAGGTTTTGCAACTGCTCCAGATCGGTATTTTCCACAACCACCGCGTTCGCCACGGTGTCCACTGTGCCGCGCACTTTCACATTTCGCTCCATCAGGATGGACTTGACCTTTTCGTGATGCGAGGAAATGCGCGCACGTTCCGCAGCCAACCGGCGGGGCGAAGAACGCTCCGCCTTGTCCACGCTCGCCATAGCGGAGGCTAGCGGCTCCCCGTCGAATTCGACGATGTAGCGTCCGGGAACGAAATCCTGGCCAATCGCCAGATGCGACAACAATAAGAAAAGGAATAATTTCATGGAGAATATCACCCGGCGGCTACAACAGGCCCTACCTTGTTTATAACCGAAGGAGTGCGGCAAAGTTGCGACGTAAGGTCGATACTAAGGTCGATACTTGTCATTTCCAAGAGATTTCATCTAAGCTTCGCAGGCTGATGTGGGGTCAGGTCTCCAGACCTGCAAAGGGATCTCCAGATCCCGCATGGCATCGCAAGATGCCATCGGCCGCCTCGCGGCCGGTTCGAGGGACACAGTCACTTCCAACAGAGGCGGTCTGGAGACCACCTCGCAGGCCCGGAGTGCCTGCCCCACAGAGCAGCACAGCCGCAACTAAAAGAAATCTTCGCCACTTGGGAAGATTTCAGAGAGTAGTAGTACAGAGCAGCACAGCCGCAGCGAACAGAAATCTTCTCGCGGCAAGGAGAAATCAGAATCTAGTAGTACACTACGGCGTCTTCAACCGGCGAATCGCCGTCCGGATATTCTCCGCTTGCTGGTACTCCGGACGATAGCGGAGAAAGCTCTCCAGCTCCGCCGCGGCGCTTTTGCGGTCGCCCACTCGCAGATAGATCTCGGCGAGGCTTAATTGAGGATCCGTGAAATGGGCCGGATCCAGACGTTCCGCCTCGCGTAGATGACGAACGGCCAATTCCATCTTCCCCAACAACATGTAATTGTGGCCGAGTTGGGAATTTGCCATGGCGTCGGTGGGCCTGCGCTCCGCCGCGGTCTTGTTGTGAACAAGCGCCTCGTCGAGTTTTTCGCGCTTCAATAGCGTTCCGCCCAGATTCAGAACCGCGGTGAAAGAATCCACGTCCAAACGTACGGCTTCGCGGAAGCGTTCCTCCGCCAGCTCGTAATTCTTTTGATGGTAAGCGATAGTGCCCAGTTGATTCCATGCCGCCGAATACTGCGGTGAAATCTCAATCGCTTTTTCAAAACGCGTGGTTGCTCCTTCGATATCGTTCTTCGCCAGGCGCTTCATCCCCTCCTGCACTTCGTGGCGCGCCTTTTCGGAAACGGACAATCGCACGGCGGATACGGTGTATTTCTCTTTCGGCGAATAGATCCGGCTGGCCTTGGAAGGGTTGAGAACCATCGTGATCCGGACCCGGCCTTTTTCATCGGACGTGCTGGGCCCAACGCTGTAAGTGCGCCGGAACTCACCGTAACGGGGAACATGAACGCTCACGGAATAGGTGCCGGGTTGTAAATTCTTGAACCGGAACTTGCCGTCCCAGTAGACCGCCGCGCTGGAACTGTACGGGGAGGTGCCTGGTGTCGTGATAGCCGATATCGTTACCTGGCTGAAGGCCGGGGGGACTACAAGGCCTTCGACGACGTAGGTTCGGTCGGGGCCGCGCGGAACCGAATCGGCGGCGGCGCACAAAACGACCGCAGCACAGGGAGCAAGCACTCTGCGAAAATAGATCCGGACACTTTGCATGATTGCTGACGGCATCTATTACGGCCTCGGCCTCACGGCTGGCGGACTGCTGGTATCGTACCTCAGTCGGCCGGCTTTTGGAATCCCCCTCTTTGTGCTGGCGCTCTTTTGCCTCTACTTTTTTCGCGATCCGGACCGCGTCGTTCCCGATGGGCCGGTGGCGGTATCCCCCGCGGATGGCAAAATCGTGGTGGTCACGCCGGAGGATGGCGGCAACCGTATCAGCATTTTCTTGAACGTGTTTGACGTGCACGTCAACCGGTCGCCGATTGCGGGCACGGTGAAGGAGGTCCGGTATCAGGCCGGAAAGTTTCTGGTAGCGAGCAAGCCTGAAGCGTCCGCGGAAAACGAAATGAACACGCTGGTGGTGGAAGGCGGCGGCTCGCGCGTCGTGTTCAAACAGATTGCCGGGCTCATCGCGCGGCGCATCGTTTGTTGGAAAAAACCCGGCGACGCCGTGGGTAGCGGAGAGCGCATCGGCCTGATTAAATTCGGTTCGCGCGTCGATGTCTGGTTAGGGCCGGAATGGCAAATCGCCGTGCAAACGGGCCAGCGGGTTTCCGCCGGATCGTCGATTCTGGCGCGTAAGAAAGGCGCTTGAGATGCCCAAGATCAACCTCCCCGAAAGGCTCATCGATCAGAAAAGCCGCCGTCCGCGGCGTGTGGCCTATGCGTTGCCAACATTGTTCACGGCAGGCAACTTGTATTTAGGATTCCTCTCGATTTTGAAATCTTTCGAAGGCTCGCTGGCGGTGAACGGCGGGCTGGCAGGGTCGGTACCGCAATTCGAAATCGCCGCCAAAGCGATTGGCGTGGCCGTTCTGCTCGACGGATTGGACGGACGCATCGCGCGGCTCACCGGAACCGAGAGCGAGTTTGGGCGCGAAATGGATTCTCTTGCCGACGTGATCACCTTCGGCGTCGCTCCGGCCGTGCTTGCCTACGCATGGGGCATTCAGTTCGTCGACTTCACCTGGGATGCATTGGTTCGCGATCATCTCATGCGCGCGGGCGTCTTCATTTGCTTCCTGTTTCTGCTTTGCAGCGCCTCGCGCCTGGCGCGGTTCAACATTCAAACGAATCCAATTCCCAAGAACCCGGGCCGGCCTGATCGTAAATATTTCGTTGGACTGGCCACGCCTCCTTCGGCTGGAATGGTCGCCTCAGTGGTTTATGCCGCAGATAGCGTACCTGTGAAATGGTGGCCGATAGCGGCGGTCTGGCTGGCGTTGGTGGGCTTGCTATCGTTCCTGATGATCAGCACGTGGCGATACCGCAGTTTCAAGGATTTCAACCTCGCGCGTCCGCGCTCCACCTTATACGTCGTGATTCTAGGCAGTCTCATCTATCTCATTTGGAATTACTCACAGCCCGTCCTCCTGGCCATGGCGGCCACCTATGTGGGAAGCGGCATTGTCGTGCGAATCGGCGGCATCGTGCGCCGCATGTTCCGTCGTTCCACTGCCGCGCCTACACCTGAACCGCACGGACAAACTCAGTAAATGAAATCCCCTACGGTCTCGATGGTTGGCGGAGATTCGCTGTTAGGCAAGGAAGTGCGGGAAGTCCTGCGGCAGCGCGGCCACGCATGGCCGGTACAGTTCCTGAGGGCCGATGAGGAAGAAGCGAGCAAGTTGACGGAAATCGATGGCGAAGCAGTCGTTGTTTCGGCGATGAACAAGACAAACCTGGCGTTGGCCGATCTGATTGTTTTGGCGGATACACCCGCAAGCAGCCGCAAGGCATGGGAGTTGACCGCGAAAAACTGCGACGCGCATATCGTGGATCTCACCGGAGAGCTGTCGGATGTTTCGCGCGCGAAGAGGCTGAAAGTGATTGGTCACCCCGCCGCGGCCACCCTCGGCATTTTTCATGACGCGCTCGCCAAGACTCATAAGGTCGCTCGCTGGTCCGCGCACATCTTCGAACCGGCCAGCCAGCGCGGTTTGCGCGGGATCGACGAATTGCATCAGCAAACCATCAAGCTGTTCGCCTTTCAAACCTTGCCCAGAGAAGTCTACGATGCACAACTGGCCTACGCGATGTTGCCTGCGTGGGGACCGGACGCGAACGCAAAGCTGATCGATGCGGAGCTTCAAGTGGAAAGAAGTCTCGCCGATATTCTCGCCGTGCATAAAGATGTTCCCATGCCCTCTCTGCGCTTGGTTCAGGCCCCGGCGTTTCACGGTTACAGCATTTCGGTTTGGGCGGAGTTGGCGGGCGAAACGGATGTGGAAGGGTTGACCGGCGCATTGCGCGAAGCAGGGCTCGACGTGCGCGACGCTGGCGAGCCGCCCAGCAATCCGGGCATCGCCGGACAGAGCGGCATCGCCGTTGGCGACATCCGGCCCGATCGCAATCACCCGCGCGCCTTCTGGTTCTGGCTGGTGTCCGACAATCTTCGTCTGACCGCCGAAAGCGCAGTGGACTGGATGGAGCAGACATGCGCGAAAAACTGACTCTTTTCGCGCTCGCGACGCTGCTGACCGGCTGCGGCTACCACGTTTCCGGCCATGCCGACTTGCTGCCAAAGACGGTGAAGACCATCGCCATTCCCGCTTTCGGCAACAACACTACGCGCTACCGGCTGACGGAGAGAATGCCGCAAGCCATCACTCGCGAGTTTCTGACGCGGTCGCGCTATCGCGTTACCGGCGAGGAAAAAAATGCCGATGCGGTTCTGCGCGGAACGGTGCTCAACATTCTTTCGTTTCCTACAACATTCGACACTGCATCCGGGCGCGCCGCGGGCGTGCAGATGAACGTGATTGTAAAAGTGCAGTTGATCGAGCGCGCCACGGGCAAAGAGTTATACGCGAATCCTTCGCTGGAAATTCGCGACCGCTACGAGATCAGCACCAATCAGGTGGCCTACTTCGACGAGAGCGACGCCGCGCTCGACCGGTTGAGCCGCCAAGTGGCCTCCGCCGTCGTGGCGGCGATTCTTGAAGCATTCTGAGATGACACCGCAACAGTTATTGACGCAGATCAAATCGGGCAGCCTTGGCTCCGTGTATCTCTTCACGGGACCCGAGTTGTACCGCCGGCGCGTGTGCCGGAAACACCTGATCGAAGGATTTCTTTCCGCGGAACAGAGAGAAGAGGGACTGACCAAGCACGATTTGGACGAGATTTCGCTGCGCGACGTTTTGGACGATGCGCGATCCTTATCGTTGTTCGCGGCCAAGCGCGTGATTTGGGTTTCGGCGGCGGAATCGGCGCTGCCGCGCGGAGCGGCGTTGACGGCCGGAGATCCGTCGATGGAGGCGTTGGCTTCTTATGTGCGCAATCCCACGCCGGACGTGATCGTCGTGTTCGATTGCATTCGCTACGGTTTCGACGGCGAGGATAAATCGCGCATGGAGCGGTTGCGGAAGTTCTACACTCCTGTCCCGGTGGTCGTGGAATTTGCGCCTTATTCGGAGGATGAAGCGCGCAAATTGGCCGCCGATCTGGCGAAGCGCGCGGGCGTCTCCATTGCGCCGGACGTCTTGGATCTGCTGGTGGAATCGCTGGGGCACGACGCATCGCGAATTGCGTCGGAGTTGGAGAAGCTGGCGTTGTTTACCGGCGGCGCGCGCGCCGTGACCATGGACGATTTGGCCGCGCTCACGCCCGATGCGCGGACGGCGACCGTATTCGAACTGGTGAACGCTGTGGCGCGACGCGATCGCGCGCGGAGTCTTGATCTATTGGAAACCCTGGTGCAGTCGGGCGAATATCTGCCGCTGGCGCTGAGTTTTCTGGCAACGCAATTCCGGCTTGCGCTGGCGGCGAAGGAAGAAGGGTTGCGTAGTCCTCAGCAACTGCAAGCGCACTGCACGAAGCTGGGAGTACCCATGTGGTTTGCCCGCGCGCAGCAGGTGATGGGCACCGCGAGCGCGTTCAACAGGCAACAGCTGCAACGCGGCTTGGGGCAGTTGTATGAAGCGGACAAGGCGTTTCGTGACCGCTCGCCTGACGACCGCATCGTGATGGAGAAACTGATCCTCGGCTTAACCGTGTAGGCCGGTGGCGCGGACTTTAGTCGGGTCCAGACTCATCTGGACACTTGCCGATTCAGTGTGGGGCAGATCTCCAGATCTGCGAGCCGGTCTCCAGACCGGCTCTGCCGGAAGGAATCGCGATCTCCCGGGCGGCTGCAAAGCAGCCGATGGCCTCTTGCGAGGCCATGCGGG
>JACPVQ010000073.1 GCA_016191645.1 Candidatus Solibacter usitatus
ATGTCGCGTCGTTTGCGATTCAGGTGGTGAGCGTAACTCATCTGGAAGGGCTCGACCGCGCAATGGAAGAGATCCCCGCGCCTGTTCAAGCGGCTTCGTTTCGCGACATCGCATCGAGCGGGGCGCTGGACCTTTCCGATTTCCTCAACCGCCGTTTGAGTGGAGTGCACTTGAACGAAGTGCAAGGGAACCCCTTTCAAGCCGATCTGAATTACCGCGGCTACACCGCTTCGCCTTTGCCGGGAACGCCGCAGGGAATCTCCATCTACCTCGACGGCATGCGTTTGAATCAGCCCTTTGGCGACATTGTCAGTTGGGATCTGATTCCGCGCATCGCGATTTCCGAGGCCGTGTTGATTCCCGGATCGAATCCTCTGTTCGGCCTGAACACGCTGGGCGGAGCGTTATCGCTGCGGACCAAGGATGGCCGCGGTCAGCCCATCGCGGCAGTGCAATTGAGTGGCGGCGCGTTCGGACGCAAGATGGCGGAACTTGAGTATGGAGGTTCCAAAACCGGAGGGTTGGCAGAGGGAGTGCACTGGTACCTGGCGAGCAGCTTCTTTTTCGAAGATGGCTGGCGCGACTCCTCGCCGTCGAATGTGCGGCAACTCTTTAGCAAACTGGGACGGCAGCGCGCGCGCAGCACGATCAGCCTTTCCCTCGCCCATGCAAACAACGCTCTCATCGGAAACGCTTTACAGGAGGTGCGTTTGCTGGCCCGCGATTATGCCAGCGTGTATACCACGCCCGACATCACGGCGAACCGTTCGCCCTTCGCGATTCTCAACACGCGTCACAGCATTGCCAACAGCGTGTCCGTTTCCGTCAATGCCTACTTCCGCTACATCCGCGCGCGGACGCACAATGGCGATATTAATGAGAGATCGCTAGACCAAGCCGTTTATCAACCGGGCGCGGCCGAGCGGGCGGCGCTGACAGCCGCGGGATATCGCGGCTTTCCCGCCACGGGTGCGACAGCCGCGAATACGCCCTTTCCGTTCTGGCGCTGCATCGGCAACGTCCTGCTGCGCGATGAGCCTGGCGAAAAGTGCAATGGATTGATCAACCGCGCCGTTACTCATCAGCGGAACTACGGCCTTTCTGGTCATGCGAGTTGGTTCCGCGGCCGCAATCAACTAACGGCGGGAGCGGCGTTCGACGGCAACGGAACGAGTTTCTCGCAGTCCACCGAACTGGGCTATCTGAACCCCGACCGCAGCATCACAGGCACCGGCGCAATCGCCGATGGTGTGTCCGCCGGCACCGTGGATGGAGTGCCGTTCGACACGCGGGCCGTGCTTGCGGGCCGCGTCCACACGGGCAGCATCTACGCTACGGACATGCTGACCGCCGGCAATTCATGGAACTTCACTTTCTCCGGACGATACAACAGGGCCGTGATTCGCAATCGCGATGGCATCCGTCCGATAGCGGGACCGGGGTCGCTTAGCGGCAACTACGTGTTTGGCAGGCTGAACCCCGCGGCGGGCGTCACGTTTCGCGCGGTGAGCGGCGTGAATGTTTATGCCGGCTACGCCGAAGGAAACCGCGCGCCGACATCGATTGAGCTGGGATGCGCCGATGCCAACACTCCCTGCCGCCTGCCGAACGCAATGGCTGGAGATCCGCCGCTGCGCCAAGTGTTGACGCGTACGTTGGAAGCGGGCATCCGCGGCAGTGCGGAGGGCAGGCTTCGCTGGAGAGCCGGATGGTTCCACGCCTCCAACCGTGACGACATTCTCTTTGTCGCTTCCGCGCAAACGGGTTTTGGTTATTTCAAGAACTTCGGCCGGACGCTGCGGCAGGGCGCGGAATTCGATCTGCAAGCCCATATGGGACGCATCAGCGTGGGGAGTTCCTACACATTTCTCAACGCAACGTTTCAGAGCCCGGAAGAAGTGAGAGGCACAGGGAACAGCGGGAATGAAGCTGCGCGTAAGGGCCTGCCTGGACAGGAGAGCACCATCGCGATTTCACCGGGCAACCGTATTCCTCTCATACCGCGGCACCTGATGAAGGCTTACGCGGATTGGCGGCCGGCGTCGAAACTGCAACTCGACTTGAGCGTGGTGGGAACTTCGAGTTCCTACGCCCGCGGCAACGAGAACAACCAGCACAAGCCCGATGCATTTTTTTACCTGGGGGAAGGAAGTTCTCCCGGATACGCCATTGTGAATTGTGGCGGGCGTTTTGACCTGAGCCGGCGCGTGCAACTCTTTACGCAAGTGAACAATCTGTTCGACCGCCGCTACCAGACAGCTGCGCAAATTGGCCCCGCCGGATTTACGGAAACAGGTGCATTTGTGGCGCGGCCATTTCCCGCGGCGGCGAACGGAGCGTACCCGATTCAGCAATCGGGGTTCCTTGCGCCGGGCGCGCCTCGCGGCGTATGGGGTGGAGTTCGATTCAGATTCTGAGGGAGGGTTAATGTCGAAGACGGTATTCGTTTTTCCGGGACAAGGATCGCAGTTCGCCGGAATGGGAAAGCGTTTGGCGGAAGCGCATTCTTCGGCGCGGCGCGTTTTTGAAGAGGCCGATGAAGCCTTAGGCGAAGACTTTTCTAAACTGTGCTGGGAAGGCCCGGAGGAAGAACTCAAACGCACGGAGAACACGCAGCCGGCGATGCTTACGGCGTCCGTGGCCGCGTGGCGCGTGGTGGAAGAGAAAGGGTTGCGTCCGGACTATGTTGCCGGTCACAGTTTGGGCGAATACTCGGCATTGGTGGCGGCGGGCTCTCTCGACTTTTCCACTGCGGTGCAATTGGTTCGCAAACGAGGGCAGTACATGCAGGAAGCCGTTCCCGCGGGCGTGGGGGCAATGTCGGCGATTCTCAAACTGCCGGAGGACAAACTGGAAGCCATTCTCAGCGAAGCCGCGCAAGGAGAAGTAGTGAGTGCGGCGAATCTGAACTCGCCGGATCAGATTGTGATTGCCGGTCACGCCGGCGCCGTGGCCCGTGCCGGGGAACTGGCCAAAGCCGCAGGTGCGAAACGCGTCATTCCGCTTCCGGTAAGCGCACCCTTTCACTGTGCCTTGATGAAACCGGCGCAGGAAAGGCTCGCCGCCGATTTGGACGCGACGGAGTTTCGCGATCTGGCATTTCCGCTGATCAACAACTGGCAGGCCCGCGAGATCCGCACGGCTTCGGAAGCGCGCCGCGGATTGTTCGAACAAGTGCCGAATCCCGTGCGCTGGGTGGAGACGGTTTGCCACCTCAGCGATCGGGGAGTCACTCGCGCCATCGAGGTTGGGCCGGGCGCGGTTCTTTGCGGGCTGATTCGCTCCATTCAACCGGCCATCGAGTGCAAGCGGTTCGGCGAGGCAGCGGATTGGGACAAGCTCGGAGTATGATGGAGGACTATGCCAATTACGATCCAGACCCGCAGCATCGATCCTGACATCTCCGTTCTCACGCTGGCAGGACGCATGCACTTGGGAACGCAACTCCAGGATTTGGAAGATTCCGTGCGCAAGCAAATCGCCGCTGGCGCGCGCAAGCTGATTCTGGATATTGCCGGAGTGGATTATCTGGACAGCGCCGCGCTGGGAATGCTCTTAATGTGTTCCGGCGTGATGGAGGAGACCGGCGGAAAGATGGCACTGGCGGGCGCATCTGCGAAGGTGTTGCAGGTGATGAAGGTCTCGCATGCCGATAAGGTATTGACGCTCTTCCCCAGTTGCGACGACGCAGCCGCGGGGCTCTCGGCGTAGACGGACCAACTCAAGGATGTTACTCGCTAAAGAATTCATTTACTACCTCTCACGCGAAGTTGTTAAGCGGCTTCATCCTCATGTTCTGGAAACCTCGGATCCGTCGGCCGCAGTCGGATCGGTTGCCAATCTCATTGAGCAGGACTTGGCGCAGGAAGACGAGTTGAACGATGAGGTTCGTGAGATCCTCAGCCAATACTCCGATTACATGCGGCGCGAATCGGTCAGCTATCAGGACATGTTCCGGCGCATCAAGAATCAATTGGTGCGGGAGCGGAAGGTGATTCGCGCTTCCGGACGCGATTCCGGCGACGCGATGAAATTGTCGCGCGACAAGATCACGGACCTGTCGCACAAAGTGCTGACCACGGCGCGCAAGGAACGCTACTTCCGTTTGAAGAAAGCTCCTAACGACGTACGGTTGGAAATAGTGAAGATCATCACGGAGATTCTGGCGGTGGAGGAGAAGGTGGATCGTGCCGCGCGGCTCAAGATCCGCACGCAGAAGCGCGATATTCCGGAAGGTTCCGAAGAGTGGGATCTGCTGCTGAAACGCTACTACGCGGAAGAATTGAAGCGTTTGGGGATTGACTTAGGCGCTGCATGAAGCCGGTGGTGGCCGTTCTGGGCAGCCTGAACATGGACTTCGTGTTGTCCGTGGAATCGCTTCCGGCGCCCGCCAGAATTCCATCGTCGTCGCATCGGGAGCGAACCACAGTTTGAAGGCCAACGAAGTCGCCGGACTGCGGTCCGCCTTTCAAGGCGCGTCGTACGCCCTCTTCCAACTCGAAACCCCGTTGGATGCCGTTGGCGCGGCGTTGCGCCTGGCGAAAGAAGAGGGCGCTCGTACGATGCTGGACCCCGCGCCGGCGCAACCACTGAGTCGCGAGATTACATCAATGGTGGATTTTCTCACTCCGAATGAAACCGAGGCGTGTGTGCTTGTTGGCCGTCCTCCAGGGCGTGTCACAATGTCCGACGCTCCGGCCTTGGCATTCACTTTGCGGGAACTGACCGGTGCGGGCGCGGTGGTTCTCAAACTCGGTGAGCAAGGCTGCCTGTGGTGGGACGGAACAATGGGATTCACATCGCCGGGGCTACCGGTGCAGGCAGTGGATACCACCGCCGCCGGCGATACTTTCAACGGAGCTCTTGCTGTGGCGTTGGCGGAAGGAAAGCGAGCGGAAGACGCGCTTCGTTGGGCCAATGCGGCAGCGGCGTTGTCCGTACAGAAAACCGGCGCGCAAGCGTCCATTCCGCTGCGCGCCGCGGTCGATTCGTTCCTGGTGAGCCGCCGTTAACGGCGAGACGTCTTCAAAGGAACAACCGTAACTTTATTGGCCGTGACAGTGACGTCCTGATCCACGGTCTCAAAGATGGGCGATTCCATTTTCAAGCGATAGGTTCCCGGAGGAAGCAACATGCCGCTGCCGGCATTGTTGAATTCATCGACGTAACCATAGAACCTGCCGTTCAGATAGATGGGGCTGACGTCGCCGGCCGTGACCGAGATGAAGGACTCCGATTCCCCGCCGCCAAAACGGAGCCGTCCATAGGGAGGAGGAGGAACGTTAACCGCCTTCATCTTGCCGCGAATGGTGGTTGTCTTTCCGGGCTTGACAGTTACCTTGATGCTCAGGTCTTCGTAGCGAGGATCGCGGAAAGTGACTTCATGCTCACCGGCGTCGGCAGTGTATTTTTCAGGGACGGAAAAGCGGCTGGCGGGACCAGCGTACTTTCCATCAATCCATACCCCGGAACGTCCCGGCTTCACGCGCGCCTTGATGCCGCCCGGTTTGTCCGCAGCGGACGCAACCAGCGAAAAAGCGAATAGTGTGAGTACCCAAATTCTCATGTTCTATAGAGTACAACAGTGCGGGCCGTCATGAGAAGCCCTCTCCGGACATTCCGTATTAAACTGTCTTCACCGTTCTCGATTTCCCCGCCGTTGAGATCACCGCAGCCGCCTACCAGTTGCGTGACTACTGGGGGCGCTGCTGGCGATGCTTGCGAATGGATTCTACAATTTGCTCGATGGTCAAATCCTTCTGCATCTCCTGACGGTCGCGAGTGTAGTCACCTGTCCCGGAACGATTCAAACGCAAGAACCGAGCGAGGCCGTCCGGACCCAATTCGCGTTGCAGGACCTGAAGAGCGTGTCTTTCGAACTGCTCGTCCGTCAAATGATCGATGGCAATCATAGTCCTCGCTCCTTGATCCAAGATAGCGGATTCCGCACGGGAATACGAGGGCTACCTACTTTCCGTGCGGTGCGCCTCAACAAACGGTCATCCGTAGTTAGCAGAACGTCCGCGCCTATGAATTCGGCTGCCGCGATATGAAGCGCATCGAAAGGACTGTAGCCGAGGCCTACCAAATCCTGCGCCCGAAGGACGACCGGCCCGTCAATTTCGATCCGGGTCGCGGCCAACGATAGCATCGTCTGCGCTTCCGCGCGCCGCTGAATGGAAGAGTTGCGACGCACTTCCTCTTCCAACGCTTCACTGGTAACTAAATCGACGGCTCCACGTCGAACTGCGGCGAGAACGTGTTCAACCGCTTCGGCTTCCTCTCGGATTCTGGCCTGCGAATGATCATCCGTCAGGCGACTCAGGCAGCACGCATCCATGTAGATTTTCACGACTGTACTCGCGAAGCCCGACTTCCCGGCGCCCCTGCGGCGGACCGCTCGGAACATCGATTGTATCATCCGGGTTGTCCGTGATCGTTCCGTATTAAACTGGCTTCATGGTACGACTGGATGCAACTCTACAATCCTGGAAGGCGACGCGCGCCGATGCCGCGCAGGCCGTTCTCGATTTTCCCGCCGGCGAGATGGATTTCACTCCCGCCGAGGGTTTGATGACGTTCCGCCAAATTGCGCGGCACATTCTGGAGGCCGGGAACGCCCTGGCGGGGGTGATGCTTGACGGCGAAACCAACATGTACACGCCGGACATCCGGGAGCGGTTCAAGACTTACTATTCGGGCCTTGCCGACGACGCCTCGCAGGAACAACTGGCGGCGGAGATGCGCGCATCGGTGGAGCGGTTGTGCGCCAGGTTGGAGAGCCACACGGCGGAGTACTTCGCCGAAATCATTACTCGCTTTGACGGGCAGGTGGTGACGAGAATGGAGATGCTGCTCATGGTGAAGGAGCACGAATTGACTCACCGCCAGCAGTTGTTCACCTATCTCCGGTTGAAGGGAATTGTGCCGCCCACCACGCGGCGGAAGCTGGCCAAGAAATAATCGCCGGCCGGGGATTGCAATCGATAGGGAAATTCGGCTAAAAAGGATTTGTCCGGCACTGTGGAGGAAATGAACAAATGGTCTCTTGCCCTAACTGCGACGCTACGATCGATGTGGATGAGGAAGATTTGGACGAAGGCGATCCGATTAGCTGCGACGAGTGCGGCGCGAGTCTGAGCGTGGTGAGCGTGGACCCGTTGGAACTGGAGTCGGATGAAGACGAGAGTGACGACGAGGACGACGACGCGGACGACCTCGACGAAGACGAGGAAGAAGAGGATGAAGAAGACGAGGACGAGGACGACGAAGACTGGTAAAGTCGCGGCACTCCTGCTTCTGGCACTTCCGGGCATCCTCACGACGCCCGCTTTCGGGGACGAGAAGAAGCCGAAACCAAAGCCCGGATTCGCCGTAATCTCCGGGACCGTGTTCCGCGACCCCGGCTTCGCATTTCCCGGCGTCGAGGTCCTTCTGGAACCGAATCCGGAGGGCAAAACGTCGAAGAAGATGAAGAAGATGAAGGCCGTAACGGACAGCCGCGGCGAGGTCAGTTTTCGCGTTCCGGCAGCGGCCATGCGCTATACTATGAGCGTTCAGGTGAAGGGTTTTGCCGCCGAATCCCGCCCGGTAACAATCTCCGGCGAGGAACATCAGGACGTATACATCACGTTGCTGCCGGCGCCCGCTAAGGAGGATTCGCCATGAGAAGTATTCCGCGTATCTGCGCGCTCGCGGCGGTCGCTTGCGGGCTGCTGGGCGCGCAAATCGTTCCCCAACACAAGACCCCGCCGATCTTCCAGGGTGAGAAGAAGAACAAGGACGATGAAGGGAAGGCCCGCACATTGGCCGGCACCGTGAAGGACGAGAAGGACTCTCCGGTGGAGGCGGCCGTGGTGCAGTTAAAGGACGGCAAATCGCTGCAGGTCCGCTCGTTCATTACAAAGGAAGACGGGACGTTTGTGTTTCACGGGTTGAGCACGGATGTCGATTATCAGATCAAGGCCGACTACAAGAACTTCACCAGCGCGGTGAAGACGCTGAGCGTGTTCGATTCGCGCAAGCACGCCGTGATGCATCTGAAACTGGAACCGCGGAAGGAAAAAGAGAAGAGCAAGTAGGGAGAGCCGTGATGCGGAAACTCCTGGCATGCTTGCTTACCGCCACTCTTTGCGGATCCGCGGCAGGTGTGGCCGCCTTCGAACTGCGCGACATAGATGGCCTCGCGGCGCGTTTTGAAACCTCCGGCAAGACGACGGTGGTACTGTTTTACTCCACGGTTTGTCCCATCTCCAACGAGTACAACCAGCGCATGAACGCTCTCTTCCGCGATTATTCGGCAAAGGGCGCGCAGTTCCTGGTTGTGAACGCGAACTGGAATGAGTCCGCGCAGGAGATGCGGGAACATAGCAGAGCGGCGGAGTTCGTTTTTCCCGTTTACCGGGATCATAACAACGCGCTGGCGGAGCGCCTGGGCGCGAGTCTGACGCCGGAAGCGTTTGTGTTGGACGGCACAGGGGCCGTGCGCTACCACGGCGCGATTGACGACGCACGGAACCTGGCGCGCGTGAAATTGCAGGGGCTTCGCGATGCGCTGGAAAGCGTGATGGCGGGAACGAAGGTGATGCAAGCCGAGACGAAAGCGTTCGGCTGTACGATCAAGAAGGTGAAAAAGTGATGCTGCTTGGAATTGCGCTGTCGCTGCTGGCCGCGCCTGTGACTCTTGCGCCGCTGAATGAAGCGGCCTACGCGAAGATGGTTGCGTCGAACAAGGGGAAGGTTGTACTCGTCAACTTCTGGGCCACCTATTGCGTGCCGTGCCGGAAGGAGATGCCGGCGCTGATTCAGTTGCAGGAGAAGTACCGGGCGAAGGGTTTCCAATTGATCACCATCTCCGCCGACGAACCCGAAGACGAGGCCAAGGCGCGGTACTTTCTGGAACTCACGAAGGTTCCCGGGCCGCACTACATTCGCAAGGCCGCGAGCGAAGACAAGTTCATCAACGCCATCGATGCGAAGTGGAGCGGGGCGTTGCCCGCCACGTTCCTCTATGACCGCACGGGCCGGAAGGTGCGGACGCTGATTGGAGAGGCGGACTTGAAGGCGTTGGAAGCGGAGATTTTGAAGCTGCTTTAAGCATGTGGCTCCGGCCCAGCGGCGGGATCTGGAGATCCCCCAAACGGCGGGATCTGGAGATCCCGCAACGGAGATCACGATTGGCCCCGGCAGAGCCGATCTGGAGATCGGCTCGCAGGTCTGGAGACCTGCCCCACACGGCAAAGCTTAGCGGATGGGGATTAACACCGATATTGATGATCACCGGCAGAGATGCATCCGTGGCCGTACGCAGTCGAAGCACCGCCGGACCGGATTGCAGGCTGGAGGGAAGCGCGATGGTGGCGGCCGCACCCACTAGATTCAGCACAGGAACCTGTGAATCGTTCAGGGTCACGGTGATGGCCGGCGCGGGGGTGTTCGGAGGCAGATTCAAGATGTTGATGGTGATCAACGCACCGGCGATCGCTTGCGCCGTCCCCGTGATCGTATTCTGAAACACGGGTGAAACCGCAATCTGTCTTGACGGCGCGGCTTGAACGGCGAAGGCATTCTGCTGGGCAATCAACTGTAGCCCGTTGGAGAGGGTGACGGTAACCGGTCCCAATGCCGCGCCCGGCGCAACGGTAACATTGGCTAACAACCGGTTGGAAGCGGTGACCCATACGCGGCGGACGGAAACATCGCCGGTGCCGAAGCCAATGCGGGCCAAGCCATCGATGAAGTTCAAACCGTTCCCGGTAATCTCGACCATCGATTCACTGCCGGCCGGGAGAGCGGCGGGATTGACGTTGAACACGGGAGCATCGCCGGCATCGTAAACAAAGGCCGGCGGATTACTGCTTTGCAGATACAAGGAACTCTGACCATCCGCGTTGAGGGCGACCACAGGGACACGCTCTCCCGCCAAGGCAGGGGGCGGCACAACAATTGCGCGGTCCGAGGGATCATCCACCGATCGAACGGCAGCCGGATAGCCGCCGAAAAGGAAGCGTGTGCCGCGGTCGAAACCGGAGCCGCTGATGATCAAGGTGCGCAGGCTACCGGCATCCGCCCCGGAGATGATGGAACTGATGACGGGCGGCGCTTTGGAAACGGTGAGGAACGCCGACGGCAGCAGGTAGACTTCATTCGGCGTAGTGAACAGCAAATGCTGCGGGCCATCGGTGGTAGCGGCGTTGAACACCAGATCGATTTGCGAGTAGCCGCCGGTGAAGGGGCGGAACCCGTTGGGAGGCAGCGTTGCCGCTCCGCCAATCACAGATACCGTTGTGCCGGGAGTGATGGCCGTGGCGGAGGACATGAGTCCCGGTCCGGCAACGACAATGGTGCCGCGGCCGGGCGTGCGGTTCAACGTCGCCGGCTGCACGGGGTTTTGGCCGAAATAGCTGTACGTCACCAGCGAGGAGAGCGCCGGAGCGTTCCTGCGCTGGACGCGAAAATCGATGTTCTCGACAGCCCCGTTAGCGGCCACGGGCACGGCGACCGTGGCCGTGCGCGAGCCGGGGAAAAACTGGGCGTCGAAATTGATTCCGAATCCAAGAGTACGGCCGTCGGGGCCAATGGGGGCAACCACATTGCCGGGGCTCACTTCGCCTTGCAGAGGCGGAGGCAGCGGATGCGCGTAGATGTAATAGCGGCCCTCCGGCAACCCTTCGATGCGATAGGTGCCATCGGGGTTGGTCACGGTACTGACAGCCGCCACGCCCGGCGCGACGGCCACAACCGAAGCCAGCGATACGCCGTCGACGCCTTGCGTGACGCGGCCGGCGATGGAGCCGCCGGCAAATCCTCTGGCAGGATAAAGGATCGAAAGGCCAACGGCATCGTCCCAGGAGAGAGGCTTCGATTTGCTGGTGGCGCGAGTCACCGAGGTGGACATCACGGCTGATGTGAAGGTGTGCTGCAAACCGAGCGCGTGGCCAAATTCGTGAACGGCGGTGGTGAAGAAACCTTCGCTGTGGCTGGGCTGATCGGAAAGATTACGCTGCATCATCACCACGGAGCGCAGGATGGGAATGAACTGCGATCCGGCAGCGCCCTGCACCGATCCGCGCGCCGTCGCGCCGCCCATAGCGATCACGCCGGGCGGGATATCGTCACTGAAGACGACGTCGATGCCGGGCCCGGTGGCGGCTGTTCCGGCAGCGGTGATCCCACCGAAGGCGAGGCGCAGATCGGAGGTTTCCACATCGTTCCAAACCTTCGCCGCAAGGCGGATCTGGCTGACGACGGATGCGTAGGAGTCTCCCTGCGCCAATTGCGTGGGGCCTTGCTCAGAGACGAAAAAGTTGAGCGTCTTGTTGGGAAGGGCGGCGAGATCGTACTTCTCCACCACGGGGACGAACGGCGCGGTGCGCGTCAGGTAATGCACGTAATGATAGTAGGCCGAGGCTTGTGGCAGGAACGCGGCGGCGCTCAACAAGACCACGATGTGCCTGGCGTTCTTCATTACTGAACCTGTGCGCCGGCAAGAGTGCGATGAATACGATCGACCATTTCGCGCAATCGCATACTTGCCGGCGTGTCCTCCACAACTTTGCCCGAGGCGTCTACCATGGTCTCGCGGCTTGCCGCGTGCTTCACCATCGCTTCGCCCTGGGTAGCCGGAACCATCTGAAAGAGTCCCTGGCTTAATCCGATGACCTGCCGCATTCCGGAGCGGCCGGACCACAGAAACAGAACATATTCGACGCCTTCGGCGAGCGACGGAGCCCCGGAGAACCGCTGTACCAAGGCTCCGCTTTTCCCGCCTGGGACGTAGACGTCCAATTGCTTGGACGGCGCACCCTTCCACTGAGTAGTAACCGCGACGGTATATTTTGTATACACGACAGGTCCCCGTACGACGGCGGAAGAGCTAGTCACCTTTGCGCTGACGATCTCGGTGGACTTCTGGATCATGTCTTCCAGGGAGAGCCGCTGGAGGGTGGCGCCCGGGAGGACCTGAACCAGTGAGAGAAGTGTCCAGAGGAATCGCATTTGGTTATCTATCGTAGGGCAAGCCGGTTGCCATTAGAGTTTCGCATTGTTTTCAATCGTTTACGCCGCATTCCCGAGGAGTCCTGTGTGTTAGTGAGACACATTCCGGGTCGGGCTGTCCCAACGTGTTTTGCCCTGATCCCATTATAAGCCATCGGATGGGGTGGGTTCGACCTAAAGGTTTCCGGTTCAATAAGTTGGACGAAATGAAGGGCGCTAGATTGGGGCCGTTAATAAACGTTAGTCAACGTTTTTTGGTGGGGTGTTCAACGGGCGTTGCCGGGGGCGAGGCGATAGTCGCCAGTGCGCATGCGATCGACGAAGGTGAAGAAGAGGTTCCTGCCGATGCCCTCAATGGACCTGTATTTCCAAACTTCCCGTGGATAGAGCGATTGCGCCGCGGCGGCGGGATGAGTTTCGATCTCATCGGGCGGGCCGTAAACGATGTACATACGGCCGCGATCGGTCTGCCAGCCAGGCCTGCCGGAAGCGCTGCGGAAACGCTGGTTGGCACGCGCAATTCTGGCGTAGTAAGCCTCTCTGAATTCGTTGACAGGAGAGCCGGGCGAAGGGTTGCGCCGCTGCCAGAACTGCTCGATGAACTTCGTTCGTTCTTCATCGGTCTTGAGCTTCTCGAAGGCGGCGCGTTCTTCATCGGCGATGATGTAGAGCACGTCCTCGTTGAGCCACTTGCTATAGGGAGAATTCGCAGCAGGGCGATCTGCCTGAGGCGGCGGCGATTGCCACGCAGCCAGAGCGGCGGTGGCGATGGCGATGAGGATTACGCCGGCGAGGAGCGGCTTCCATTCGCCATTCGAACTTGCCGGGTAGAGCAGACGGCGGATGCGTTTCACGAGAGTGCCTCCTGTAGCGGCCACGGCCGGACTGCGGCCGGACCAACGGTTTTCTTCCAATGCTGCAAGCGCAACGGCGTATTCGCGCGGGTTGCCATTGACGGCAACGACAAGATCATCACAGCAGTGTTCCCGCGCGGCGCGAATGACGCGGGAGAGCCACCAGACCGCCGGGTGATAAAACAATAGCCCCTCGACGAAATGCTGCAGCAGATTCACGAGATAGTCGTGACGGCGGATATGGGCCAACTCGTGCAGCAGAATGGCTTCCACATGCTCTACCGGCAGCCCGGCGAGCAGGCCGACCGGCATCAGGATTAAGGGCCGCAAATGGCCCAGAACGAGGGGAGTATCCACGATGCAGGACTCCAGCATCCGGACCGGTCGCGACAACCGCAGTAGGGCGCTCAGGCGGGTGAGCTCCATCAGCCAGCGCTCGGGTGGACAACATACGCCGCGGCGGCGCAACCGGCACACCGCTATCCAGCCGGTGATGTGGCGGATGTAGAAAACTCCGACACCGGCTATCCAAAACGGCGCAAGCCAGGGCACAAGCGCGGCAAGGCTTGAATTCGAAGGGGGCGGAGTATCCAGGCCGGATTGCGCATTCCACGACGGGAAGGGTAGGACTGCGAAGGGCATCATGCGGTGCGGATCTTGCGGCGACATGCGAACCAGAGTGAAGAGGAACGCGCCCAGCATCGCAAGCAAGGCCACAATGGATGCGGCGTAGCGGGCACGCGGCGAACGCAGGGCCAACAAAACGAGCGCCAACGCCGCCGACAGGACCGCTCCTTCCCATAAGGAATGGAGGAGCGTCCAGCCGGTAGCGGCCGCAAGCGGCGCACTCATCCACGCTTCGAGAATCCTCATCTCTTTCCCTTCTCGTAATTATCCAAAAGGCTTCGTATTTCGGCGAGCTCTTTTGGCGTGGCTTTGCGGGCGGAGAGCGCTCCCATGAGGAGCGCTTTGGCGGAGCCGCTGAAGGCGTGCTCCAGCAATTCGCCGGCAAGCTGCCGCTGCGTCCACTCGCGCGGCCGCGCGGGCCGGTAGATGTGCGCGCGCCCGGTCTCGTCGCGCCGCACCAGGCCTTTTTCGGTCATGATCTGCATGAATTTCAGGACGGTGCTGTACTGCGCCGGACGCCGCCGGTTAATGCGGTCGTAGACGGCGCGGACCTTGGCCGGCCCGATGCTCCACAGCACGGTCAGGATTTCGAGTTCCGCGGCGGTTGGTTTGGACGGCCCGCTTGCCATATACGAAAACTTTACTAGTAAACATTTCGTATGTCAAGAGAAGACGCCGGCAGGACTGCGGAGGGGAATTCACGGCATCTAAGACCGGCGCGTTTCAACTGTACGAACAAGCGGGCGTATTGCCCGGCTGTTTCGCGGTCTGCATACAGGATCGCCACCGTTTCACGGTTCAGCGGATTCAACAGCAAAGATTCATTCTCGCTCTGCCTCGTTCCGCCATAGAAGCCCGCCTTCATTTCGGCAAGCACGACAAATGGAATCCAGACCTCGTCGCAGCCGCCCAGCATCGCGGCCCTCATCGGGACCTATTTCCACTTCTCCAGGTCGATTTGGCGCTGGGAGGCGACAACTTCATCGAAGGCCGGATCCGGAGTCCATTCTCCAACCAAGTCTGAGAAATCGGCCTTCATAGGGCGGCCGATTACCGCGCGAGTCAGTTCGTCCAGCACGACGCTGTTCAGGCTCTGCTTCCGCTGGGTGGCTTTCAAACGGAGAAGGCGATCCACTTCGGGAGGAATGCCGCGGATTGTATAGTGCAGGCTGGCTTTTGATGGCTTGCCCATGCAGGCATGATAGCGATATATGCATGCGTGCCGAATCACCCTGGGTTGCCGCCGGAAATGGGGACGTGCAGGACGGTGACGCGGGGCAAGGCGAGCGCTTCACGGATGGCCGGGGCGAGAGCAGCGGCTGAATCGATACGGATGCCGCGTGCGCCGAGGCTTTCGGCGAGGGCGGCGAAATCGATTGCGCCAAGTTGGGTTGCGATGCCTTGACCGAACTGGCGGAGGTGGCCGGAATGGGTGATGCCCCAACATTGATCGTCGGCAACGAGGGCGACGAAGGGAAGATTTTGGCGCACGGCGCATTCCAGCTCGGCAACGGTGAAGGTGAAAGCGCCGTCGCCGGAGAGCAGCAACACGGGCTTATCGGGCCGTGCGAGGCGGGCTGCCATGGCGCCTCCGATGCCATAACCAACCACGCCGCTGACGCCGCAGGAGAGCCAATTGCCGGGATAGCGGCGCTCGGCGAGCAGATGATGCGCCCATTGCCCGATGCTTCCGCCGTCGATGACGAGCGTGCCGTCTTCGGGCAGCGCGGCGTCGATGGCATCGACGATGTCGACGGCGTGGATGCGGCCGGAGATGCGCTGGCCCGCGGCGATGGCTCGCGTGTCCGCGCTGAACTCCGTGCGCAGTGCCCGCGCTTCGGCGAGCCACGCGTCGAACTTCGGCGCGTCTATGTCCGCCCAGCCGCCATCCACGCGCACGATGGGCGCGGAGGTTTTCCAATAGGCCACGCGGTAGTCGTTGATGGGGCCGGTTACCACTACGGCGTCGGCGAGCGCGAGCAAGCCCGGGTCGCGGCTCAATGCTCCGAGGACGCCAACGAACACGGGGCTGGAACGGTCACAAATGCCTCGATCCCAGATGGGAGTTTGCACGGGAATGGAATGCTTCTCCGCGAAGGCAAGCAAGGCGTCGCCTTCGCCGGAATAGTAGGCATCGCTGGTGGCGACAATCAACGGACGCCTGGCCGTGCGCAGCATTGCGGTGACCTGCTCACGATTCGAAGACGCGGTGGTGCGTGCTGCAGGGGCGGCGAACATTTCGCCAACTTCAGCGCGTTGGACGTCCATGGGGATTTGCAAGTGGGCCGGGCCCGGAGTATTCGCCTCCTGCCACGCTTCCTGCAACAGGCGGCCTGCCTTCGCGGGCGTGTCGAGGATGCGCGAATATCGCGTAATCGGCCGCAGCAGTTCCGCTTGATCGATGTCCTGAAAGCATCCCATGCCGAGCACGCTACTGTTCGCCGAGCCGCTGAGGTAGAGCATCGGCGCGCCGTCGAACCAGGCGTTCATGACTCCGGTCATGGCGTTGGCGGCGGCGACGCCGCTCGAGGTCGCGCAGACGCCGGGCGTCCGCGTGAGGCGGCCGTAGCATTCGGCGATGTAACCCGCCGTTTGCTCGTTGCGCGTGTCGATGAGACGCATACCGGCTTTCGATGCGGCTTCGAAAAGCGGATCGAGGCCGTGACCGCAGAGAGCGGCGATGTGTGGGACGCCGTGCTCCTGCAGGAAACGGATGATCCAATCGGCGACTGTCATTTTTGGAGTCTCGCAATGTCGGCTGCGTGGCGAGCCTCGTTCGCTGCCCGCGGCGGCCGCTTCACGGCCGATGGCCTCTGATGAGGCCATGCGGGATCTGGAGATCCCGCTGCAGATCTGGAGATCTGCCCCACAGAGCAGCACAGCCGCAACCAAAGAGAATCTTCGCGGTTTGGGAAGTTTTCAGAGAGTAGTAGTACACAAAATGAGAAGCAGCCTGGGACAATCATGTCAGCCCTCGCGGATGGCGCGTTTTACGGGGTCAAACACGACGCGGCGG
>JACPVQ010000074.1 GCA_016191645.1 Candidatus Solibacter usitatus
CATTCAAGTACAACCGGTCCAGACACTCCACTTCCAACGTGACGTGTCCGTTCAATAGTTCAGGGATGCTCGGCATGACCGAGATTCTACGGAATTCCGCGGCTGTTTGCTTGTCGGTTTGAGGTCGAAGACCTCGCTAGAAGCCTTCCGGGAAAAACTGGCTTGGCTTTTGACGGATCAGCGAAAGTTTTGAGTCTGCGCGGCCAAGGCAAAATAGAGGATGGCAGAAACGATCCGCATCATTATTTCTTCACGCTGACTTCCTTGAAATAAACTTTGGCCCGCGCATCGTGATTCTGCAGGCCGATGTAACCGGCGTCCGGACGCGGACCGCGCACCGGCTCGTACCACATCTTGCGCGCGGGAACTTCCTGATCGCCGCGGAATTCATTGATCTTCATTCCGTTCAGAATGACCGTCGTCAACTGGCCCTTGAGCACGATGTCCATCGTATTCCATTCTCCGGCGGGCTTTTGATTGCGCGCCGTCACTTTGCTCAATGAATATAACGCTCCGGTGGAATGCCAATCGTCGCCGCCGGAATCGATCTGCACTTCGTAACCGTTGTGCACACCGTACCACGGATCTTTTGGCTCTTCCGGCATGCGGATGAAGACACCGGAATTGTCGCGTTGCCCGGTTGTTTTGAAGACCACGCGAATGGTGGTATCGCTGAACGGACGCCTGGCGTAGTAGAGCAGCCCCATTCCGCCTTCCGTCTTCAACATGCCATCCTCGACGGAGATGTTGCCTGGGCCCACCATCTTCCATCCGGTGGTGTCTTTTCCATTGAAAAGCGGCTCCCAATTTTGCGCCGCGGCGAGTGAGGAGAACACGAACAGTGTGAATGCGATTTTCATTCTTTGGATAGCCTAACACGTTGGCACAGGGTTTAAGATGGAAACAGAACATGGAAGCGCTGATTCTGGATCTTCTGGAATGGCTGCAAACACGCGACAGAACCTATGCGGAAGTCATGGAGGCGTGGCGCACATCGTGCCCGAGATTCCCGGTGTGGGAGGACGCCACCGACAGCGGACTGGTCGCCGTGGAGGATGTAAACGGCAGCAGTGTGGTTCGGGTTACAGAAAAGGGAGTTGCGCTGCTTTGCGCGCACCGGGTTAACTCTACAGGACGGTAATCTTAGGCCAATCTAGGCGCACATGGGGCGTGTCCTTTGAGGAGATTGTGTTTCATATCGAACGCGGCGACGTTCTTGATGTCTTGGAGCACCCAAACCAGGAGCGCTACCAAGGCCAACGTATACTTGTTGTACAGATGGAAGACTACGCGTACTTGGTTCCCTTCGAAAAGCAACAAGATCAGGTCGTGCTCAGGACGATAATCCCGAGCCGAAAGGCGACCAATCGGTACATCAGGGGGGACGAACACAATGAAGCTTGACCAGTATGAAAAGGATATTGCCTCATCCGTAGAACGGGGGGAATGGCGGTCGGTTCCGCAACTGGAGGAAGAACGCAAGCTCCATAGCGGCTACGCTTCCAACACTTTTCGCAAGGACAGGCGCGTGAACATTCGCATCTCCAGCAAGGACCTTGATGCAATCCAAAAGCGGGCCCTGGAGGATGGGCTACCCTACCAGACGCTGATATCCAGTTTGCTGCACAAGTATGTGTGCGGACGTCTGCGCGAGACCAAACGCGAGTAGCCTTCGCTATCTCTACCAAATCGTACACTTAGTTCCCATCCATATCCTTTTAACCGCGAAAGTTGACCGCTCAATGAAATCCCGACCGTTTCGGTCGCCACATATGCGACACTTTTAGTCGGATACCCCTTGACCCACCGGTTTCAGGGCGGTATAACGGATATAGGACTGTAGAGGTCCGATATCGAACTATGCTGAAACTGACCAAGAAAGCGGACTACGGGCTCATTGCTCTCAAGCACTTGGCGAATCTGCCGCCTACCGGTAGCGCCAGCGCGAAAGACATTGCCGATAGCTACAGCATCCCGCAGCCGCTGCTAGCCAAGATTCTGCAAAAGCTCGCCAAGGGCGGTTTTCTGCAATCCGAGCACGGCACCAATGGCGGCTACCGGCTGGCGCGGCAGGCCACCAAGATCAGCGCGCTTGAGGTGATCCGGGCCATTGACGGACCGATCATTCTTACCTCATGCTTCACCGAGCATGGCATGTGCGGACAGTCGGATCGCTGCAATGTGCGCGAGCCGTTGCGCAAGATTCACGAAGGCATCTTGGGCCTTCTGAACAACATTACGATCGCCGACATGTCGGAGGACGAGGACTCGAAGCTCTATCATCTGGGAGCAACCATCGCCCAACCGTCGGCAAGTTTGCAGGAGTGCGTATGAAGTTACCGATTTACATGGATTATCACGCCACTACGCCGGTGGACCCGCGCGTGCTGGACGTCATGATGCCCTATCTCACGGACCGGTTCGGCAACGCCGCCAGCCGCAATCACAGCTTCGGCTGGGAGGCGGAAGAGGCCGTGGAGAAGGCGCGCAAGCAGATCGCATCGCTCATCGGCGCGACGGCGAAGGAGATTGTGTTCACCAGCGGGGCGACGGAATCGAACAACCTCGCCATCAAAGGCGTCGCCGAGATGTACGCCGAACGCGGCAATCACATTATCACGGCCGCCACCGAACACAAGGCCACGCTGGACACCTGCAAGCGCCTGGAGAAGAACGGCTATCGCATCAGCTATCTGCCGGTGACGGCGTCGGGCCTCATCGATCTGGACATGCTGAAAGAGTCGATCACCGACAAGACCATCCTCATCTCCATCATGTATGCGAACAACGAAATCGGCGTGATTCAACCCGTCGCCGAAATCGGGCGCATGGCGAAGGAGCGCGGCGTCCTGTTTCATACCGATGCGGTGCAGGCCACGGGCAAGGTGCCGGTGAACGTGATTCAAGACAACGTCGATCTGCTTTCCATCTCCGGTCACAAATTGTACGGGCCGAAGGGCGTCGGCGCGCTGTATGTCCGGCGCAGAAATCCGCGCGTGCAATTGACGGCGCAAATCGATGGCGGCGGTCACGAACGCGGCATGCGCTCGGGTACGCTGAATGTTCCGGCCATTGCGGGTCTCGGCGAGGCTTGCGAATTGTGCCAGAAAGAGATGCCGGTGGAATCGGTCCGGTTGGGCGCGTTGCGCGACCGCTTGAAGGACAAGCTCACGGCCAACCTCGACGAAGTCTACATCAACGGAACCATGGAAACGCGGCTGCCGAACAATCTCAACATCAGCTTCGCTTACGTGGAAGGCGAATCGCTTCTGATGGGCATCAACGATATCGCGGTGTCCAGCGGCTCGGCCTGCACCTCGGCAACATTGGAGCCCAGTTATGTTTTGAAGGCTCTCGGCGCGGGCGACGATATCGCTCACTCCTCCATCCGTTTCGGCCTCGGCCGCTTCAGCACGCAGGAGGAAGTCGATTATGTGGCTGACAAAGTCATCGATGTCGTTCGCAAACTGCGTGACCTCTCGCCGCTCTATGAAATGTTTAAGGAAGGCGTAGACCTTTCCAAAGTCGAATGGACCGCACACTAGATCTACAAGGAAACACCCATGGCATATTCCGAAAAAGTTCTCGATCATTACAACAATCCGCGCAACGTCGGCGCGTTTGACAAGACGGACCCGAACGTCGGCACGGGCATGGTGGGCGCGCCCGAATGCGGCGACGTCATGAAGCTGCAAGTGAAGGTGAATCCGATCTCCGGCATCATTGAAGACGCCAAGTTCAAGACCTTCGGCTGCGGCAGCGCCATCGCTTCGTCATCGCTTGCCACCGAGATGCTGAAGGGCAAGACTGTCGATGAAGCCTTGCAGATCAAGAATACGGAACTGGTCAACGAGCTGGCTCTGCCGCCCGTGAAGATTCATTGTTCCGTGCTGGCGGAGGACGCGATCAAAGCGGCGATTACGGACTATAAGAAGAAGGCCGTGTCCGCTGGAGTCGCGCAGGCAGTCTAATGGCCGCCGTAGAATCACCCACCGTCGTCCATGTGACGCCGAAAGCAGTGGAAAAAATCCGCGCCGCGTTCGCGCGCGAAGGGATTGCGCAGGGTGGGTTGCGCCTGGGCGTTTTAGGCGGCGGCTGCTCCGGACTCAGCTATCAATTCAAGTTCGACCTCAAACCGAGGACTACGGACCACGTATTCGAATTCGATGGAGTGCAGGTCTACGTCGATCCCAAGAGCATGGTGTTCCTCAGCGGCATGACGCTCGACTGGAAAGATTCTTTGATTCAATCGGGCTTCGTCTTCGAGAACCCACATGCTACGCGAAGCTGCGGCTGCGGAACTTCGTTCACCGCATAGTATCGGCGGTGTAATGGACTACTTCGAAGTATTCGGCCTGCCAAGAAGCCTTTCCCTGGACGGCGCGTCGTTGCAAAAACGTTTTTACGAATTAAGCCGGCGATACCATCCCGATGGATTCGCGCGCGCCTCCGCATTGGAACGCCAAAAGGCGGAGGAAGCGTCGGCGGAATTGAACGATGCCTATCGCACATTGCGAGATCCTGTGGGGCGCACCGAGTATTTGTTGAAGCTGAACGGATTTGAGATCGGCGAGCAGCGCGGCAGCGATGTCCCACCGGAGTTGTTGGAAGAGGCTTTCGAACTGAACATGGCGCTGGAAGAATTGCGCGAGGGTGGACCCGGCGCGGAAGCGGCCATTGAAGAAGCGCGCGTGAAGTTTACCGCAATGCTCGATGCCATCGACAAGGAATTGGATGCGTTGGCCGCGGTCTACGATGCCGCTTCTGCCCGCGAAGGCTTGCAGCAGGTTCGCGGACTCCTCAATCGCCGCCGCTACATTGGCAATCTTGTGTCTCAAACTGCCAAACCTGCCGTTGCATAGGACAAATATGGATCAGATTTTCGACATCGATTTCGGCTCCCATCGCAAGACGCAGGTTATCGGCATCGACCTGGGCACCACTAACAGTCTCGCCGCGTACATGGACCTCACAGGTCCCAAAGTGATTCCCGGCGCGGATGGCGCAAATCTGGTTCCAAGCATCGTCTCCGTCACCGAGGACGGCGAGTTTGTCGTGGGCAATGCGGCGCGGCGGCTGTTGATTGACCAGCCGGAGAACACAGTCTACTCCGTAAAACGTCTCATGGGCCGCGGACTGGCCGATGTGAAGGACGAACTCGATCTCTTTCCGTTCCGCATCGCCGAAGGAAGCGATTCCGTCATCCGTCTCGACATCGGCGGAAAGACGCTCACGCCTCCGGAGGTGTCGGCACAGGTTCTGCTGGAACTCAAGCGTAACGCCGAGGCGCATTTGGGCGCGCCCGTGACGCAAGCGGTCATCACCGTGCCCGCCTACTTCAACGACGCGCAGCGCCAGGCCACAAAGGATGCGGGCCGCATCGCCGGGTTGGAAGTGCTGCGTCTGGTGAATGAACCCACCGCTGCGTCGCTTGCCTATGGTCTGGACAGCAGGCGGAATGGAATCGTCGCGGTGTATGATCTCGGCGGCGGAACTTTCGACATCTCCATTCTGCGATTGCACGACGGCATCTTCGAAGTGCTGGCCACCAATGGCGATACGCATCTTGGCGGCGACGACATCGACAACAAGCTGCTCAAAATAGCCCTGGAGGATATCGCCACGGAATGGAGCGAAGATCTTTCGCGCAATGGCGAGGCCGTGCAGTTGCTGCGTCGCGCAGTGATCGCCGCCAAAGAGGAACTCTCCTACGTTCCCTTCACGCACATCGAACTGGAGTATCGCGGAAAGCAGTATCGCCGCGAGATCACGCGCGAATTGTTCGAATCGCTGATCAAAGATATTGTCGACCGCACGCTGGCCCCGTGCCGCCAGTGCATCGCCGATTCCGGCGTAGCGGTGAAAGAGATCGACGAGGTGGTGATGGTCGGCGGGTCCACGCGCATCCCGCTGGTGCGGCGCGCGGTGGAAGCGGTTTTTCTCGCCAAGCCTCACACGGAATTGAACCCCGATGAAGTGGTCGCGTTAGGTGCTGCTGTGCAGGCGGGAATTCTCTCCGGCAGCGTCACCGGAAAACTGCTTCTCGATGTCACTCCTCTTTCGCTTGGCATCGAAACGATGGGCGGCGTTGTTTCGAAACTCATCCACCGCAACTCCACCATTCCCGCCAGCGCGTCGGAGAATTTCACCAACGGTGTGGACGGGCAAACCAACGTTCTCATCCACGTGTTGCAAGGCGAGCGCGAGATGGTTACGGATTGCCGCTCTCTGGCGCGATTCGAGTTGAAGGATATCGATCCGATGCCAGCCGGCGCCGCTCGCATTGAAGTGAAATTCCTCATTGACGCCAACGGCATCCTCAGCGTTTCCGCGCGCGATCTGCGCACCGGCCGCGAGCAGACCGTGGAAGTGAAGCCTTCCTACGGCCTCACCGAGGAACAGGTGGAGGCGATGATTCGCGAATCGGTGGATAAGGCGGAAGAGGATTTCCGCGAACGCCAGATTCGCGAAGCGCGCCTGGAAGCCGATACCATTCTTGCCGCAACGGAGAAGGCGCGCGCCAACGATGCGTGGTTCGATCTCTCGGAAGAGGATCGCAATGCCATCACGACCGCTGTGAATCATCTCCTGCTGGTTTATCATTCGGATGATTACCCTCTCATCCGCGCCAAGATCGGCGAGTTGAACGATGTGACGATCCAGCTTGCCGAAACCATGATGAACACGGCCGTGCGCTCGGCCCTGAAAGGAACGCACATCTAATGAGCAAACTTACCTGGATCATGGCTGAAGATCTCGCGATAAAGCTTTACGAAAAATTCCCCAAACAAAACCCGTTGGAGGTGCGGTTCACGGACCTGCACAAATGGGTGACGGAACTCGAAGGCTTCGACGACGACCCGGCCAAATCGAATGAGGCGAAGTTGGAAGCCATTCAGATGGCCTGGCATGAAGAGTGGTTGGATAATCAATAGACCCTTGACGCCCCGGCTCAAGGGATTCGAGTCCGGAGAATCATCCTTCGCTGCGAATGCAGAAGACTCCGCTCTCCATCCGCTAGCGCGCTGAAGAAATCGAATCCCGTGCGGCACTCCACCTCTTCGACGCTTGCCATGAAATTCTCCATGGCCTCTCCTCGCACATCGGCGTTGGGTACGATGGCGGCATACATCGTTTTCGAATCGCCTTTGATGGCGAGTACCACTTTATAGGTGTGGCTCGGCACGGCGACTTGGCGTGCCCCGATGCGCTGCTGCTTTTCGTCTTCGAACAAGACTCCGGTGAAGACATACACCGCATCCGCAGTGGCAGCTATGCGGCGTACGGCGCGCTCGATAGTCGACCAGGCCCCTTGGTTTACGGCTTGGACCTGCGGCACTGCATTGGAGAGTAGGAACGTCGCGCGGATGGCTTCATCCGACCAGGCGAAATCGGCAGCGGGCGCCATGTGACCGCGCGAGTATCCGCTGTTGCGGTAGTCGGAGTCGTAGGCGCTCACCCCGGATAAGCCGTAATCGTGTTGAAAGCCATGGGGACGCCTGGCCGAGCCGTGGATTCTTTCGCGGGTCAATTCATAACCTGTCCACACGGGAACTCTCAAATTGGAGTCGTAGCAAATGAGAAAAGTGGAACGCGCGGCGAGTTCGCGGCCGGGACCTGTGCATGCCGGGGTGGAGAAACGATCCGGTTGGGCGGAAAGAACAGGAAGGAATGCGAGGAAGAGTGTTGCGAGAGCCATCACAATACACTTATCGGATGTTTGAAACGGCGTTTGAAGAAAATGTTTTCGAAAAACCCGCATAGCTTGTGTCGCGGAACACTGAAAAAATGCGGCTGGCCGGCGCGCCCTACTTATTTTCGAAACTTTTTACGGCCGGCCTCGTATAGAAGACCATGCGGGATATCTTGTACGCCGTTCGCATGCTCGCCCGGAGCAAAGGGTTCACTGCCGCCGCGGTTCTGTGTTTAGCCCTCGGGATCGGGGCTACCAGCGCCATTTTCAGCATCGTCAATGCCGTTGTCCTGCGGCCTCTTCCCTACTTGGAGCCGAATCGTCTGGTAAGGCTGTACACCGAGTTCCCGCTCTTCCCCGGCGGTGGATTGCGGAAGTTCTGGACATCGCCGCCGGAGTTCCTCACGCTGCGGCGCGATCTGAAGTCATGGCAATCTCTGGAAGCATTCAACACCGGCGGGGCGAATGTCGGCGGCGGACATGAGCCCGTTCGCCTGACGGTTGGCTTCGTCACGGGAGGACTGCTTGAAATGTTGGGAGTGCATCCCATCAAAGGCCGGCTGCTGACACCGAAAGACGACGAGCCTGGCGCGCCCACCACGGCGGTCCTTTCTTATGGCGCGTGGCAGCGCATTTTCGGGGGCGATGAAAACATCCTCGCTCGCGATGTGAAAATGAACGGCCGCACGATTTCCATTGTGGGCGTCATGCCGAAGGGCTTTCAGTTTCCTCCCGGCGAAGTGGATCCGGCCGAGTTGTGGAGCCCGCAGCAGATCAATCCGGCGAGTCCGGGTAGCGCGGGAAGTCACTTTCTTTATCTTGTGGGCAGGTTGAAGCCCGGCGTCAGCTTGGAACTCGCGCGGCAGGAGATGGCGCAATTGGTGAACGCGCAAGGGGAGAAAGCCGGCCCGAACACGCACCTGTTTCACCCGCAACGGCATTCTCTGGTGAGCTTTCCTTTGCATGAAGAAGTGGTGGGCGGAGTTCGGCGCGTGATGCTGACCATGATGGCGGCGGTGGTGTTCGTGCTGTTGATCGCATGCGGCAACGTGGCCAATCTGCTGTTGGCGCGCGCGGAGGCGAGGCAGCGGGAGATCTGCATCCGGACCGCTCTGGGCGCGGGTTGGAAAGCGCTGCTGCGGCAGTTTCTAGTGGAGGGCATTGTTCTTTCTCTGATGGGCGCGGTGTTGGGATTGTTTCTGGCATTCGGCATCTTGCGATTGATTGTCGCCTCGAATGCGGGCAGCATTCCCAGGGCAAGCGAAGTTGGTATCGATTGGATGGTGGTGAACCGTCTGCCGGGAGTGCAGGCCGCGACAGTGCTCGGCGGCATGCCGCCCGTACGCCCGCTCAATGCCAACGATACGCAGATTGAAGGCTTCGTGCCGCGCGAAGGCGGACCGATTCAGAATGTCGATTACTACCAGTCGTCGGGCGACAGAACATTGGAAGCCACCGGAGTGCGGTTGATTGAGGGCCGGCTCTTCGATGAGCGCGACGGTGCGGAGGCGAACCCGGTGGTAGTGGTGAATCAAACCATGGCTCGCACGTTCTGGCCGGGGCAGAGTCCCATCGGGAGGCGTGTAAGGCCAAGTTTCCGCGATCCGTGGAGAACGGTGATCGGCGTCGTGGGCGATGTGAAGAACGCCGGCGTCGACAAGCCGGCGGGCAATGAACTGTTCCTTCCATTCCGTCAATTGACGAACTTCGGAATTCCCAGCGCGTGGCTCGTTGTGAAGACGCAGGGCGATCCCATGAGCATGGTGCGTGCGATTCGCGGCGAGATCAACGCCATCGACGCGACGCTTCCCATCGCCCAGGTGCGAACGCTGGAAGATGTTGTGTCGGCCGCCACCGCGCGTCCGCGTTTTCTCTCCGTGTTGCTGGCGATGTTTTCGGCCACCGCGCTGCTGCTGGCCGCGCTGGGGATCTACGGCGTGATGTCGTATCTGGTTACGCAGAGAACGGGAGAATTCGGCATTCGCATGTCGATTGGCGCGCAACGCAGCGATGTTCTTTTGCTCGTACTGCGGCAAGGGATGACGCTTGCCGTCGCCGGCATCGTGACCGGCGTGGCGTGCGCGGCATTCCTGACTCGTTTGCTAAAGGACTTTCTGTTTGGCGTAAACGCATTCGATCCGCCGACCTTCACCGCCATGGTGATCACACTTGCGGCGGCCGCGTTCCTGGCGTGCTTCCTGCCAGCGCGCCGGGCTACCAAAGTCGACCCCATCCAGGCGCTACGCTACGAGTGATCAGAAAAACGGATTGAACCTTTTCTCATGGCCGATGGTTGTATTGGGGCCGTGACCCGGCACCACCACTGCGTCTTCGGGCAGCGTCATCAGCTTGAGGCTGATGGACGACAAGATCTGCTTGTGGTTTCCCCCGGGAAGATCGGTCCTGCCGATGGATTGGCGAAACAGCGTGTCGCCCGCCACCAGTTTGTTTTCGCCGGGCATCCACAGACACATGCTTCCTTGCGTGTGTCCGGGCGTGTGCAGAACGAACATCCGCGTTTCGCCCAGCGTTAACTCATCGCCTTCCTTGGCGCTGTGATCGATGTCCGTTTGTTCCGGCCGTTCCATACCCAGCCACGATGCCTGCACGTCGAGGTGATCGTAGAGCTGCCGATCGTTCTCATTCATCCACACCGGCGCGCCGGTGGCGGCTTTCAGTTTCGCCGCGCCGCCGATGTGATCGATGTGCGCGTGCGTAATCACGATCGCCTTCACCTTCAACTGATGCCTCGCCAGCACCGCCTGGATGCTTTCGATCTCATCGCCAGGATCGACGACAATGGCCTCCCGCGTGATCTCATCTCCAAAGATGGAGCAGTTGCACTGCAGCATGCCGACAGGTAGAATTTCGTGGATCATAGACAGAACGGTATACTTTCATCATATGGAAATAATGGGGATTGTAGCGATCATCATGCGCTGGGCGCATATTTTGTCGATGTCGTTTCTTGCCGGCGGTGCGATTTTTGGACGGATGGTTGTAGTTCCCGCACTCAACACTACGAAGACTACGGGAGACCGGGTGTCTTCCCATCTGCGGGAAGTGGTGTGGCTGGTTATCATCGTTGCCGTTGTCTCCGGCGCTTTCAATTTGTTCAACGCGCCAGACCGTTCGGCCACCTATCACGTTTGGTTCGGCGTCAAGATGCTGGGCGCGCTGCATCTGATTGGCGTGTGGATCGCACTTGCGCGGCAGGGCGTCTCCCACGAAAGACGGCAGCGCATGATGATGGGCGCGGCCATCAGTGGAGCCATTGTCATCGCCATCTCCACCGTGCTGAGAACGCTATGAGCCCTGGTTATCGGGCCCTGCGTGAAGGCGCGGCACGGCTCGATCTGGATGCGCGCGGACGTTTCCGCGTGTTGGGTGAAGATCGCGTTCGTCTACTGCACGCGATGACCACGAATCACATCGAGCAGTTGAAGCCCGGCGAATCCTGCTACGCGTTCTTCCTTTCCACGCAAGGACGGATTCTAGGCGATGTGAATATTCTTTGTTTGGAAGATTGCTTTCTGTTGGATACGGAACCGGCGCTGCACGATGCCCTGTTCGCGCACCTGGACAAATACATCATCGCCGATGACGTTGTGTTGGAAGATGCGCGAATGGATCATACGGCGATTGGCGTGGAGGGACCCTCGGCGCCGGCGGCTCTGAAGAACTTTTCCGCTTGTAAAGCCCCGTTCACGACAACCGGCGCGGAAGGCGCGCGACTGTTCGTCAAACGGGAGGAACGCGACGGCGTGATTGCGCAACTCCGGGAGTTGGGTGTTGTGGAAGCAGCGGCGGAGGATCAGGAGATTGTTCGTCTGGAACATTTTCGCCCGCGATATGGGGCCGACATTACAGAGAAGAATCTGGTGCACGAGACGCAGATGCTGAATGCGATCCATTTCAGCAAGGGCTGTTACATTGGGCAGGAGATTGTCGAGCGGGTTCGATCCAGAGGCCAAGTGCATCGTTTGCTGGTCCCGCTTTATCTTGATTCCGCCGAGCCGCCCTCCAAGGGAACAGCGGTGACTTCGGCCGGTGTTGCCGCCGGCGAAATCACGTCGGCGGCGTTTTCTCCAGCGCTTGGCAAGTGCGTGGCATTCGCCTATCTAAAGGGGGAACATGCAAAGCCGGAAACGGCCATCACCGTCGGGGAATCACAAGGCATTGTCGCCGCCGCAAAGGGCGCATGATTGCGCTTCTCGCATTGGCATGCGGCCTGGCGGCAGGCAGCGAAATCCGTGTCGCCGTCCTGCAACTCTTGCGGCCTTCCCAATTGACTCTTCACGCCGGCCAGATTGCGATTGGAGCGGAGCGGATTTCCGCGCGCGATGGAGTGATCGTTTCCGCGGACGGAAATCGAGTGCGCAGCCGCGGCTACAGCGGAGAAGCACTTTCATCCACCGGCCCGCAAGTGACCATCGAGACCGGCGGCATGCGGCGCGCGTATCGAGGCTCGGTGGAGATTCGCGCGCGCGGCGGCGTTCTGCTGCCAATCGTCACGATAGAGTTGGAACAAGCTGTGGCCGCAGTAGTGGCGGCGGAGATGCCCGGCGCGCAGAAAGAAGCTTTGCGCGCGCAGGCCATCGCCGCCCGATCGTACTATCTGGCGGGAGACCGCCACGCGTTCGGATTCTGCGACACTACGCATTGCCAGTTTCTTACCGCCCCGGACGCGTCTTCCAGCGCGGCGGCGAAAGACACGGAACGTCTGGTGCTGACGCACGCCGGGCGCGTGGCGCGAGCAATGTACTTTCGCAGCTGTTCCGGAACAACGCTCAGCGCCGCCGATGCGGGTCTGTCGTCCGAGCCGTACTCATATTTCAGCGCGATTTGCGAAACCTGCCGCCGCAAACCTTATCAATGGGAGGCGCGATTGCCCCAGGCGCAAGCAGAGCGGTTGTTGCGCGAAGGCCCGTCGGAAACATTGCGTGTGCAGCTTGCGCGCCAGTTCGGATGGAACACGATCGCATCCAACACCTACACGGCGTTCACCGAGGGCGGCACTGTGATCCTTAGAGGCACAGGCCACGGCCACGGCGTCGGACTTTGCCAAAGGGGCGCGCGTGGAATGGCGGAAAGCGGAGCAGGTTACGCGGCGATCCTGCAACACTATTTCCAAGCAACGGAACTATCTCGCAAGTAGACTTACTTGCCGCCGAGCAGCTGCTTTTCTTTGGCGTAATCGGCTTCCGATCCCGCCTTGTCCCCCAACGTCTTTCTGGCGGCGGCGCGGTTGCGATAGGCGTTGGCGTATTTCGGATCGACGTGAATGGCGGTGTTGAAATCCTCCAGCGCTTTTTTGTAGTCAGCCATGCGCATCAGCGCATAGCCGCGCGCGTTGAATGCCGCCGCCAGCTTCGGATTCAATGCCACGGCATCGCTCAGGACCTGCACCGCCTGTCTGAAATCGTTCTGCGCAAGAAGGGCCCGCCCCTGCTTGTGCAGAGCATCGGCGTTTCCGGACACAGGAGGCTTCGCAGCCGCCGGTTTCACCTCTACCGGTTTGACTGCGGGAGGCTCCTTCACAACCACCGCCGCCACTTGCTTCGGCTGCTCTTTCGGAGGTTCCACAATCTTCGGAGGTTCCACTACCTTGGGTTCTTCCTTGATTTCCGGCACCTTGGGAGGTTCCGGTTTCGGCTCCGGCTTCGGAGTTTCGGCGACCACCGCGGGCACGGCGGCGGAAGGATCGGGCTCAATGGCGATGCGTTTTTCGTTTTTGGCCTGTGGCGCGCCTTGCACAAACAACGGAGATGTGACCGTCGGAACAGGCTGCGGGATCTCCACGGCAGGCGGTTGTTTCGGTTGCAGCGTTTCTATTTTCTGCTGCTTCGCTTCCAGTTTCACCATGGCCACCGATTTCTTTTCCTGCGGGCGCGCAGGCCGTTCTACAGGCGTGGGAACGGTGGGTACCAAGACATCGGGTGTTGGCGCCGCGGGCGTTACTGTTTTCGCCGCATCCGCCAATCGATTCTGCACCATTGCCACCTGGCGGGACTCGATCTGTTTCTGATCGGCCTTCTCCAATAACGCGCGGGCATCGGCGTAGTTGGGATCCAACCGCACCGCTTCACGCAAATCGTACGCCGCCTTATCGTACTCGCCCAGCAGAAAGTACGCATTGCCGCGAGCGTTCCAAGCCTCCGGCATTCCGGGCTTCAAACGAATCGCCTGATCGCGGTCCGCCAGTCCCTTCAAATGCTGGCCCAATAGATGATACGATCCGCCGCGCGCCACATAGGCCTCGGCGTAATCGGGACGCATGCGAACGGCCTGATCGCGATCGGCAAACGCTTTTTGAAAATCCTTCAATTGAATCCAGGTGGACGCGCGCGCCAGGTACAAATCGACGTTCTGCGGGTCCAATTCCATTGCCTTGGTGTAATCGGCAATGGCTTTGTCCGGCTCATTCATTTGGCGCAGCGATTCGGCGCGCAATCCGTAGGCGCGGGGATTCTGCGGCGCGTACTTGATGGCGACATCCAGGTTCTTCACCGCCGATCCATAATCGCCCACCGAGCCGAAACTGAATCCGCGCTCCAACCAGGCATCGGCGTAATCGGGCTTGTAATCGATGGCGCGCGTGAACTCTTCAATGGCCTCGCGATGCTGGCCCATGCGCGCCAGCGCCGACGCCTTCTCCTTGTAATATTCCGGCCGGTCCAGACGCAGATGAATTGCCTTGTTGTAGTCTTCGACGGTGCGCTGATACTGGCGCATGGCAAAGTAGGCGGCCGCGCGAGACGCGTAAACTTCGGCGCGCTCACGCTTGTAGGCGAGCGCCTGATCGTAATCTTTGATCGCTTTTTCCGGCTCTTCGCGGGACACATACAAGTCGCCTCGAATGTGGTACGACTCGGCATCGTCGGGTTGAATGCGCAGCGCCGCGCTCAGATCCTGCAGCGCCTCATCCTTCTTCCCCAACTGCACGTACAATCGCCCGCGATGCCGGTAGGCGGCGGCGAAGTCGGGCGCGTTGCGTATTGCTTCGCTGAACGACTCGATCGCCTGATCCCGCTGCCCGCCGTTTTCCAGCCGGCGCGCCTGCGAAAAGGAGGTCTCCGCTTTGCGATAGTCGATTTTCCCCTGCGCCGCGGCGAGCGCGGGAATGGCCGCCAGCATCCAGAAAAGCCGCAGTTTCACGGTGTGGTCACCTGCCATTCCACTACGATAGCGGAAATTGTTCTGGCCGAAGTCTGCATCACGATTCGCTCCCAGCCGGGCGGCGACGGGCTCCCCACCAACCGGAGCGCATGTGCCGCCTTGACGTCATACACATATTCTGTCCTGTTCCAGGCGTTGCTGGGGCTGGGAGGTGAGGGCCTTTGCAAACCAGGGTGCTTAGGATTGTCAGTGTAAATCTTCAGGCCACCTCCCGACAACTGGGCGGGCGCGGCGCTGATCCGCATGGGGACGCCAAAGGGAATGCCGGCGCTGAGAAAACCCGTGGAGGGTTTTCCGTTTTCGATAGTCAGCGTTTTTCCCGGCGCGAGGTTGCCATTCCAAATAACGGTGCCACTGCGCGCGACGGCCTGCGCCGGCGGAGTCGTGATGGGGGCTAATGCGGCAGCTCTTTTGGCGACGTCTTTCACAGGCGTGCCCTGCAAAGCGGCGGCGAGAATCGGCTCTTCTTTTACAGGCGGCGGAGGCATAGTTGGGAGGCCGAACTCCGGCTGGGCCGTGGCCTTAGTGGCGAACGGCACGGTGGGTCCTTCGGGTATTTCCCGCGCGGGCTCAGGGCGATTAACCGACTGGTACGCCGCGGCTCTGGCCGCCGCGATCATGGCGCGCTGCCGGTTGGCTTCGGTTTGCCTTTTGTCTTCGACAAACACGCTGCGCTTGCGCTGCACGGTCTCGGCGCGCTCCCGCAATTCGTTCAACTCCGCGGTGCGGCCATCCACCAGCGCGCGCGCATCCTCCAGTTCCCGCTGTGCTTCCTCTTTGGCCTTGCGCACTTCGACCAATGCGGATGAAGGTTGACCGATGGAAGGATGTACGATGTGCAGCAGCGTCTCTTCCTGTTTGCGCCGGGAAAGTCCCCACACGGTTCGCAAACGTACGGAGAGTCGATGACCAACCGGCTGATAGGCGAAGAATGGATCGCGCGCGCGCAACACCGGCACCTCGATTCGTTCGTTGTCATCCTCAAGGATGAGTGACGCCTCGGATGCCTGCGCAATCGCCGGACTGTACGGGTTCCAGTGGATCACAACGCCTTTCTGCGCCATTTCCATGCGCAAGCCGGTGGAGGCGGGCGGCGGCCGCAATAACCATACGCCTGCCGATGCCACGGCGAGGGCCACGATGAGACAGAACACTGGAACCATCCACAGCCGTTCGGGCTTGCGTTTGCGGCGCTTGCGCACCAACACTCGCGTGCGCGGCGCGGCGTCGCGAGACGGCGTCGCAACCATCGGCGCAACCACCGGCGTAACCATCGGCGTAACCACCGCGGGCGGAGCCAGGCGCGGCACTTCCGGAATCAGCGGTAACAGCGGCGGGGTCCATTCCGGCTGCAACGTAAACTCGCGATAGCTTTGATCGTTGCGCAGAAAGCCGTCGTCCTCGCGAAAAAAGATTCCCACGCGCACGAGGCCGCCGGAGGTTTGCAACAGAGCCGTAATCTGCCACGGCGCATCGAAGTAGCGGTCGCAAACGGCGATGTCGGCTTGGTTGAGGAACAGTTCCCGTTGAGCCGCGGGGCGAAACCAGCCGACCGCTGACATGCCGGCGAGATCGTCCTCCTCGCCGCCGGCTGCCAGCAGCGCGCGCATGCGGC
>JACPVQ010000075.1 GCA_016191645.1 Candidatus Solibacter usitatus
GCTTCACAACGCAGGTGAATGCCACGCAGGACAACGGCCTCAACTTCCTGGCCAACATCGCCAACCCGTTTCCCAATGGCGTGATTGAGCCTCCGGGAGCTTCGCTGGGCGTGAACACTTTTCTTGGCCAGGGCGTCAGTTTCTTCGAGCCCAACGTCAAGACGCCCTATGGACAGCGCTGGCAGTTCAGCATTCAGCGTGAATTGCCGGGGCGCACGATGTTCGAAGCGACTTACATTGGCGACCGCGCCGTGTCGCTGGAAACGACGCGCGATTTGAACGCCACTCCGCTGCAATACCTGAGCCGGACGCCAACCCGCGACGACACAACCAACAATTACAATGGCGCGAACGTGCCCAATCCGTTCGCGGGGCTGGTTCCCACCGCTCCCGGGCGCAATGGAACCACCGTCGCGCGCGCCGCGCTGTGGGCGCAGTATCCGCAGTTCACCGGCGTTCAAGTGAATACGAATCAGGGCTACTCCAGTTATCATTCGCTGGCGGTGCGCATCGATAAGCGCTTTGCCAAAGGCTACACGTTCCAGGGCGGGTATACGTTTTCGAAGTTCATGGAGGCCACCGGCTATCTGAATGGCGGCGACGGAAGGCCTGTGTACACGATTTCCGATCAGGATTATCCACACCGCTTCAACGCCAGCTGGATTTACGAGCTGCCGTTCGGCAAAAGCCGCACTATGTTTTCGGGCGCCGGCCGCGGCGTGGACGCCATCATCGGCGGATGGCAAGTGCAGGGCATTTTTGTTTGGCAATCCGGTCCGCCGCTTGGTTTTGGGAATTCCATCTTCTATGGATCGAATATCAAATCGGTTGTCCTGCCTTCCGAGCAGCGCACCATCGACCGCTGGTTCGACACTTCGCAATTTGAACGAGCCACGAACCGGCAATTGGTGAGCAATGTACGCACCATGTCGCCCCGCTTTGGAGGCATTCGCGGCCCGAACCCGCATAACTGGGACCTCTCGGTGCTCAAGAACACGAAGCTGTTCGAAAAGCTGGGAATGGAAATTCGCGGCGAATTCCTGAACGCGTTGAACCACCCGTTCTTCGCGGCTCCCAATACGGACCCCACCAATTCGGCGTTCGGCGTGATTTCGAACACGCGCGGATATTCGCGGCGCATCCAACTGGGAATCAAGCTGCGGTACTAGTCCACGACACGAAGTCCGAGGTGCGCGGCGAACGGATCGAAATCCCGGTCGTTGTGCAGCAGTGCAACTTTCCGGCCGCCCAATTCGACAACGATCATGGAAGTCAGCATCTCCCGCGCCGGTCTTGCGCGTATTGAGTTGCTTGACTTGCTGCGACGCACCGGCGTTGGGTTTCTGGTGGAACTCGACGATGTGGACTTCCAGCAACTTCGGATCTGGGGGTAAGGACCAATCTATGGCTCCTTCGCCAAGCGGTCTGATGTGGCGCGCGTCAACTACAGCCAGATTCTAGAAGAGGTTGGAGAACTCTAAACGGCTGGGGCCCCACTCACTCCGCGACCGCAGCCACCACCATCTGCAACGTCTTCGAAGTGGCGTCGCCGATCACCTTCGGATCTCCCGCCTTCCAATTCGCGCGCGATCCGTCGTGGGTGTAGTTCACGGGCAGCCGCGTCAGCGCCGGATCGTATTGCGATTCCGTTCCGCCCATTTTGTACACCACCATATCCAGCGAGGGCACAACGTAGATGGCATATCCACCCGCGCCGCCTTTCCAATAGGCATCGCGCGGGACGTTGGCCACGTGCCCGTCCTCGTTCACGTTGAAGTTGAAGCTGTGGCTGTAATGAGGATTGTAGGGACTCATGCGGCCGCACATCTTTGCGAAATCGGAAGGGACGACCTGCTCTTTATTCCACTTGCCGTTGTGCAACATCAAATAAGCGAAGCGCAGCACGTCGGTAGAGCGCACGGCGATGCTGCCGCCGCCGGGCGTATGGAACATGCGGCCGTTGGCATCGATGCCGCCCTTCAACTTCGGCCGGTACATGGCGTAGCCCCACGTGCCGAAACCCATCGGCCCGGTGAGGCGCAGGCGCATGTAGTCTTCCATCTCCATGCCGGTGATCATGCGCACGATGATGGCGGGAATGTGGCTCATGGCCGTGGAGTACGAATAACAATCGCCCGGCGCGCACCACAGCGTCTGCTTCAATGCGAAGCCGTCCGTTGTCGAATACGGCCCGTTGTCCTCGGTGGGATGCTGCCACGTCTGCCGCACGCCTTTCACATAGACGGGATTCGTTCCGCGCAATCCCGCCGACATGGAAAGCAGCTGCCCCAGCGTGATGTCCGCCTTGCGCGGGTCGTCCAATGGAAATGCCTCGGCGGGAAGATACTTCGGCGTGTACACTTTCTGATCGAGGCCATTGGGAAACATGGCCGCTTTCTCGCGCAGCATGATGCCAACGGCAAGACTGGTAAACGCCTTCCCGCACGAGGCCAACTCCGGAAGCGCTTCGCGATTCCCGCGCCCGTAGTAACGCTCATAGACCAGATGCCCGCGCCGCACCACCAGCAATCCGCCGTGTTGCGCCGTCTGCTGCGCATAGTCGAATGCCTGGTCGAGTTTAGCGGTGTCCATGCCGGCGGTCTTGCGAATCTTGGCCGCGTCCGTCAGCGTCCGCCATCCGCCTTTGGAATCGGGCGGCGGAAAATAGTCGTCGGCAAACGGGAACGCGGTGGTTGCGAGTAAGAAGAAGACAAGGAGCGGGCGCATCAACAAAAGTATATGCTACTTGCGCGCCGCAACAACGCGGATGGGAATCGCCGGCACAAAACGCGTGATGCTTTCCGCGCCGTTCTTCATGACGGCGTTGATGATGAGGTTCTGCCGCAATCCGGCGCGGGCCTCGCCGGTGACGTTCAGCAGCAGCGTCGCTTCGTCCTTATCCGGTTGCAGGAACAGCGGCTTCAGCGTGATGCCGGGCGCGGGACGCGGCGCTGAAAAACTTACGCCGCCGCGCGCTCCGTTTTTTCTGGACACCTTCACAATGATCGGCACTTCGCTGTCCTGCGCCACTTCCAACTCAGTACCGGGAGCAATCCGGGAAGTGAGCGAATAGGCGGCGGCGGGAACCACCGCCAGCAGCAGGCCGTTGGTGGGCACATAGTGCGTGTAGGCGAAGGCCTGCATCACCGACTCAGCGGTCGTTGCATGGCGCACGTAGAGCTCTTCGCCGATTTTTGCACGGCCGGAAATGGATGGAGCGAGTACACCCAACGCGGCATCCGCGGGAGCGGAGATGGTGAGACGGCCTTCCGTTTGTCCGGAAGGAATCGCTGCCGGGCTCACGGCGAAGCCTTGCGGCAATCCTTCGGCGAACAGTTCGATCTCGCCGTCAAAGCCGTCCTTGCGTTGCGCGCTGACGGCAATCGCCGCCGTATCGCCGGGTGCGACGCGCGGATTATCAGGCGTGATGCGCAGCGAGAAATCGGGCTTTGGCTGCCCGATGCTGAGACGGTAGAAGTAATCCTCGCCGCCGTGGCCTTGCACATCGCGAATGCGCAGCACGTAGTCGCCATCGACGGGAGCGGTGAACGCCAAACGCGAGTCGGCATGATGCGTGATCAGCGGCGAGGCGGGATCTGTCCAATCGTCGTTTTCCGCAATCTGATCCCATTTGGGGTTGTAGAGAGTGAGGATGGAATCGAGCGGGGAGTCGAGCCTGCGGGCGTTCACTTCCATGATGAGCTGCTGCCGGGCAGCGGCCCGGAAGATGAAATAATCGGCGTCGCCGGGGCGGTCGATCTTGCCATGGATGGTCACGGGTACGGACACACGCTGCGAGTCGCGCGGCGAGTTGTTCGGCTCCAACTCCGGCACGCCACCGGTGACTTCGGATTCAACGCCGGTAAGGCGCGGCGACTCTTCCAACACAAGACGGTAGATGAAATCGGCGCGTCCGCGATGGATCACGTCGCGAATCTCGACGATGTAATCGCCATCGCGCGGAACGTGGAAGAACAGGACCGGGTCGGGATGAAATCGAAAATCATCGGCATAATGCAATTGCTTCCCGGATTCGTCGAACAAGGTCAGGCACGCATCGAACCAGCCCGGCACGGCATCGGCGATGAATGGAGTGAGGCTCTTGGCGTGCGCCGCGAGCACCAGCTTCTGCCCAGCCTTTGCGCTAAAACGAAAATAGTCCCGGTCGTTTTCGGCAATCTGTCCATTGACGACGATGGGAAGCGATTCCACGCGCTGTGCTTTGGCAAATTCCGAATTCGGCTCGGTTTCCGTGATCTCCGGAAGTTGACCGACGACAAACAGGATGCGGTTGGAAACACCGCCCGCGTTGACCAGCCGGATTTCGCGTTCGCCAAGTTCCGCGTTCGCGGCGACGTTTACAAGCAGGCGCACCTTTGCGGCTGTCTCCGGCGGCATGACTTGCGCTGTCACGCCGCTTCCTGTAATCAGCACCGTCGATGCGGACAGGTTGGCCCCGGCCGCGTCCACTTGCACAGTCCGGCCGCGTTGTCCACCGGACGGAAGCAGATAGCTCAATCGCGGCTGCGGCGTTTCCAATAACTGCGGCGGGGTCGCAAACAGGAATAGCGCAATTACCGCTCTCATTTCGCCGCTCCGGGTTTGACGAAGGCCCATTCGTCCGTGCGCGGCTTACGTTGGAACAAAGTGGCCAGCAGCGCGCCGTCCCTCGCGCTCCACAATTTGACGGTGCCATCGCCGCTTCCCGATGCGATGCGAGCCCCGTCTTTACTGACGGCGACGGTGTACACCCAATCGGAATGGCCACGCAGCGCCGCCACCGTTCCGCCATTTGGCCCCAGCACGTTCACCGTATTTCCGGCGCATGGAATGAGGATGCGTCCGCCCTTCAACTGCGCGGACCATGCGACTCCCAAGGCGATGCAGCCGCCGGTATCCAAGGCGCGCGTCACCGCCATGGCGCTGCGCCGTTTAGGACGGGAGGTGTCCACTTCTTTCTGCTCCTGCAATGTCTGCGTTCGCCACAAGCGTACGGCGTGCTCCGTGGTCCCGCCGATGGCGATAGCGAGAAATTGGCCGTCGGGGCTGAAGGCGACTGCGTTGGCAACATCGGTGGGTGGCTGCGGCAAGCGCACCAAAGCTTTCCAGTCGCGTGTGTCCCACACTTGCGCCGTGCGGTCCGCACTCGCGCTGGCGAACAGTTTTCCATCGGGGCTGAACGCAACGCCTGTCACCCAACCGCCATGCTGCCGCAGCGTTTCCTTTGGCTTCGTGCCCGCCGCAACATCCCACACGCGAACCATTCCATCGGAAGAGCCGGCGGCCAACAATTTCCCGTCGGGGCTGAACGCAAGCGAAAAGATCTCTTCCACCGATTGGTAGAGCGTGGCGATTTGCCGGCCCGAATCGAAATCGAATAGTTGCACGGAGGTCGATTTGGCAGGCATTCCGGCGGCGATGGCGAGCGTGCGGCCATCCGTCGAAAGCGCGACGGCGTTCACGCGTCCGTGCATTGCGCCGTCGGCGATACGCCTTGCCAGTTTCGCGCTGTCCAAATCCCACACGAGCGCTTCTTCGTATGCGCCTTGAATCAAGTGCCGCCCGCCGGGATGAAACGCCACGGCGGTAACGGGGACCGGCGTGGGCGGCTGTGCCAGCGCCGACACGACAACGAAAAACATCGCGAGTTTCACAGGATCTCCTTTAACAGGCCGCCACTCGCTATCGCCCCACTCGCGATGGGGCTGACGTAAGCGGTGCAGCCTTGCGGATGCGGCAGGCGGCCTTGCGGATCGATGCCCATCAGCTGATAGATGCTGGCCGTCAGGTCCCACGGATAGACGGGACGGTCGCGAACGTTTTCGCCGCGATTGTCAGTGGCCCCGAGCACATGGCCGCCTTGGAATCCGCCGCCCGCGACCACGGCGCTGAAGCAGTTGCCCCAATGATGACGGCCTCCAAACCACGGCGGCTCCAATGACACGCGCGGCGCGCGCCCGAATTCTCCGTACCAGGTGACGATGGTGCCATCGAGCAGCCCGCGCTGCGCGAGGTCTTCCAGCAGCGTGGCGAATCCGCCGTCGAGAATCGGCAGCTTACGGCGCATGGCGTCAAAGTTTTGTTTGTGCGTGTCCCAACCGCCGTCGTTGATGGTGATGAAAGGAACGCCGCGTTCGGCCAGCCTGCGTGCCAGCAGACAGGATTGGCCGAAATGATTGCGTCCATAACGGTTGCGCAGTTCGTCCTTTTCTTCCGAAAGATCGAACGCCTTGCGAGCGTCGCCCAGAATGAGGTTGTACGCTTTCTCCTGAAATTCGTCCATGGCATGGAAGGGCGCAGGCATCTCGCCCGCGTCGAGTCCGGCGGCGAGCGTATCGATGGACTTCAACAAGGACCGGCGCGCGGCGAAACGATCCGCCGTCATTCCGCGCGGCGGAACGATGCCCTGCACACGAAACTCCTTGGCGTTCGGATCGCCGCCCGGTGCGAAAGTTTTGTAGTTGTTGCCCAGAAAGCCCGCCTCGGAAAAGCGTCCCAGCGGATTGGTCAGCGTGATGTAAGGCGGAAGGCTGCCTTTGTACCCGGCTTCGTTTTTCTTCAGCGCGACAATTGCACCGATGCCGGGATAGACCAACTCCGCCGAGGGCAGCGTCCCGGTTTGCATGATGTAAGCGGCGGTCTCATGCGCGTTGTTCATGTGCGTCATGCTGCGAATGATGGTGTACTTGTCCGCCTGCTTCGCCAGCAGAGGCAAAAGTTCCGATACCCGCATGCCGGCGACTTTTGTGGCCGCGGGCCTGCGCAGCGGGCCGCTGAAATCTTCGCCCGCCTCCGGCTTCGGATCGAAGGTGTCGGTCTGCGTGGGTCCGCCCGCCATCCAAAGTTGGATCACGCATTTCGCCTTGGCTTCCTTCGCCACACCCGCGGCCTGCAATTGAAACCACTCGGCGAGATTCAATCCCAGCAGGCTGGCGGCGCCTACGCGCAGGAAATCGCGCCGCCCCTCTGCGTCATGGCTCGGGCCGATTCGCCGTCCTTGAATATCCAACATGGCAACCCCCTATCAGTGGTTGAACAGAAATTCTTTTGCGTTGAGAACCGCCCAAGCCACATCTTGCACGGCTTGCGCCCGCGCGTTGCGATTCTTCGCCAGGTATTCCAACAGAGTGCGTTTTTCGGTTTCTTTGGGAAAACGGGAAAGCGTGGCGAGGTAGAGTTCGTCAACTATCTCGCCGTCGTTCTTGCCTGGCTGCGCCAGTTGACGGATGAGCGGGCTGGCGGAGATCTTCGCGGCCAGTTGTTCCGAGTTGAGGAAGTACAGCGCCTGCCGCAGGCTGAGTTCGAAGCTGCGCTCTTCCTCATACGGCGTGTCACGGCCCGGCCGCCCAAACATGTCGAGGAACGAACATTCGGCGTTCCCGTCGGAGAGCTGCGCCGCCCGCGAGTTCACCGGCCAATTGGAAAACGGTTCGGGAATGCGGCTGATGAACTTTTCCGCGATGCCGGTTACTTGAGACACGGCATCCAGCAACTGCTCCGCCGAGAGGCGCTTTGCCCGGTAATGCGAGAAGTGCGCTTCATCCCATGTGTTCCAGCGGTTCGGCATAGACGACCGCTGATACGTGCGCGAATTGAGAATCAGGCGAAAAATACTTTTCAGGTCGTAGTGGTTTTCCACCAGCGTCTTGGCCAGGTAATCGAGCAGTTCGGGATTCTCCGGCGGATTCGAATCGCGCAGATCGTCCGGCTCCTGCACAATGCCCCGGCCCAGCAGCCAAAACCAAATCCGGTTAACAATGTTTCGCGTGAAAAAAGGATTGTTGGGGGAGGTGAGCCACTCGGCGAACAGCAGACGCGGGTCGCTGTCCGGGGCGATGATGGACTGCGCGCCGCCGGGAGTTTTCGGCGCGACCATCAATCTGGTGGAGGGGTGACGCAGGTTTCGCTTCGGATCGGAGTAGACGATCTCTTCTTTCCATTCCAGCGTCGGCTTGAAATTCACTTTGCCGAAGAACGCGCCGAGGCCGAGATGATCCTCGACACTCCAACTTTCGCTGGGATGGCCGTGGCAGCGCGCGCAACCGAAGCGCGCGCCCAGGAACAGAAGCGCCGCCGTCTCGCCGATGGTTTGCGGATCTTTGCTTGGCACCGCGCGCACGAAATTGGCCGGGCCGTTGCGGAAGTTGCTGCCATTCGAGGTGATCAATTCGTGCACAAACTGATCGTAAGGTTTGTTGGCGGCGACACTTTCCCGCACCCATTGGTAATAAACCGCCACCGCTTTCGGCCAGATGCGCACCGGGTACTCGCTCTTGATGCGCAGCAGATCGCTCCATTTGAGCGTCCAGAAATCGGTGAACTCGTCACTGGCCAGCAATCGTTCAATGAGCATGCCGCGCTTATCCGGACGGTCATCGGCGAGAAACGCGCGCACTTCCGCCGCAGTTGGCAAAACACCGGTGGCATCGAGTCGAACCCGGCGCAGAAACTCGAAATCGGTTGCGCCGGGCGATGGCGGAATTCCCAGCGACCGCAATTTGCGATAGACCAGTTCATCGATTCTGTTGTTCGCTTCGAGCGGAGGGAACGGCTGCTGCAAAACCTGCGGCACTGTGATGGGAACCACCGCCTGACGACGCATGTACCCGATGACGATGGCCGATTCGCCCAAGCCGGCGGCTTTCACCAAGCCGTCCGTAATCGAAGCCACCTTCACATTCGCCGATAGATACGTGGCGTCCGCTGTCACGTCCTGTTGCGACCCGTCGGAGAAAACCGCGCTGACCAACAACGGATGCGCCTGGTCCTTCGCCATTCGCAAGGTTGGCGGGTGAACCGCCAGCGAAACAATATGCGGATCCTGCGCATGGGAATAAGGAGCGCCTTGCGTGAGCCATGCGGAGAAGATCTCGAATTCCGCGGTTCCGGCCTTGAGCTTCACGCCGCCTTGATGCGGAGTCGCTCCGGCCAGTTTGCGAAAGACCAGACTTTCCAGCGGTGTCACACGATCGATGCGGCGTCCGCCCGCCGCTCGCGTGAGCGCATCGTAATCGGCTTGCGGCTCCGCGCCGAATAACGACAGCTGCAATCCGCCTTTGCCCGCGCGCGCGCCATGGCAGGCGGTGGCGTTGCAGCCCAGTTTCGAAAGCGCAGGCCACACATAGTTCAGAAAGGAGACTTGCGTGGCCTGCGTCCGTTCCACACGGGCTTCGAGAGAAGCGCGTCCACCCGCGGTGGAAACGGTAATCGTCGTGACTCCATCGGCGGCGGGCTTGACGACGCCACCCTCGACGAACGCAACTGCGGCGTTCTTCGACTGAAAACGCGCCGCCGACGTGACGTCGCGAAGAGTTCCATCGCGCTGCCGTTCCGTCACCATCAGGCGCTGCTTCGACCATCTGCCCGCCAGCGACACTCGTTCCGGCCACACATCCAGCCGCGCGCGCGATGGGGCGGCCGGAGCGGACACTGCCGCCGTCCGCGTGGCGCAGCTCAGTTGAAGCCACGCGCACGAAAGCGCCAGCAGCGCCAGTTCCGTTCGTGCCATGCGCGTTCCCTCAACTGTTCTTCATCGTCCGGAACATGGCGATCGCCTCGATCTCGATCAGCAGTTCGGGGCGGCAGAGAATTGCCTGAATGCCGGTGGATGCCGGCAGCGGATCGAGGTCCTGTTCGCGATAGAAAGCCGTCCTTTCTTCGTTGAACGCGGCGTAGTCTCTCTCGATATCGCGCAGATAGCAGGTGGTGCGCACAATGTCGTGCCACGTTGCGCCTTCCGCCTCCAGCAGGCCGGTGATGTTGTGGAGAGTGCGCCGCATCTGCGCCCGAAAATCGCCGATGTGCACCGAACATCCACGGTCGTCGATGCTGGCGGTTCCGGAGATCAGCAGGATGCTGAGCCCGTTCAAGTCGATGCGCAATCCGCGCGAAAAAGAACTGGGACGTTCGTAACAATACGCCTCATTCAAAACTCGAGGCGCACTAATGGCATGGCGTACGACCGGCGCTCCGGTCATCTCTTTGAGTACGTCTTCTACAGCGAGCATTTATGATGCCTCCCGGTCTAAAGATGATTGTCATCTCGGCCATTCAGCATCTGCACCGGCCTGCCCGTGGACCCGGCGCGTTCCGACCGGCAGCACCAGCGCCGGTCCCATGAAAGTACAGCTACCAAAGCCTAACACGAATTTGGCCGCCGTGTTGCGGGAAATCTAACGCGGAGCAAACGGTGTGCTAGCGTTATGGTTGATGGAGATTCGCCAGACACCGAGTGGGTCACATCGAAGCAATCCAAAGGAGCCCCTCCCGTTCGAGGATCTCTGTGTCGCCCGAAGCCTCTCTAAGGCGATCGACACCTTCGAGGGCGACTGGGAACACGCCGCCGAATGGATGCGGACTCCGAATCTTGCGCTTGGCAATCGGCCGCCGTTTGAAGTCGCCCAAGAGTCCGACGGCTATGAGCGCGTCCTTGCGGTCCTTGTGCGAATCGACCATGGCGTCTTCGACTGATGTTGGCATGGCCGCGGGGGTAGCGGGCACATGCACGCCGGAGTTGTCGATCGGCCGGAACTCATGCAGGCCCTCAATGCCCGCAGCGGGAGCCCCGCCAGTAGCAGCGGCCAAGCCCAACGGCCCGAGCCCAACGACAATCGCGTCACCGTCGGCCACACTGGCCAGAAGCGCCAGGCCGCACTGAACCGACGCACTCTGCGCGACCGAAAAAAACAAATAGCGCCCCACCCGGGGCACAGGTGCCAGAATGCCCGGCTGCGCACGATCGGCAAGCGACACCAAAGGAGCAACGGACGACACAGGCTTGTTTCGGGCCAAGACAGACTCCTTTCAGGACAGCCTTTTCACACCCGGCAGTTCGCACGCATAGATGGCGTTGCGCAGCGCGGCAATGGCTTCATAACGGGTGAAGCTGCGCCGCCAGGCCAGCACCACACGGCGCATGGGCGGATCGCCCTCAAACGGCAGGTACTTGACGTAGGCGTCTTCGTCCTTTTTGCGCTGCGGTTTGGGTGCCAGCGCCTCCTTGGGGATGCTCAGTCGCGGCACCAGCGTGACGCCCATGCCTGCGGCCACCATGTGCTTGATGGTCTCCAGCGACGAGCCCTCAAAGCTCTTGCGGATGCCCTCGGTGTTGCTGGAAAACCGCGCGAATTCTGGGCAGACCTCCAGCACGTGGTCCCGAAAGCAATGGCCCGAACCCAACAACAGCATGGTCTCCTTTTTGAGCTCTTCCGTGGTCACCGTGGCATGCGCGGCCAACGGATGGTTGGTGGGCACGGCAGCGTAAAACGGTTCGTCGTACAACTGCGCCATCGCAAGGCCGGTATCCGGGAAAGGCTCGGCCAGAATCGCGCAATCGATCTCGCCGGTGCGCAGCATCTCCAGCAGCTTGATGGTGAAATTCTCCTGAAGCATCAGCGGCATCTGGGGCGTGTGCGTGATCATCTGGCGCACCAGATCCGGCAGCAGATACGGGCCGATGGTGTAGATCACACCCAGCGTGAGCGGCCCGGCC
>JACPVQ010000076.1 GCA_016191645.1 Candidatus Solibacter usitatus
CAAGCATCGCAGAATCGAAGCGGAGCACGTGGCCGCCGTCGCCGCGGGCTGCCGTCACTGCGAACAAGTGGGCGCGGAGGCCTCCGCCAACGCCCACGCGCGTTATCGCGACGATGAGCTGTCGGACGTGAAAATCATCGGGCAATCCGCCACCATGGGCAATATCGATACGCGCACCATTGAGATGGGCCGTTTCTTCACGGACCAGGAAGATCTGCACGCCGCGGCCGTTTGTCTGATTGGCGCGTCCCTTCGCGAGCAGTTCTTTCCCGGAGGCGATCCCCTGGGTCGCCTGCTGCGCTATGCCTCGTCCGATTGCACCGTCATCGGCGTCTACGAAAAAATCGGATCGATGTTGGGGCAGGATCAGGATAAGTATGTTGTGATTCCCATGCAATCGTTTCTGCGCCTGCGCGGGCGCAGATCGAGCATCACCATTCATGCCAGAGCAGCGGCCGGCGATAATTTTGAGACGGCTCAAGAGGAGGCGCGACTGGCCTTGCGCGCCGAACGTCATGTGCCTCCGGGCGGCCGCGACGATTTCTACATCGCCACCAAGGACAGTTATATTTCGTTGTGGAAGAGCATCAGCTCGGCGTTCTTTGCCGTGTTCGTTATGGTCAGCGCCATCTCGGCGCTGGTGGGCGGCATCGTCATTATGAACGTCATGCTGGTGAGCGTGACGGAGCGGCGCAAAGAGATTGGCGTGCGCCGCGCCGTGGGAGCGACGCAACGCGATATCATGCGCCAGTTTCTGGTGGAGAGCCTGCTGCAATGCCTCGCCGGAGGCGTCATCGGCATCGCCGCCGGTTTCTTTTTCGCTTACGCCGTGCGTCGCGTCACTTCGTTTCCGGTGGATGTCGAAATGTGGGTCGCCATCTTCGGTCTTGTCATGAGTTCGGCCATTGGATTGTTCTTCGGCATCTATCCCGCCGTGCGCGCGGCACAGTTGGACCCCGTTGTAGCTCTCCACTCCGATTGAATTCCATCCGCGAAATGCAGGAGTCGTTTCCGGCGAAGAAGCGGCCCGCATACACCACTATTCAGACGACTGTCTACCGTCTGGAAGACAAAGGGGCGGTGCGCCGGGCGAAGAAGATCAGCAACGCCCACATCTTTGAAGCTTTGATTTCGCGCAGCGCCGCTCGCGGGCGCTTGATCGACGATCTGTTGAGTCTCTTCGGGGGCCGCACGCAACCGGTCATGGCGCATCTGGTGGAGACCGGAAAACTCACCATGAGCGACGTCCGGGAAGCGGAGAAACTCATTAAGACTTTGGCGCGGAAAGAGACAAGGAAGTAAAGGAGCGACATCAATGGCTGGCCTTACGAATCATCTTTGGCAATCGACTGTATTCGCGCTCTTTGTGGCACTGGCTGCGCTGGCACTCAAAAAACACCGTGCGAAGACCCGCTACGGTTTATGGCTGTCGGCCTCACTCAAGTTTCTGCTGCCGTTCTCGCTGCTGGTTGGGTTTGGCGCGCGCATGGAGTTGCCGCCCGTGGCGCCGGGAATGCCGGCTCTCGCCGTGGAACAAATTACCATGTCATTCGCTCCCGCGCCGGCGTCCGGCACAAGTCTCATCCGCTGGCCAATGGTCTTCGGTGCGATTTGGTTGGCGGGGGCGGCGATTCTCACGGTCCGCTGGTTTCGCCGATGGCTCCTCATTCGAGCGGCGCTGCGGGGAGCGAGGACGCTTCCATACAACGTAGCCATTCCCGTTCTTTCCACGAAATCCAACATTGAGCCGGGTGTGTTCGGAATCTTTCGTCCCGTCCTGTTATTGCCGGATGGCATATCGGCGCAACTCTCCAGGGAAGAGAAGGACGCCATCATCGCCCACGAACTGTCTCACGTGCGGCGCCGCGATAACCTCACCGCGGCCATGCACATGTTGGTGGAGGCGTTGTTCTGGTTTCATCCTTTGGTCTGGTGGATTGGCCGCAAGCTTGTCGAAGAGCGCGAGCGGGCCTGTGACGAAGCCGTGTTGGACAAGGGCACGCAGCCGCATATCTATGCGCAAAGTATTCTCAGCGTGTGCAAGTTTTATCTGCAGTCGCCATTGCCCTGCACTTCCGGCGTAAGCGGAGGCGGCCTGAAAAAACGCATCGAGGAAATCATGACCGGCAAGACTCCGCTGACATTGGCTTTGGCGGGAAGGTTGACGCTCGCGCTTGCCGCGTGCGCGGCCATCGCCATTCCGTTCGCTATCGGCATATTGCGCGCGCAAACGCTTCCTCCTCCGCCACAATACAAGTTCGAAGTTGCTTCCATTCGTCCCGGCGATCCTTCCGCGCCAAACGCACGAATTGGTCCCGGCCCGCAGGGTGGGTTGCGCACGGAAAACACACCGGTGATGGAACTCCTCATCTTCGCTTACGACCTTCGCGAATATCAGTTCACCGGCGGACCTGGTTGGGTCCGGACGGATCGGTTCAACATCACCGCCACTCCGGATAAACCCGAGGAAGCGCTTCATCCTTCGATGGGCCGCGAAAAGTTCGAAGGTCAAGTCAATCGCCAGCGCCAGCGTCTTCAAGCGCTGCTCACAGAACGCTTCGGCCTGGTCCTGCGCGCGGAGACCAGGGAGATGCCCGTCTACGCGCTGAAGGCCGGAAAGAGCGGACACAAGCTGGTCAAGACAGACGAAACGCAAGTTACAAACATGAGCCTGAACAGAAATGGCGGCAGGCTCAAGGCGACTGCATGCGATCTGATGATGCTTACCAGAGCGCTGTCCACTATACTCGGCCGCACCGTGATGGACGAAACGGAACTCACCGGCGTCTACGATTTGCAACTGGAGTGGACGCCCGATCAATCCCCCGAAGGCGGCGGAGCATCGGTCTTTACCGCTGTTCAGGAGCAGCTTGGCCTGCGGCTGGAATCAAAGAAAGGGCCCGTGCGCGTATTTGTCATTGAGAAAATCGACAAACCCTCGGTGAACTAAAAATGGGAACTAACCGCTCACCGATATACAATACAGTACAGTACCAAACCATTCACCGGAGAAGCCGAGGATCTATGTATCTACGTCTTATTTTCGCCGCACTCGCCTTGATTGCCGCCGCCCTTGCGCAGCAGGCCTTCGAAGTCGCGTCCATCAAACCAAACCAGGCGAACGACCATCGAATCATGATGTCCATTCAGCCGGGCGGGTTCAAAGCCAGCGGCATCACAACCAAGATGCTCATCAGCCAGGCATTCGGTGTGAAGGATTTTCAAGTAACGAATACTCCAGGATGGGTGGATTCGGAGCGCTTCGACATCAACGCCAAAGTGGAGGGCGCGACAGGCGACATGACGATGGACAAATTGCGCCCATTGATGCAAGCGCTGTTGCTGGAGCGGTTCCAGTTGAAATACCACAAAGAGCCGAAGGAATTGCCGGTCTATGCGCTGGTGATGGGCAAGAACGGACACAAGATGAAGGCGGTGGAAGGCGGCGGCAAGGAACAACGCGGCCAAATGAAAATGGGGCGCGGCCAGTTGAGCGCGAGCGCGGTGGGAATCGCAATGATTGCTCAGAACCTTTCGCGCATGCTGGGCCGCGATGTGATCGACAAGACCGGACTTACCGGCAATTTCGATTTCAATCTGGAGTGGACGCCGGAGCCCGGACAAGGTTTCGGACCGGGAGGCCATCCGCCCAATCCCGACGCTATTGCCCCCGCGGGTCCCAACGGACCATCCATCTTCACGGCCGTGCAGGAACAGCTCGGATTGCGCCTGGAATCGCAGAAGGGCATGGTCGACGTGATTGTGATCGACAATGTTTCGAAGCCGACTGAGAACTAGCGTCGCCGTCTGGTTGCTCGCCTGCGCGCTTCCGGCGGCGGAGTTTCGCGGCGTCGTACGGTTTGGCGGACTTCCTCTGCCGGGGGCAAGCGTGACGGCTTCGCGTGGCGGCCAGACGTTCACTACCGTTACGGGCGCGCAGGGCGCGTTTGAATTTCCAGACCTTGCCGATGGCAACTGGACGTTGCAAGTGGAGATGCAGTTGTTCGCCACCGAGAAGCGCGATGTGTCCGCCGGACCGGTGGAGTTCGAAATGAATCTCCTGCCCGAAGATCGCATGGCGAACATCGTCGCGCCGCCTGTGGCGAAACCCGTTGCCGCCGCGGAGCCTGTGAAACGCGGACGCAAACAGCAACCTGCCGCCACCAACACCAAGGGTGAGTTCCAACGCACGGACGTCACCGCGGCGCGCACCGCTCCCACCACCGAGGCCGCGCCGTCCGAAGCCACGTTGGCGGAGTTTTCCAAACGCGCCGCCGACGGCCTGCTCATCAACGGCAGCGTGAACAACGGCGCGCTCACGCCGTTTGCGCAATTGCCCGCGTTCGGCAATCATCGCCGCGGGCAGCGTTCCATGTACAACGGCAATCTCGGCGTGATTCTGAATCATGCAGCCTTCGATGCACGCTCGTTTTCTCTCACCGGCCAGGACACTCCAAAGCCTGCCTATAGCCGCGTGCAAGGCCTGGCCTCTTTCGGCGGCCCCATCAAGATTCCGCGCTTGATTGAGCGCAATGGACCCAACGTGATGCTCAATTATCAATGGACGCGCAACAGCAATGCCAATGTTCGAACCGGTCTCATGCCTACCGCGGAGCAGCGCAATGGCGTGCTGCCCGGCGGTCTGATTCCCGCATCGCAAATCAATCCGCAGGCGAAGGCGCTTCTCGATCTCTACCCATTGCCTAACTTCAGCGGCAATTCGCGTTACAACTATCAAATTCCTCTAATCAGCGGAATGCATCAGGATGATCTGCAAACGCGAATCATGAAGCAGCGAAAGAAGGAGTTCTTCTCCGGCAGCTTCGCCTGGCAGAACACGCGCACGGATAATACAAACCTGTTCGGTTTCCTCGATACGTCGCGCAACACGGGAATGAACTCCACGGCCAACTGGCGGCACGGGTTCAGTCCTCGCACGCTGCTCAATTTCGGAATTCAATTCAGCCGGCAGAGCATGGCGCTGACGCCGTTCTTCGCCAATCGCCGCAACGTCTCCGGCGAAGCCGGAATTTCCGGAGGCAATCAGGACCCCATCAATTGGGGGCCGCCGGCAATTGTCTTTTCCAGCGGTATCGATACCTTGAATGATGCGCCGTATTCGCGCCGTCACAACCAGACAATTTCCACAGTGATGGATGGATACGCCAATCGCGGACGTCACAACATCACCTACGGCTACACGCATCGTTGGCAACAGTTCAATGTGTTTTCGCAGCAGGACGCGCGCGGAACGTTGGGATTTACCGGCGGCGCGCCGTTGGAAGACTTCGCACGTTTTCTGCGCGGCGCCCCCGACACCAGTTCCATTGCCTTCGGCAACGCCGACAAATACTTGCGCGCGTCGGTGAATGAGTCCTTCGCCAACGACGATTTCCGCATCAATCCGGGCCTCACCCTGAACTATGGAGTGCGCTGGGAGTATTGGACGCCGATGCGGGAAAAGTATGGACGCCTGGTGAATCTCGATATCGCGCCCGGCTTCGCCTCCGCAACTCCCGTGATTGCCGCGCAGTCGCAGGCGGCGTCAATCAGGCCGGATCGCAACAATATCTCGCCGCGGCTTGGTCTTTCCTGGCGGCCGATGGCGGCTTCGTCTCTTGTCATTCGCGCCGGATACGGCATCTACTACGACACGTCCGTGTACCAGCCCATCGCCATGCAAATGGCCCAGCAATCGCCGCTTTCCAAAAGCCTGCGCGTCTCCAATACCCCACAGACGCCGCTGACGCTGGCGAACGGTTTTCCCGCCGTGGCGGCAAGCACGGCCAACACGTTCGCCGTCGACCCCGCCTTCCGCATCGGCTATGCGCAAAACTGGCAGATTGCCGTGCAGCGCGATCTGCCTGCGGGCTTGCAATCCACCATCACGTATGCGGGTTCGAAAGGCACCCGCTCGCAACAACAATTCCTGCCCAATACGTTTCCGGCGGGAGCGCTCCATCCTTGTGCGCTGTGCCCTTCGGGATTCACTTATCTCGCGTCGAACGGCAACGCCACGCGCAACTCCGCGCAAGTTCAGTTGCGGCGCAGGCTGCGCAGTGGATTCACGGCGCAAGTGCAGTACACCTACGCAAACTCCATGGATAACGCAACGCTGGGCGGCCGCGGCGAAGGAGCCGCGCTGATCGCGCAGGATTGGTTGAGCCTCGCCTCAGAGCGCGCGCACTCCAATTTTCATCAGCGCCATCTGACCACGGGAATGATTCAGTACACCTCCGGCATGGGCTTGCGCGGAGGCGCTTTGGCGAACGGATGGCAGGCCAAACTTCTCAAGGAATGGACGTTCGGCTCTACCGTCAACGCGGGCAGCGGCTTGCCGCTGACGCCCGTGTTTCCCGCCCCGGTTCGCGGTACCGGTGTTGCGGGAAGCATTCGCCCGGATTACACCGGCACGCCCCTTTACGAAGCACCCGCGGGATTCTTCCTCAACCCCGCCGCCTACGCCGCTCCTGTTTCCGGAAGGTGGGGCAACGCGGGGAGAAACTCCATCACGGGTCCATCGCAATTCGTGCTCAACGCGTCGCTGGCGCGCACGTTTCGATCCACCGATCGTATTAGCGCGGACCTGCGCTTCGATGCATCGAACGCATTGAACAAGGTCACGTACACCAGTTGGAATGCCGTTGCGGGCAACGCGCAATTCGGATTGCCCGTGTCGGCAAACAACATGCGCACCATGCAGATGACCGTGCGGGTGAGGTTCTGATCATGCGCCGCCTTTCCACATTCCTGCTACTCTTCCCGCTCACGCTGTCTCCGCAGCAGGTGGGGCAGAACGCCGCGACACCCGCGCAGCCGTCTTTCAGCAGCACTACGCAACTGGTGATTGAAACCGTCACCGTGACGGACAAGGGCGGCAAGCCCGTCACCGGACTTACGGCAAAGGATTTCTCCATCACCGAAGATGGCGTGCCGCAGACCATTCGCTTCTTTGAGTTTCAAAAGCTGGACGCAGCCCCCGCGGCAGCGGCGATGCCCGCTTCCCAGCGCGTACCCGCGTTCCCAAAGCTCACCCGCACGCAGATCGCTCCCGAATCGCCCGGCGATCTCCGCTATCGCGACCGGCGTCTGCTCGCCCTCTATTTCGATCTCACCGCGATGCCCGTGCCCGATCAATTGCGCGCCTTCAACGCCGCCAAGCAATTCGTCCGCACGCAGATGAGCGACGCCGACTTGCTGGCGCTCATGGCGTTCACCAGCGGCCGTGCGACTCTTGGTTGGTGAGATATACAGCTTTTTATGTTGAATTATGAGGGTTACCA
>JACPVQ010000090.1 GCA_016191645.1 Candidatus Solibacter usitatus
AGAAACGCACAACGGAATTTCTGCACCTGGAATCATTTCAGGCGCTGATCAGAACGTTGAATGCCGATCGCTTCGTCGTCTACGGCGTGGTGACGGAAATCTGCGTGAAGGACGCAGCCTTCGGCTTGCTCGCGACGGGCAAACCCGTAGAGTTGGTAACCGACGCCATCAAGGAGTTGAACTCCGAAAACGGCCAGCAGGTATTGGCCGCCTTTCAGACGAACGGCGGCAAGCTGACCACAGCCGCCGCGGTGATGGCGTCATAACGTAACGCCTCCGTCCACGCTCAGCACCTGCCCCGTGATGTAGTTGTCGGGCTGTAGAAAAAATCGCACCGCGCGTGCGATGTCGATGGCGCGACCGAATCGCGGAATCAGATTCTGATCGATCAAGTGGTTGTATTTCCCGGAAGCGATGGATGCCTCGGCCATGCCTGCCGCCGTTGCACCCGGAGCGATGACGTTGACTCGGATGTTGTCTTTGCCGCGGCACTCTTTGGCCAGCACGCGCGCCGCATGCTGTAAAGAAGCCTTCGCCGCCGCGTAAGCCGTGGAGCCGGGAAACAGACTCACGGCCTGCATTGTAGAGAAAAGAACAATCGATCCCGGCGTACCGGCTGAACGCATGCGTGCCGCTGCTTCGCGTGCCAGTTGGATGGGACCCAAATAATTGACTTCCTGCGCGTGGCGGGCAACTGTGTCGAACTCCAAAGGGTCTTTCACCCGAGACGGATCGCCGCTCAACACGACAAGGCCGTACAAATTCGGCGCGGCATTGAGAAGGCGCGTGCGGTCTTCGGCGCGCGTGAGGTCCGCTCGAAGAACCGTTGCGCAGTCCTGCAATTGCGCAGCCCGCGCGGCGTTGGAATGGTAGCTGACCACTAGACGCGCTCCTTCGTCAGCCAACAAACGCGCAGTGGCGGAACCGAGGCCACCCGACCCGCCTGCTAATACGATCTCAAGCCCGTTCAGTGTTTCCTGCATCTTTGATGGACTCCACGGCGACATAACCGCAACTGACAGTGGCAAGAAACAGGGTCAGCACTTCGCTGTCGCCGAGATTGTGTTCGAAGATGCCGCCCACCATAACCGCAATGACCGCGGCAATTGCCCCTTGCAAGACCATCTTTGCGTCGCCCGGTCCGGGCGGAGCACGGCGCAGCGCACGAGCGAAATCGCGCAGGATCATTCCCAACATCCATAGAATCGCCAGCAGAGCGGGAATGCCGCGCTCCGCCGCGTAGTGCAGGTAAATGTTGTGCAGATGGCCGTACCAACCTTCGGGAAGCTTCACAACGTCCGCGGGCAAGTAGCGCTGAAATTGCGTTTTGACGTGTTCCGGGCCGATGCCGGTGAAAGGATGCGCCTGCACCATGCGCCATCCAGTCCGCCAGGAGACGCGCCGGTGCTCATTGGAATCGAGTTCGCCGTGCGGCTTCCATACGGATGAGAATCGCTGCTTGAGAAACGATGGCGCGGCCAGCAACGCCACGGCCAGCGCTACGGGAGCCGCAACTACGGTCCAACGCTTCCAACTCCACATCAGGTACAACCCGGCGACTGCCGCCGCCAGCCAGATGCTGCGCGTGCCGCCCGCAAAGATCGCCACGGCGATCACCACCGCACCGGCCATCCACAACCCGGCCATCCGCTTCGGAGCCTGCGCCCAGAAGAGAAACGCTGTTAGCAGGGCCAGGGCGATCATCATCTGCCCGCCGAAGGTCATCCAATGGCTCATGAATCCCGTGATGCGTTCCCCCACCAGGCAGCCGTACGACTGGCCGCAGTCTTTCAACATCCATGCAAACTGCATCAACGCGCGGATAGAGGAAAGCGCCGCCAGAGCGGAACAGGCCAGAATCCACCACCGCACCTGACGCAATTCCAGGAACGTGCTGCTCACCGCCAACAGGATGAGATAGACAAAAAACTTACGTATTTGCGGACGCCCCGCGGACGGCGATTCGGAAAGCAGAATCGAGAGGATGGTGAGAACGAAAAACACGGCGAGCGGTTTCCAGATGGGCGGCACGCGCAGCTTCACTCCGGAAAACAACAGAAGCGCCAGCGACAAGACCAACAGGACGTTGGAAACGGCGATGGAGAAAAGAATGGCCGACGCCGACCCAAACGCCGCATAGAAGGCTGCCCGGCCTAAGGCTCTTTGTTGGGTTTCCGCCATCGTGGGAAGCTTCAGTATGCCAGAATGAGATTCATCGCGTCACCGCGAAGCAATGGAAATCTACATCTTGCGTCACGGCATCGCCGAAGAGATTAGTCCCGCGGGGGGCGACGCCGCTCGCGCGTTGACGGCGGAAGGCAAGAAGAGATTGCGCGAAGTTCTCAAGCTGGCGGCGCGCGGCATGCGTCCGGATGGTATCCTCTGCAGCCCGTACCGGCGTGCTATCGAATCCGCGCGCATTGCCGCCGAGGTGCTCGCATTCCCCGGCGATATTCTGACGTCGGAATCGTTCATGCCGATGTCAAGCCCGGAGGACGCTTGGGAAGAGATCCGGCTGTATCGGGACAGTGCCGCCGTTCTGATTGCGACCCATGAACCACTGGCCGGTCTGCTGGCGGCTTTTCTTTTGAACTCGCCCTCACTTGCGGTTGAAGTGAAGACCGGCACCATCATTTGCGTGGACGCCGGCACCGGCGTACAGAAACCGCGAGGAATCTTGAAATGGATGCTCTCTCCCACGGTCTGCTGATTGCCGCCTCGCTCTACGGTCAAAGTCTGAGCGATCAGGCAAAGCGCCTCCATCGCGATGCGCTGGTATTGGATGCGCATGTGCATATGATCAATCGCCAGTTCTATCTCGGAGGGGACATCGGCCGGCGCGTGGAAAATGGCCAGGTGGATCTCATCCGCGCGAGAGAAGGCGGGTTGAAGGCGATGTTCTTTACGCTCTTCGTGCAGGAGCAATACTATCCCGGCAGGCACGAAACGCGGCATGCTTTGCGCCTCATGGATCTGGCGCTGCGGCAAATTGAAAACAACAAAGACAAGATCGGCGTGTGCCGAGGCGCGCGAAACGATCCGCCGCTACGGCGTCAAGGGCGTGCCGAGCATTGCGGTGGACGGCAAATTCCTCACTTCGGCGCGGATGGCCGGGGGAGAGCGTGCTGCGCATGCTGCACCGCATGGGACTTCGCGCAGTGCAATTGCCGGCTCACAATTGGGCCAACCGCTTTGCCGAATCCTGTTGCGCGGCATCGTCTTTCCATGGCCTTACGAGTCACGGCCGCGAAGTGGTTCGCGAAATGAACCGCCTCGGCATGGTGATCAACATCAGCCACGCCTCGGATGCCACGGTGGAGCAGGTGCTGGATGTGAGCACTTCGCCGGTGATGGCGACCCATCACGGCTTGCGTTCGTTCAACGACATTCCGCGCACCATGCCCGATGCGCTGTTGAAAAAACTGGCCTCGAAAGGCGGCGTGATCGGCTTTCACATGGGCTGCGAGTTTCACGATAAAGCGTTCTTCGACTACCGCACGAAGCAGGCAGGGAAGGCGTTCTGGGACACGCGCGAGATTGGGAAGAAGGAGTCGGAGCTCACGATATTCGAGATCGACAAGATCGTGAAGCCTTCCTACCCGATGGTGGGAATCCGCGCCCCCGAGGAGATCAAGCTCACCATCGACGATTGGTTTCGCGTTGTCGATCGCGCCATCGCCATCGCCGGAGAAGACCATGTCGCGCTAGGCACCGATTTCGACGGCGGCCCGACTCTACCGCGCGGCATGCGCGATATTCGCGATTTGCCGATGCTCACCGAAGCGATGCTGCGGCGCGGCTATTCCGAACAGCGGATCCGCAAGTTCCTGGGAGAAAACACGCTACGCGTCGTGCGCGAGGTTCAACGGGCTACAGCAGTTCGAAACCCGTGAAAAAGAACGCGAGCTCGAAGGCGGCGGTTTCCGGAGCGTCGGAGCCGTGCGTCGCGTTGCGTTCGATGTTCGTGCCGAAACGTTTGCGAATGGTTCCGTCGGCCGCCTTCTCCGGATTTGTCGCCCCCATGGTTTCGCGCCATTTGAGAATTGCGCCCGGCGCTTCCAGTGCGAGCACGACCACGGGTCCTTCGGTCATGAACTCCACCAGACCGTTAAAGAACGGCCGTTCCCTGTGCACGCCGTAAAAACCTTCCGCCTGCGGACGGCTTAAGCGGGTCATGCGCATGGCGCGGATGCGGAATCCGGCTTGTTCGATGGCGGCAAGAATGGCCCCGGTGTTTCCGGAGGCGACTGCGTCGGGTTTGATAATTGCGAATGTGCGTTCCATAAAAAAGTGTTAGAGTCCTAGCCGTTCTTTGACCTTTTCGCCGAGACTGGCCGGTGTGGGACAAACCGTGATGCCGGCGTCCGCCATGGCTTTCATCTTGTCGGATGCTTTGCCGGAGCCGCCAGAAATGATTGCCCCGGCGTGTCCCATGCGACGTCCGGGAGGCGCGGTCTGGCCGGCGATGAATCCTACCACCGGTTTCTTGACGTGAGCCTTCACATAAGCCGCGGCCTTTTCTTCCGCATCGCCGCCAATCTCGCCAATCATGACGATGGCATGCGTGTCGGGATCTTCGTTAAACAGCCGGATGGCATCGGTGTGCGTGGTTCCGATGATCGGGTCGCCGCCGATTCCGATGCATGTGGATTGACCCAGGCCAAGCCGGGTGAGTTGGCCAAC
>JACPVQ010000235.1 GCA_016191645.1 Candidatus Solibacter usitatus
ATCGGGATCAAGAAGCTGCCGGTGGTGGACACGTTTCCCACCAAGCTGACTCCCCGCGTCACCGTCAGCGGCTACAACGACATTTTTGGAAATCAGTTCATCAATGAAAGCTCGCGGCAGCAGGCGAATTTGCAAGCCAACATGAGCGAACTTCGCGGACGGCACTCGATGAAGTTTGGCGGCGAGTTTGCGATGCTCATGCGGCACAACCGTTCGGCGGGCCGGGCGGGAGGACAACTGGGTTTCGACAATGTGTGGAGCCGTCAATTCCGCGGCGTGCGAGTGGATGCGCTGGATGGCAACGGCGTCGCCGACCTGCTGCTGGGCAACTTGAACAGCGGCGTCATCAATTACAACGACACTTTCTTTCGACGCGAACCGTACATCGGGTTCTTCTTCCAGGACGACTGGAAAGTGAACAACAAGCTGACGCTCAATATCGGCCTGCGGTGGGATGTTCAATATCCATTTACGGAGTCACACAATCGAGTCAACGGCGATTTTGATTACACTACTGCCCAATCGTTCTCCGCACAAGCCGTTGCCCGCTGGCGTGACCTTGCGTCGGCAACAGCCGGGTATCCGGCGGCCCCATCCGCCATTGTCGGCGGATTGACCTTCGCCGGAGTCAATGGCAAATCGCGCCGCATTTACGATTTTGATTTCAGCAACATCCAGCCCAGAATTGGATTTGCCTATGCCGTAACGCCGAAGACCGTCATGCGCGGCGGTTTTGGAATTTTCTATCGCACCGCTACGCAAAGCGGCTTGACCACGGGGTATTCCATCAATACGGATTACATCAATTCCGTCGATGGCGGACGGAATCCGCGTTCGGCCGGTCTGACCGGCGGCTACTCGCTGGAAGATCCTTTCCCCGATGGGGTCGTGCGGCCCAACGGCAGTGCGCTGGGGATTGCAACCAATGTCGGCAACGGCGTGAGCTTTGATCCTCCACGCCGCCTGATCCCGCGCACGTATCAATGGTCGTACACCATTGAGCGTGAACTTCCATGGAAAATGGTGCTGGAAGTCTCTTATGTCGGCAGTTCTACCGTGAAGGAGCCCGTCGGCATCCAGATTGGCGAAATGAACCAGACCAACTGGGACGCGGCCCAAACGAACGCCGCCTTCTTTCAGCAGACTCTCAGCAACCCGTTTTTTGGAATCCTGCCGGCGGCCTCCTCATTTGGCACTTCCACGACCATTCAACGCCGCGATCTGCTGCGGCGCATCCCGCAGTTTGCGGGCGTTACGAACAACATCATGCCCATCGGCAAGGTTTGGTACAACGGTCTGCAAACACGCTTCGAAAAACGCGCCTTTGGAGACCGCAGCAAAGCGGGAGCGCTCACTTGGGTCATGGCCTACACGTGGTCGAAGCAGATGGAGCGCGCCTGGTACGACGCCTTCAGTTTCGAATGGCGCAAGCCGTTCACGCAGATAACCGATATCGATCGATCGCATAATTTCTCACTGGCATTCATCTGGGATCTGCCGTTTGGAAATGGCCGCGCTTTTGTCAATCAACTTCCGAAGGCGGCTAACATTCTGATTGGAGGATGGACGGCGAACGCCAACCTGATTTATCAATCCGGCGTGCCGCTGGCAGCCTGGCGCGGTTGGGAGTTTCTGTGCGGCGATCCGCTCAGCGGTCAGCGCACCGAAACAAGTTGGTTTTTTAACGACCGTTCCCGCACATCGACGTGCTGGCGTCAGTTGCGGCCCTTCGAGTACACGAAGCTGCCCTCAAGATTCCATTCCATTCGCGGGCATACAGCGCCGCAGTTGGATTTGATGCTGTCGAAGAAGTTCAATTTCCACGAGCGCTACCAGGTGGAGTTTCGCGGCGAAGCGTTCAATGCGACCAACACTCCGCTGCGCGGCGATCCGGTTTCCACGAATCCCACCGATGGGCAATTCGGCGTGTTGCCGGTGCAGCAGCTGAACTTCTCCCGTAACATACAATTAGGGTTGAGGTTTCGATTCTGATTTCATCGACGATTTTCAGACGCGGGTACTTTTTCCTCGCGGCACTTCTCATTTCCTGCGGCGGCACTCCGGAAGCTAAGAAGGAGACTTCAGCGGCTCCCGCCGCGGCCAATCCCGTGGCTGCGGCGTCCGCTGGATCTATTTCCGGCAAGGTGATATTCTCCGGCGCCAAGCCATCGCCGAGGGAAATCAGCATGGACGCGACGCCCGCCTGCGCCAAGCAGCATAAAGGTCCCATCTATTCGGAAGACGCGGTCATTAATGCGAACGGCACATTGAAAAACGCGTTTGTCTATATCAAGTCGGGATTGGCGAAGCGGGATTATCCGGTCCCACCGGCTCCCGTGAAGCTGGATCAGAAGGGGTGTATCTACGTTCCGCACGTCGTGGGGGTGATGGTGAATCAAACGCTGGAGATTTCCAACTCCGACGACACGAATCACAACATCCACCCGATGCCGAAAGAGAATCGCGAATGGAATGAATCGCAGCCGCCGAAGGGCGATGTGAAGGTGAAGACGTTCCCTAAGGAAGAGGTCCCGCCGATTCTGTTCAAGTGCAATGTGCATCCCTGGATGCGCGCATGGGTGGGCGTAGTGAGCCATCCGTATTTCGCCGTCTCCGGCGAGGAAGGCACGTTCACGCTGAAAGACGTTCCGCCGGGCGAATACATGGTAGGCGCGTGGCATGAACGATTCGGCGTGAAGGAAGTTAAGGTGAAAGTGGAGGCGAAACAGTCGCTCACGGCCGACATCACTTTCTCCGCCAACTAGAGGCTCGACGCGAGGCGGTCCCCAGACCGCCTCTGCGGGGACCGATCCGTAGCCGGTTCGGCTGCATGGCAGCCGATGGCCTCTAACGAGGCCATGCGGGATCTGGAGATCCCGCCGCAGATCTGGAGATCTGCCCCACACAGCAGCACAGCCGCAACCAAAGGAAATCTTCGCGGCTTGAGAAGATTTCCAGCAACAGAATGTCCAAACTCCAGAGAGACTTGGCGCTACAATAGAATCTGGGCTTGCCCGTTGTTCCCTCATAACAAATTTATCTATGTGGAATCCTTGGTTGAATCGCTATGCATACCTGCTGGCGATAGCCACTTTACTATTGGTTGTCGCCGGCGCGTCTGTAACAAGTAACGAAGCGGGGCTTTCCGTTCCGGATTGGCCACTGTCCTACGGCAAATTGATGCCGGAGATGACGGGTGGCATTTTCTACGAACATGGCCATCGCATGATCGCAACAACTGTCGGTTTTCTTTCTATTTTTCTTGCCGTCTGGCTGTGGCGCGTGGAATCGCGCGGGTGGTTGAAGAAACTTGGGTTGGCCGCGTTAGGCGCGGTCATCTTCCAGGGCCTGCTTGGCGGATTGACCGTGTTGTATCTTCTGCCGAAGCCTGTGAGCATATCGCACGCATGTCTGGCTCAGGTGTTCTTCTCGTGCACGATGGCGATTGCCTTGTTCACGTCGAAGGGATGGCTGCACGGCGCTCCGGAAGTGGAAGACAGCGGTGGAATCTCGCTGCGATCACTGGCCGTGGGCACGCCGGTGGTGCTCTTGGGCCAACTTGCGCTGGGCGCGGGCTACCGTCATAAAGCGATCGGACTCATCTGGCACATACTGGGCGCGGTGATCGCCACCGGAGTGGTTCTGTTTTTTGCCGTGAGCGTGCTGAGTTATTTTCAATCGCACCGGCCGCTGCGGAGAACCGCGGTGGCGCTGTTGAGTATCACTTTCGCGCAGGTTTTTCTCGGCGTGGGCGCGTATATGAGCCGCATCGCGACATTGGAAGCGCCGCAACCGATGCCGCTGATGGTGTGGTTTACAGTGATCCACGTGGCGGTGGGAGCGCTGACCATGGGCACTGCGGTGCTGCTTGGCATTCAAGTGCTGCGATACGTTCGCAGGCCGAGGCTCGAAGTGGAAGCGAGGCAGATGGCCACCACATGAGAGACTACATCGCACTAACGAAACCGCGAGTGACTTGGCTCATTCTGATGAGCACGGCGGTCGGCTATTGGTTCGGCCTGCAAGGCGGCATGCAATGGATGGTGTTGTTCCACGCCTTGGCGGGCACGGCATTGATCGCCTCCGGAACGTTCACATTGAATCAGTGGTATGAACGGGAAGCGGACGCGCGGATGAAGCGCACGCGGGAACGCCCCATTCCAGCCGGACGCATCGCTCCTCGGGCCGCGCTGATCTTTGGACTCGTATTATCCGCGGCGGGATTTGCGCAATTGTACTGGGGCGCGAACCCGTTGACAGCGTGGCTGGGCCTGTTCACAGAAGTCAGTTACCTCGGCTTATATACGCCATTGAAGCAACGGTCGTGGCACGCAACGACGGTGGGGGCGATTCCCGGGGCCATGCCGCCGATGCTGGGCTTCGCGGCCGCGGCGGGCACGTTGACGGCGGAAGCCTGGGCGCTCTACGCGATTCTGTTTCTATGGCAGTTCCCGCACTTCTACGCCATCGCGTGGATGTATCGGGACGATTACGCGAACGCGGGAATCAAGATGCTGCCCGTTGTCGAACCGGATGGAATTTCCACGGCCCGGCAGATGGTGATCGCCTCGCTGATTCTGATTCCGGTGAGTCTGACACCCAGCTATCTCAACATGGCCGGGAATGTTTATCTGTTCGGTGCGCTGCTGCTTGGATGCATTTTCGTCTGGGCCAGTTTGCGCGTGGCGCGGGAACGGAACGCGGTTCGCGCGCGCGGCGTTCTGCTGGCATCCGTCCTGTACCTGCCGGTGTTGTACGGACTGATGCTGCTTGATAAACATTCTTTGTGAGCCGCGCTTTTCTTCTTAGCCTCGCGTTCCTCAGCGCGTGTGCGAGGCCGTCGCCTCCCCTGGAGATTTTCGGAACCGTTCCCGGCTTTCAATTGACGTCGCACAAAAACGCCTCGTTCGATAGCGCCTTGGAGTTGAAAGGCCGCGTCTGGGTGGCGAATTTTATCTTCACCAACTGTACCGGCCCCTGTCCCAGGATGAGTTCGCAGATGAGGCAAGTGCAGGACGCGGCGAAAGACTTAACCGGCCTGCGCCTGGTTTCGATTACGGTGGACCCGGTGCGGGATACGCCGCAAGTGCTTGCGGAGTACGCGAAAAGGCAGCATGCGGGCGACCGGTGGCTGTTTCTGACCGGTGAACAGGCAGACCTTCATCATCTGAAGCGCAATGTGTTTCTGTTGGGAAATGTCGATGGGCAACTGAACCACAGCACGCGCTTTGTACTTGTGGACAGGCAAGCGAGAATTCGCGGTTATTATGATACGTCCGAGCCCGATAGCATCGCGAGAATTCTGAGCGACATTCGACGGCTGGAGAAGGAAACGTGACGGTCCGCGATCTGCCCGCCTTGAACGCCACGTTGAATGGCGCATCGGCAATTTGTTTGATTGCCGGCTTCGTGCTGATCAGGCAAGGCAGGCGCGAGGCGCATAAGAAGGCGATGTTGACCGCGTTCGCGTTCTCGATTCTTTTTCTGATCAGCTACCTGGCCTATCACTTTCAAGTGGGTTCGGTGCGCTTTCAGAAGACGGGCGCGATTCGCACGGTCTATCTGACGATCTTAGCCACGCACACAGTGCTGGCCGCCGCCGTGCCCGTCCTGGCGATCATCACGTTGCGGCGCGCCCTTGCGGAAAAATTCGACCGCCACCGCAAGATCGCACGATGGACTTTGCCCATCTGGCTCTACGTAAGCGTGACCGGAGTGGTGGTCTATTGGATGCTGTACCGGATGTAAGGTCAATCGCCCTGATAGGGAAAGCGAACCACGGCGTCGCGGCAACGCGAAAGAGCTTCGAGCAATGTTCGTCCCCAACCCGTTGGCGTATAGGGCATGGTCTTCTGATTGGTTTGTTTGTCCGCCTCGGCGAAGAAAGGCATGGCCGGGTCGGGAGGCGTTACGTATTCGTAAACCTTGATGGTAAATTCGACATCGCGGTCTCCCGCATTGTGCTTCATGGAAAAGTAATGCATCCGCGCCAGTTGCTCGGATGCGTCCCGTTGGGCAAACGTCCAATCGCTCACGTTTCACTCCTGCTGTGAAAAGAACTTGAAGGGGCAAGTATAACGCAGTGGCGCGAGTTACTTCACGTCGTAGGTGATGCGGGAATCCGCCGTGAAGCGCTTGTAGTTTTCATACTGAATATTCATGCGCATGCGAATGGCGCCGGTGCGAAACTCCAGAACATCGTCGGCGAGCGTGGACTGCGGGAACCAATACTTTCCCTCGACTTGAGCGCGCGTGGTGGTGAACCTCGGAAACAGATTCTCGCGTTTGCTATTGACGATTTGCGGCACGGCGCGGCCCTGAAGCCGGATCACCGCATTCTCCGTCTGGTGGACCCAAATCAGACCTTCGAACAATCGCTGGCCATCGAGAATCTGGCGCGGAACAACTTGAAGCACCCAGCAGGGAATGCCATCAATGGTTTCTTCGCCGCGAGACTGAGTCTGATAGAGCGATAACTGATCGCGAGTGAAGAGGAAAGGCTGCACTTCGCGAATGTCGCGAAAATCCTCGGGGGTCAGCACCAAACGCATCAGCGCATGGAAAGGCCGGCCGACGGGTTCTTCGTGCCGCTTTCCATCGGCGCTGAAAACCACATCCCGGGTTTCGCGATATTCGCCCAGCTTGCGTCCACCGGGCTCCATGTCTTCAATACGCACGCGCTGGCGGTAAGCAAAATGGGCGCGCTCGGCTTCGCTTTGCGATTCGACTTCCAGGACTTTGCGCAGCAGACCGGCGGGCGGATCGGCGGCGAAGAGCGCGGATGCTACGATGAAGCAGATGAGCGGGAGCCTACTCACATACGCGATCACCGCCGCCGCGCTGTGGGTTCTGGGATCCGCGGGCATCATCATCTATTCTCAACAACAGAGTATCCCAGCGCAGGTCTGGATGGCGGTACTTCCGGCGTTACTTCTGGAACTGACGATGTACATTGCGCCGGGATTTGTGGCCGTGCGCGAGAAGTTGGCGGCGCTGGGAAGCAAGCTGGCACCCATTCTGATCGCAAGCGCCGTTGCGCCATACCTGCTGATGAGCGTTCCGCTGGGGACGTTTCGTTTGACGTGGCTTTTGGCGCTGGTTGTGCTGGCGGTGGTCATCACGTATTGGTATCGCGTCTGGACAGGAGGAATGGCCAGCGACGTCCTGTTCCTGGCTCTGGTTGCGGCCTTGTTTCTTTCGCCGTTTTTCAAAGAGGTCTACGTCAATCCGGCGGGCAAACCCGCGCTGGACATTGTGGGAAGGCTGATGTGGATTCGCGTCTGCGTATTGGCGATATTGCTGGTGCGCGGCGTGGAGGGCGTCGATTACGGATTTGTGCCGAGCGGCAAGGACTGGAAAGTTGGCACGCTACACTTTTTGATGGCCGCGTGTCTGATAGGACCCATTGCGGCAAGCATCGGCTTCGTTCATTTGCGCGATGTTACGTGGGATCTGAAAATGGTTTTGGGAGCCGCCGGTACGTTCCTGGGAATGCTCTGGGTGGTTGCCTTGTCTGAGGAGTTCTTTTTCAGGGGCCTGCTGCAACAAGCTCTGCTGAAATCTTCCGGCAGCGTTGTAGTAGCTCTGGCGGCAACGTCGGTGGTGTTCGGCGCGGCCCACTTGCCGATGCGCGGATTCCCCAATTGGAAGTTCGCACTGTGCGCCACGGTGGCGGGAGTTTTTTATGGACTCGCATTCCTGCGCGGGAAGAGCATTCGATCGTCCATGGTTACGCATGCCCTGGTGAACACCGCATGGCGGGTGTTTTTTACTTCCTGAAAACTACTGCAGGACGCTGAGCAGATTGCTGTAGTCGTCCGTCCAAACTCCAGGCAGGGAAGCGGCAGGTTTGTCGGAGGGCTTCAGAATTACCCACGTGGCCCCAGCCACCTGACGAAGCAGGTCTTCGGAGTTCATGATCACCTGCGATTCGAAACCGGTGGACGCGCCGAGGCGAATGACCAGTGGAGCCAATTTCAAGTAGCGGCTGGAAACGTGGGCTGCCAGAAATCCGCCGTCTTTCAAGTGGCGCTTGTAGAGATGGAAGGCCTCGCGCGTGAGCAGGTGTACGGGAACGGCATCTCCGGAAAATGCATCGAGCACAAGTACGTCGAACCGCTGTGGCGGCTCGCGTTCCAGTTCCAGGCGCGCGTCGCCTTCCACCATCTCCACGGTGGCTGCGCTTTCGTCCAGATAACGAAATTGCCGGCGCGCTACTTGAATCACCAGCGGATTGATTTCGTAGAAGCGAATGACATCGCCGGAGCGCCCGTAAGCGGCAATCGTACCCGTTCCCAGACCAATGACGCCGATGCGCCGCGGCGCCGCGGACGGCCGGGAAAGTTCGATGCCAATTCCCGATTGCAGAACATAATAAGTGGTTGCGGTGCGGCTTCGCTCGCGATCCAGTAGTTGGGAGCCATGCAGCACAGATCCGTTGTAAAGTGCGCGCAGCGCATCGGAGGCCGCGCCGGATTCACGCACTTGCAATATCCCGTAAAAATTACGCGCGCGGAAGCGCGTTGCTTCCGGAATGTTGACGGCGGCGATCAGGGCCACCAAGCCGACTACAGCAAGCCGGATCACATCGCGGCGGGAACGGCGGTGATAGAGCATGGCAACCGCAATGAGCACGCAAGCGACGACCGCGACGGGCAATTCCAGATACTCGCGGAATACCAAAGGCGCGAACACCGACACAAAGGCGGAGCCCAACACGCCGCCCACGGCAACAGCGAGATAGAATCCCGTGACCGATCCCTCTTCCGGTTTGCGCGCGGCAAGTTCGCCGTGGCAAACCATGGCGCAAACAAAGAGGCCGGAAAGAAACAGCAGCAACGCGGTCTGCCATCCGTGCGGATAGAGAGCGGCGCAAATCGCCGCCACCCCCAACGGAAAAAGCAAACGGAAGAAACGCGGCTGATAGAAGCGGGTGGAGAAACACAGAATCATGGTCAGCAGATAAATGCTGAGCGGCAGAACCCATAGCAGTGGAACCGGTGCGACGGAGTGACTCATCTGATTGGCAACGGCGAGCCACAGCGCGGCAGGCACTGCGCTCAGAACGATCCAGAGGATTTGCACGGGACCCACGTTCGGTGCGATTGGGCGGACCTGCCGGCGAGTAGCGAACGCGGCGGCGGCTAGAAAAACGAGAAACACCAGATAGCAGTAGGACCAGCCGATTGCCTGCGAAGATTTTCTGCTCCACGGCTCAATCGCGATGGGATAGGCGAGCAAGCCTACCAAGGATGCGGCGTTCGAAACCCCGTACAGCCAGTAGGGCAATCCCGCGCCGCCTGTTCCCGCATACCAAGCTTGGAGGAGCGGGCTTGTGGTGGAGAGAACAAAGTACGGCGCGCCCACGGTCGCCGCCAGCAACAGCAGAATACGGACTTCGGGCGGCCCACCGATCGAGTCGAGCCATGGCGAACGCAGGTGGATTGGCCACGCGGCCAAACTGATAGCCGCAACCGCGAGATGAACCACACGCTGCGCAGACGGCGGAAGCCGCTGCAACAAATGCGCGTACGCGTATCCCAACAACAGCACAAGAGGAAAGAACAGCATCGCCATGGTCCACACGCCCGCCGTCCCACCGAACAATGGAAGAAGTTGGCTTGCGGCCAGCGGCTGAATGAGAAAAAGCAACAGCGAACCCAGAAAGATGACTGTGGCGCAAAGGAACGGCATGCCTATTTCACGGGCTCCGAGTTGCGTTCGAAGGCGACGGGTCCAGGCGGCGCGGGCAATCGCTTGCCGGATTTGGGGCGGCGGTCCGGTTCGTAATCGTAATAAGCGACGCTCTCGACATCGCTCCACAGGTTCCTGGCATCGATCTCGGCTTTCCTCAAGGGAGCAGTCTGCGCCCGCACTTTGTAATGGGCGACGGGAAGAAACATGCGCTCGTCATCGAGCGAAACGGCGTAGACCAGCTGGTTGTAATCGTAGCGCGGCGTTTTCGCCGGAGCCTTGGAAAACATTTGCGTATAGGTGCCCATGATGTAAATGCGGCGGCCCTCGCGGCCATCGAGGTACGGAATATGGCCGGGCCAATAGAAACTGTAGTTGTGGTGTTCGATGATACGCCGCGCATACGCCCACGGACCGGTTGGCGTGTCGCATTCGGCCAGCCAAACCTCATCGACGCGGCGTTGAATAATGGCGATCCAGCGGCGGCGATAGTCGTTCCAATACATGCTGGTCAAGCGCCCATCGAAAGTCTCGAGAGTATCGGCGTCGTGGAAGCGCAGCGTGGTTGGGTCGCCGCCGTTTTTCCAGATGCACCCGCCGGCCCCGCATTCGAGGGCCTCGTACCGTGTGAGATCCCGCACGGCGTTCCAATCGGCGCGCACGCGAACAACCGGCGTTGCGCGTGGCCAGGAAAAGTATAGGTATTCGACGCCGCCCATTTTGGCGCGCACCGGCCTGCCGTGCGGCGTTAGTTTCGGCTTCGGACCAAAGGAGACCAGCGGCGTGAACTCCCGCTTATCGTCGTTGAACACAGCCAGCCCGGTATCGAGGAGTTCATTGAGTGTCTTGACGCGGCTGTAGTGGGCGATGAGACGTTCCGTGCCTGAACTATCGCGCAGGGTCATCAACGTGTGAAGCCACTTCAATCCCTCGCCGGGAATGGCCGCCGCGACCGGTTTTGTGAAACCATCGGCGCGCGGGAAGTAGTTCAGGTCGATGAAAGTTTCGGGGTCGACGGGCAGGTTCGAAGTCGCCGCCGTGGTTGCGAAGTGGCCCAGCGCGCCGGACAGTTTGTTGGTATCGCCAAAAACCCAAAAGATGCGTCCGCGATAAGGCGCATACATCACGGTGTCGAGGCCCGTCACCTCGGCATTGAGCAGAGGTTCCCCTGGAGGAACACTGATTCCCGCAAGAATGCTGTCACGAAAGATGCCTTCGCCCGTGACGCGATACAGCCGCTCGGCAATCTGCGTGCGGCGAAGTTTCACGATAGCGCTCACGCCCGGCTTCACATCCAAGCCCTTTTTTTCCGCTTCATAGCCGTAGGTGAAGATGCGGAAGTAGACGCGTCGATTGCGATAGCCGGGTTCGTCCAGCGCGATTACACCGTTCGAGTCCGTCCAATGGCAGACATTGCTTGTGGTGCAAAACTCCACCATCGGAATTCCGCGCCCGGTTTGTTCATCGACGGCGCGGATGACGAAGTACTCGGACGCACTGAGGATGCGGAATGCGAGTAGGAAAGTCGCCACGCGGTACATAGACGACCAGTTTACCGTGGGGCAGATCTCCAGATCCGCGGCGCGGTCTCAGACCGCGCACTGGACTCGCCAGAGGCCATCGGCTGCATTGCAGCCGAATCGGAGTTCGAATTACTTCCAGCAGAGACGGTCTGGAGACCGTCTCGCAGATCTGGAGATCTGCCCCACTTACTGAATGGTGCGGTCGTTGTTTTGTTTACTGAGGTAGACTTCGAACTTCCGTTTGGCACGGTACAAGCGCCAGCGCTGGTAGGCCCGGTTCAGCGTATTGCCGAATGATATTTTGCGCCGGCGAAGGCCCTTCAGATAGGCGTAGCCAAACACCATGCCGCCCAGATGCGCGACGTGGCTGACTCCTCCGCCCGTCGCTCCCAGGGAACTCATGAAGGCGATCGCGCCGATGATCATCACGAAGTATTTCGCCTTGATGGGAAACAGGAAACTGAACAGGACAACGCGCTCCGGGTACAACACGCCGAAGGCGAGCAGCAGGCCATAGATGGCACCCGACGCTCCAATAGTGCGCGTGGCCATACTGCCGAAGAGCGCATTGGCGAACACGGCACAAATGCCTGCCCCGATTCCACACAGAAAATAGTATTTGAGAAACGCCTTGCGGCCCCAATCGCGTTCCAAATCCGCGCCGAACATCCACAGCGCCAGCATGTTGAACAGAATGTGGCTGAATCCATTCGGATCGTGCAGGAACATGTAGCTGACCAGTTGCCAGATGGCAAACGATCCCAGCACGTCGCGCGGAATCAGTCCGAGGGGATAGAAAAACGGTCCCGCCTCGGTTCGTACAGCGAAGAAATAGATCACGAACAACGCGATATTGCTGATGAGCAACCACTTCACGCCTACAGGCACAAAGTCGCTGACGGAGTAACCGGAAGTGCGGCTGGCGGTTCGCATGTGAAGCGCGGAGTCTCTCTACAGTTTGAGGATATCAGGTTCGCAGCGGTGAGGCTAAGGATTGTTATACTTTGATCAACGTTAATCAGTTAGCAAGGAACCCGCCTTGAGAAAACCTGCCACCTGCGTAGTCAATCGTCTTCCCATCACCAAAGCCCGCATCAACCTGGGCCAACTGGCCAAGCGCGCTCACCTCCATAATGAGTACTTCATCCTGGAGAAAGACGGCATCCCCGTCATCGGCATCATGGATGCCGATGAAATGGAAGATTACCTTGAGTTGCGCGATCCCAAGGTCAAATCCCAGATTCGTCAGAGCAATCGGGATGTTCGTGCCGGCCGCACCAGATCTGCTGAGGCCCTACTTGACGAACTAGCCGACAGAGCCTCTAAACCTTCACGCCAAGCGAAATGACCGCAGCGTTTTTCGTCACCACAACCCGCCGGTTTGATCGGGAATTCAAGAAGCTGGCGGCAAAGCAGCACGGCCTGCCGGAGATGTTTCGGCAGGTTCTTGAGATTCTCAAAGCAGATCCGTACAACCGTGGCCGGCGGAATCCGATCAAGAAGCTGGAAGGCGTCGCGGCGGGGGAAGGCCAGTATAGGATTCGTACCGGACGGTTTCGATTCCGCTTCGACGTTGATGGCCAGACGGTCGTTCTCATGGCCTGCTCCTTGCGCCGAGAGGATTCCTACCGATGAAATCTCAAGACATCTGGATCCAGTATGGAAAACAGTTGCTTTCCATTCGAGACAACGATTTGCCTGGTAGGCCCCTGCTCAGAATCCTGACTGCTTTCCTGTTCGCGTGGATGGCCGCGGCCGCACCGAAGGATGCTTCATGGGCTCCGTTCGCTTATCTCGAAGGAGAGTGGACTGGCGAAGGAAGTGGACAACCGGGCGAGGGATCGGGTGGATGTACGTTCTCGTTTGACCTGAACGACACGGTCCTAATTCGAAAGAATTGGGCCAATTATCCGGCAACGAAGGACCGCCCGGCGTTTGCGCATGCGGACCACATGACCATCTATCGAGGAGAGGGCAGGTTTCACGCCGTCTATTTTGATAGCGAAGGGCACACCATCCTATACGCCGTGTCGGTTTCCGGCGCCGGGAAAGAGATTCAATTTGTGAGCGCGGCGGGCGCGCCCGGACCACGATACAGGCTTACGTACCAGCGTCAAGGCGAGAAAGAATTGACGCTGAAATTCGAGATGGCGCCAACCGGCAAACCCGAAACGTTCGCCTCTTACATCACCGCCAGGTTACGGCGCAAGTAATGATTGGACGCGAGGAGATTCTGCGGGCCGATCGGGTGATCCGGCCATTCATTCGCCGGACACCGGTGATCTCCGTGGATGCCGCGGATCTCGGCGTCGCCGCCGGGCCGTTGTCGTTGAAGCTCGAATTCCTGCAACATGCCGGATCGTTCAAGGCTCGCGGCGCGTTCACGAATTTGTTGCTGCGCCAGATTCCGGAAGCGGGCGTGGTTGCGGCATCGGGCGGAAATCACGGCGTCGCGGTGGCATATGCGGCGGCAAAGCTGGGCCGTAAGGCGACCATTTTTGTTCCTACTGTTTCCTCTCAGTTGAAGACGGACAAGATCCGCGCGCTGGGAGCGGATTTGGTTGTCACGGGCGATTTTTACGCGGAGTCACTTGCGGCAAGCGAGATTTGGGCCAGGGAATCGGGGGCACTGCCGGTTCACGCCTACGATCAGCCGGAGACGCTATGGGGCCAAGGGACAACGGGAATGGAGATGGAAGAGCAAACGCCTGACCTGGACACGCTTCTGGTCGCGGTGGGTGGAGGCGGGTTGATCGGCGGCATCGCCGCATGGTATCGCGGGCGCGTGCGCGTAATCGGCGTAGAGCCGGAGGCGGCCCCGACGCTCTTTCGCGCATTGGAAGCGGGAAGACCGGTGGACGCGGAGGCCGGCGGCATCGCGGCGGATTCGCTTGCGCCGAAACGCGTTGGCGAACTGATGTTCCCCATTGCGCAGGCATTCGTGGAGAAGGTAGTGCTGGTAACCGATGCGGCGATTCAGCAAGCGCAGCAACGGCTGTGGGACGCATTGCGGATTCCCGCGGAGCCGGGCGGCGCGGCTGCTTTATCGGCGATTGTCTCCGGCGCGTATCGAATCAGCCCTGGAGAGCGCGTTGGCGTGCTGGTTTGCGGCGCAAATTCAGCGAAATCCTCAGGCGCACTGTAACCTTTGTGCCCCGGAACACCGTAATACAATAGAACTCTATGAAGGGGCTTACTCGTACACTCATTTTCTGCGCCGGCGTCAGTCTCGCCGGCGATTGGACAAACTGGCGCGGTCCGCGCATTAATGGGACCGCGGATGGCGATGCGCCGCTGACATTTAGCGACACAACCAACATCGCCTGGAAGATTAATATTCCGGGTCGTGGGCACTCGACACCGGTCATTCTTGGGAACAAGATTTTTTTGACGACCGCCGTTCCCGCTCAACCGGATGATCCATCCCTGGCAGCCCCGCGCCGCGGACCGGGTGGGCCTGGCGGTGTCTCCCAAGACATCAAGGCGCGGAAGTATATCATCGGTGGATGAGGCAGGCCAAACCGCGCGACGGCGGAGGGGATAAAATCCCTCAGTGGCAGGCGATAATCCTGGAGGAGCAGTACCGGCAAGGCGGAAACCATCGATAC
>JACPVQ010000091.1 GCA_016191645.1 Candidatus Solibacter usitatus
CCTTCATTAAGACATTCGCTCCGGAGATGGGCCGTGCCGTGATGTTCACTTACACCATACGGCTGATCTAAGTAAGACTCAGAACGATCGCCGCGCCGTGATTTGCAGGATGCGCGGATCGCCGGCCCCGTTGATGATTCCCAGCGTATTCGCCGAACTGACATTTGCACCGGGCAATCCGAAGTTGGCGTGGTTGAGCAGATTGAAGAACTCGCCGCGCAGCATCACGCGCATCCGCTCCGTCACGGGAAAGCTCTTTTGCGCCGCCAAGTCGATATTGAAAGTTCTCATCCCGCGCAGAAAGTTACGCGGCGAATTGCCGTAGGTTCCCACGGCATTGAAAGCGGTTCTGGAGGAGTCGAAGTACCGCGTCAAGCGTTCTACCTTGGAACGGTCCGCCGGCAGCGCGGGGTTGCCGCTGATGTCGGCGCGGTCGAGTCCGATGCCGGAGAAGGAATTGTCACGGCCGGAGGCGAGTCCGAAAGGAAGCCCGCTGCGAACGTCCATGATATTGCTCAACGACCAACCTCCCAGCAGCCAGCGCCATGGCGCGGGCGCGGATGCAAACGCCGGCGAGGTCACCACCGCGCTCAAACGGAAGTTGTGCGGAATATCGTAATCGGATAGCCCGCGGTTGAAATGCGTGTCCACCGGATGCGGATTGTTGATGGTGAACTGATTGTTCACCGACTCATCGTCGATGGACTTCGAATAGGTGTAGAACGCGAGCACGCTGAAATGCCGCGCCAGCCTCTTGTCCAACGTCACCTGTAACGCATGATAATTCGAGTTGCCCGCATCGGCCATCTCCTTTACGGAAGCGAAGTACGGCGCCAGCGGGCGGCGGGCATTCGTATTGCCGACAGTCGCGCCAGGGCCGTTGATCGCCCAGTTGCGTTCGCGGAAGGTTTGCAGATGCGTTCCCTTGTTTCCCACATACGCCATGCGCAGCAGCCAGTCGTTTGCGATCTGCTGTTCCAGCGTCAGGTTCCAAGATTGCGAATAGCCGACGCCCCAATCCTCCTGAAAGTAGGCATACGGCATGGGAAACGAAAAGGGAACGGAAGAGGAGAGATCCACGGGCGCGAAGGGAGGAAACGGATTGCGCACGCCTGTCGATCCATACGGATTCTGAATGTCCACCGCGTTCAGGTTGATGGTTGGACTGAACGGCGCGCTTTCCACAAAGTTGTTGTAGAGCCGCGGGAACGGCCGCACGAAGAAGATGCCATAGCCGCCGCGCACCGCGGTCGCGCGTTGGCCCGAGCGCGGGCTCCATGCGAAACCAAACCGCGGCGACAAGTTGTTCCAATCGCGATTCATCCCGCCTTGCGGAAATCCGGGATCGCCGGCGAAGATGGCTCCCGGAGGGGCGTTTTGAAAACGCTGCGAACGCGCGCCCTGCCGATAGCCGGCCACCTGGCCGAGCACATCGTGATAGGGAAGAAACGGGTCCCAGCGCACGCCGAGAGTCAGCGTCAGGTGTTGGGCCGCGCGGTAGGTGTCCTCGGCGAAGAACGAGATTTCTTTGCCGCGCGTCTGCTTGAATTTGCCCGCGCTCTGCGTGAAACTGGACGCCCTGCCCAACAGCAGATCGCCGATTCCATTGCCCGTCAGCTGGCCGGAAAAGGTGAAGGTTCCGGATTGATTGAATTTCGTGTTGGAATCGAAAACGATGTAAGGCGAGAACTCGCCGCCCGCGCTGAAACTGTGCTTTCCCGCGGTCCACGACAAGGTGTCGTTGATTTCCGTGCCGCGGCGAACCCACTGGCCGGGCGGAGAATTCGTAACCGAGCCCCAGCCCCCGTATCCTGTAACTCCCAACTCAAGCTCGCGGTCCGCCTCTTGCGGTTCGTTGAATTGAATGGGGCCGAATTGCGACAGCCACACCTTCGACGTGCGCACGTTGGTGGAGTTCAACATCAACCCGGACGCCACGATCGTGTTCAAGAGATTAGGGCGGATGGTGTACACGTCCTGCAACTTGAAGGTGCGCGTCGTCTGCACCTGGCCAATGCGCACCGTAAGCAGGGTGCCGCCGCCATCCCACCCCGGATCACTCAAGCGCACATAGAACAGCGATCCCGAAAGCTGATGACGCCCCAGGTTGTAATCCACCTTGCCCAGGACCTGCTGATTGATGTAGCGATCGGGACGCGCGTAACGAAGCAGGCCGTTGGGGGCTGTTGTCATGGGCACCTTTTGCAACAGGTTTGTACCGATGGGTAGAATGCGATTCGCCGGAATGATGCGGTTGGCAAACGGCTGGTTGTTGTTGTTGGGGTCGGTGACGTTGCGCCCCGTTTCATTAAAGTCGCCGCGGCGCAGTGCATCGGAAGGAACGGTTGCGGTATTGGTGAACGAAGTGTTGCGCACGACAGTTCCTTGATAGGAGGCGAACCAGAACAGCTTGTTGCGGATGATGGGGCCGCCCGCGGTGCCGCCGAATTGATTGCGTTTCAGATTATCCGGCTGCGCCGCGAAGAAGTTGCGCGCATTCATTGCGCCATTGCGCACAAACTCAAACAGCGAGCCGTGCAATTGATTGGCACCGGAGCGCGTGACAACGTTTACCACTGCGCCCGAGAAGTTGCCGTACTGCGCGGAATAGTTCGACGTTTGCACGGCGAACTCCTGCAAGGCGTCGGGGTTGGGATAAGTGGCGTTGAGGTTGGTGACGTTGTCCATGTGCGTCGCGCCATCCAAGCGATAGTTCACTTCGTTGCCGCGCGTGCCGTTCACGGAGATGTTGATGGTGTCGCCGGAGTTCGCATATCCGGCAGTGGTGGTTCCAACGCCGGTCACGACGCCGGGAACCATGCGGATCAACGAAGCGGCGTTGCGTCCGTTGAGCGGCAGTTGTTGAATGTACTGTTCCTGAATGACCTGCGAAAGCGCGCCCGACTGCGTATTGACCATGGTGGCATCGGCGGTAACGGAGATGGCTTCGGCGAGAGAACCAAGACTCAGGCGGATGTCGAGAGTGGTTGCGGTGTTCACGTTCAGACGGATGCCCGTTTGGCGGAACGGCGCAAATCCGCTGGCGCTCGCTTCCACGCGATACACGCCCACGGGAACCTGCGCGAATTGATACGAGCCGTCGGTACGCGCCATTGTCGCGCGCTCGAAGCCCGTTTCCAGGTTCACCACCGTCACGCGAGTCTCCGGCACGGCGGAAGAACTCGGGTCGAGAACGGTTCCGGTTAATGTGCCGGTGGACGCCACCTGAGCCACGCTCGTGGCGGCGGTCAGCAAGACCAACAACGAAATGCGAATCATCGTCATCCTCCTCCTCCTCTGTGGGGCAGGTCTCCAGACCTGCTGCGGGATCTCCAGATCCCGCATTGGCCTCGCCAGAGGCCATCGGCGGCATTGCCGCCGCTTGCAGCTTTTTCGTTCCTTCCGGCAGAGGCGGTCTGGAGACCGCCTCGCAGATCTGGAGATCTGCCCCACGAGTCATCCTATCTGAGTTAGCGGCGGCGTTCCAGCCAGCCCCATAGCGTCATCGGACGTGGAGGAACGGCGGAGTCATTCCGCGGAAGGACCAGACTGCCTACGTATCCCACGGTAAACAACAACACGTGCCCCACTGCGCCGATCATCAACTCATCCCATCCGAAATTGAGCGTACCGAGGTCCACCAATTTCTTGTCGCCCTTTGTGAGCACGGCCCAGATGGTGAACAGGGCACTGACGCCGATGCCGAGATAAGCGCCGCGCGCATGCGCGCGATCGGATAAGAAGGCGAGCAGGAACAACCCCGCCAGTCCGCCGGAGACAATCGCCGAAACCGCGAACCACATCGACAATGCGTTGCCCTTGGTATGGGCGAGAGCGACGGCAATCAACGCGGCCAGCACTCCGACGATGGCCACCATGATGCGGCCGGCGCGCAGGCGCTGCGCATCTGTGGAGTCCGGTTTGCGGGCGCGGTAGAAATCCTCCACGCCGACGGCGGCGAGACAATTCAGATCGCTGGCCAGCATCGTCATCGCCGCGCCGATCAACGAGGCCATGAAGAGCCCGGCGACGCCAACGGGCAAGTAGGCGCCGACGAAGTACGGGAACACCTGATCCGCTTTGACGACGTGCGCGGGCAGCGTGTTGCCGGTCAGTTGGAAGAAGGCCCACGTGCATGTACCCACAAGCATGAACAGCGCCCACACGGGAACGCATAACAGCGCGCCCAGAGCAACTCCACGCAATGCGCCGCGATCGGACTTGGCGACAAGATAGCGCTGCACAATGGTTTGATCCGCGCCGTAGCGCTGCAGATACCAGAAGAACCCATACAAGATCAGCACGGGAATCGTGGGCTTGGCGAAATTCATGTCGAGACTGCCCAAGCTGAATTTGCCGTGCTGCGCCGCGAGTTGAAACACCGCGGAGGGTCCACCCGGCGGCAGAAAGAGAAGGTAGCCGAGGCAGACAAAGACCCCGGCCCAAGTGATGAAGGCCTGAATGACGTCGGTCCAGATGACCGCCTCGATGCCGCCCACCATGGTGTAGAAGATCATCACGCCGCAAACGACGGCGATGATCGCCTCGATGTTCCAACCGGTGATGCTGTTGATGGTGAGCGCCATGAGGTAAAAGACAAACGCCATCTTGGAGAAGTGCGCCAGAGTGAATGCGGCCGAAGCGTAGACGCGGGCCGGACGTCCGAAACGTTTTTCGAAGTATTCGTAGGCGCTCATTCCGACGGCCTGGCGATAGAACGGAATGATCACCGATCCGGCGGCAATGAGGACTCCGACGACCAGAAATCCCGGAACCAGCAGCGACCAGTCTTTCGCGTACGAGGAGCCTGGATAAGCGACGAATGTCACGCTGCTGATGAGCGTGGCGAGCATAGAGAGACCCATCGCCCAGGAAGGCACGGAACGTTTGCCCATAAAGAACGATTCCGTGGATGTCTGGCGGCGCGAAAAGCGCAGGCCGACCAGCGCCATCGCCAACAGGTAGAGGACGACGATGATCAGATCGAGCCAGCGCGTGGAATTCACCGGCGGTTCTCCTTGCGATAGGCTTCGATGACGGCGCTGTTATCGGACGCTCCAAAACCCGCGGCTTCGGCCAATTCCAACAGCACGCGATGTTGATCGCTGAGCGGAAGCCATGCCTCATGCCGCGCGCCGGTTTCGAGAATCAAACGCACGTCCTTCAGGTGCTGCGTGAGGCGCGCTTCGGGTTCGTAATTTGCGCTGAGCATCTTAGCTCCCTTGACGTCCATCGCCTTGGAGTAGGCGGGTCCGGCTTTCAGAATCTCCAATGCCTGCGCGGGATCGATGCCGCACGCATCGGCATAAGTTAGCGCTTCGGCGAGCACGGCGCGATGCAATCCCAAGGCAAGATTCAACACGAGCTTCATGCTCGCTCCCGCGCCGCAAGGGCCGACATGGAAGACGCGCGCGGCGATGATTGCCAGCACACTTTCGGCGCGCGTGAATGCTTCCTCCGATCCGCCGCAGATGCAGATTGCCTCGCGGTTGCGAATCTGTTTACTGGACCCGCCAAGCGTGGCATCGACATAGGCGACGCCTCGCGCAGACAGTCGATCGCCGAACTCGCGGCTGTCCGCGGGATCGCCGGTGGAGGTGTCAATGATGAGACTCCCCGGCACCGCATCGCCTAGAACCTTGCGAACGTCATCCGATGTAGGCAAGCTGAGAATCACTTGCGGATATTGTTTGAATACGTCCGCCGCGGAATGATGCGCGCGCCCGCCGAGGTTCGCGAGAACGAGGTTTTGTTCCGCGCGAATGTCGTAACCGCCCACCGTGTAGCCGGCCTTGATCAGCAATTCAGACAGGGCTGTGCCGACCAGCCCAATGCCAACAATGCCGATGGTGTTTGACATGCGATCTCAATCGATGTAGTTGTACGCGGGAAGCGTGAGGAATTCCGTGAACTCGCCGCTGTTGATCATGAGGTCGAACAATTCGGCGGCGCGGAGGAAGTGGCCGCCGTCGAAGCGCGCCGGGCCCAGCGTTGTTTTGAGCTTGTCTAACTCTTCCCGAATGGTGGCGCGCACCATCGCGGCGTCGACGATTCTTCCGTCGTCCAGTTTTGCTCCATGACGTACGCACTGCCAGACTTGGGCGCGGGAAATCTCCGCGGTGGCCGCATCCTCCATTAGGTTGTTGATGGGGACGCATCCATTGCCGCCCAACCACGATTCCAGATATTGAATGCCGACGTTGATGTTCAATCGCAGGCCCGCTTCGCTGCGCGTGCCTTCATGGACTTTCAGCAACTCGGCGGCGGCAACACCGCCCGGCGTTTGCTTGTCGAGTTGATTGAGACCAGGCATGCCCGCGTCGAAGACTTCTTTGGCAATGGGGACAAGGCCGGGATGTGCCACCCAGGTTCCATCGTGACCTGCACGCACTTCGCGCAGTTTGTCTTGCCGAACCTTCTCCAGCGCCTGCGCGTTCGCAGTGGGATCATTCTTGATGGGAATCTGCGCCGCCATTCCGCCCATGGCGTGAATGCCGCGGCGATGGCACGTATGGATCAACAGACGCACGTAGGCTTCCAGAAACGCGCGGTCCATGGTGACTTGAGCACGGTCGGGAAGCATGAATTGCGGATGGTTGCTGAGCTTCTTGATGAACGAGAAGATGTAATCCCAACGGCCGCAGTTGAGACCGGCGGAATGGTCGCGCAACTCGTACAGGATCTCATCCATCTCAAATGCGCCGAGCAGCGTTTCAATCAACACCGTGGCGCGGATGCTGCCTTGCGGGATGCCGCAGTAGTCCTGACTGAAGCAGAAGACATCGTTCCAGAGACGCGCTTCGAGATGACTCTCCATCTTCGGCAAATAGAAGTAGGGGCCAACGCCGCGGTTGAGAAGTTCCCGCGCGTTGTGGAAGAAGTAGAGCCCGAAGTCGAATAGAGATCCGGAGATCTGTTGGTCATCGACGAGGACATGCTTCTCATTGAGATGCCAGCCGCGCGGGCGTACCAGCAGCACGGCGGTTTTCTCATTGAGGCGATACTCTTTGCCGTCGGGATTGCGGAATTCGATGGTGCGGCGAATGGCGTCGCGCAGATTGATCTGCCCTTCGATGGCGTTGCGCCACGTCGGCGAGTTGGCATCTTCGAAGTCGGCCATGAAGACGCTCGCGCCGGAGTTAAACGCGTTGATGATCATCTTGCGTTCAACGGGTCCGGTGATTTCCACGCGGCGGTCGAGCAGAGGCGCGGGGATGGGCGCGACTTTCCAATCGGCGGCGCGGATGGACGCTGTCTCCGCCAGGAAGTCCGGCAGCTGTCCGGCGTCGAGCAGTTTCTGCCGCTCGTGACGGCGGGCGAGAAGCTGCTGCCGCGTCGCTTCGAAACGATTAGCGAGGCCGGCGACAAAATCGAGCGCCTGCGGCGTGAGGATCTCGTGATATTGCGGCGGACATTCGGGAAGAATGCGCAAGTTGGATTGTGGACTTGGGGTAGCCATCTCAGGTGCTCCTAGCGACGGAAATATCGTTCCGCGAACGAGAGGAAGACGGGCCAATTGGGGCCGGGCGTGTGCCCGCCGCTGTGCTGGCGGAAGGTGACGTCGCCATCCATGAGGCCCGTTTCAATAGCGGGGAACTCCGAGGTTCCCATATCCTTTTTGCCGAGGAGTTTGTAGACAGGGCCGGCACCAGCGCCGGCGAGAAACATTCCCTTCGCATCCACCCAACCATCGCCGTTGGTTGCGCCGGCGCTGATGAAGACGGGGCGCGGCGCGCACAGAGCCACCAATTCATGCGCGTCCACGGGAAGGTCGTTCCAGTTCAGAGGCCCGGCGTACTTCATGTAGTTGCCGGCCATCCAATGATATTCGTTGGGAGCGGCGACGTTCTCCACAAGCTCGCCCCAATTGCGACGGTGAAGTTTCACTCCGCCCGCGCCCGACGAACTCACAAAGGCGATGGCGAGGCGCGGGTCGTAGGCCATGGCGACGGCCGTCGCTTTGCCGTATCGCGAATGACCTTCCAGGCCGACGCGTTTGGCATCGACGGCTTTATCGGTTTCAAAATAATCGAGCGCGCGGCTTGCGCCCCATGCCCATGCGCGCAGCGCGCCCCAATCGTCGAGCTTGCGCGGTTGTCCTTTATTCATCAACCCGATGATGCCTTGCGTCAGCCCTTGTCCGTTGTCCGCTTGAATGCTGTTGGGAACGAGTGTCGCGTAGCCCCAACCTTTTGCCAGAACCTGCTGCTGCCACGTTGGACCTTGCGGCGCGGGAGCCTTGGGCGGGGCTTTAGCCACACCGCCAGGACGCGGGCCTGCGCCGAATCCGAACTCCATCATGACCGGCACGGGACCCTTCGCATTTGCGGGCGTCGTCAACGACAAGCGCATATCCACAGTGACTTGCGGATACGACGAGTTGTCGACGTGACCGATCAACTGTTTTGTGATGACCGACGTTCCGTCCTTGTCTTCGTTCACCGTTGAGGTGATCTCCCAATTCACTTTCGGCGTGTTCTTCGGAGCGCGGCCGTAAATCTCGCGATCGAACTCTTCGACGATTTCCGGACGACGCTGCTTCCACCACATATCGGCGGTAGTAACTTTGCGGCCGTTTTTCATCACCAAGGGATCGGGCAGCTTAGGGTAGGGATTGGCCTTCGACTCATCGTAGTTCGCCGCGTTCTCCGCCAGCGCATTTCTGCCGTCCGCGCCGCGCCGCAGCGAGGCGATGCCGAGCAGATCCATGGTCCGCTTGTGATCTTCCGCGGTGGTGAGCTGCACCGGCGCTTGTTGCGCGAGCAGCGCCGCGGACAATAGCAAAGTAGAGAGTTTCATGATGGTTCCTTGTTAGAATCCCACGCGAACCACGGCTTGGATTTGCCGCGCGTAGTTTGCCGTTCCCGAAATCTGGCCGAAGGCCGTGCTGAACTGGTCGGTGTTGGGATTGCCGAATTGCGTGCGGTTGAAGGCATTCAAGCCTTCGCCGCGCACTTGAATATCTTTGCGCTCGCCGATTCTCCAGCGCTTGTTCAGCGAGAGATCGACGTTGTTCATGGCGGGCCCGCGCACATTACTGAAGCGATAGGGCCACGAACGGTAGTGATAGGATTGCGGACGCGTGGCGGTGTTGCGCGTAAAGCCCGCGCCGGTGTTGAACCATTGCTCCACGGATTTCGGCCCATTGTGAATGTCGTCGGCAACGCCAAAGAAAACGGCGTCGCCCCACGTCAACGGAATTCCGGATTGATAGATGTAGATGGCCGACATCTGCCAGCCGCCGATGACGCCGTTGACCAACCGCGGCGTGTTCGCCAGCAGTTTGCGACGCCGTCCCACGGGGATCTCATAGATGGCAGCGAGCGCGATACGGTGTTTGCGGTCCGCCCCGCTGAGGGAACGGTAGGGCGCCGGATCGGCCGGGTTCTGGTAATTGGTGGCCTGCATGTTCTTCGCCCACGTGTAGGATCCGTTCAAGCCGAGGCTGGTGGAAAAGCGGCGGCTGGCGCGCATTTGCAGGGAATGGTACCAGCCGTATCCTTGATAGGTGGCTTCATTCACCGAGGTGAATTGAGGAAACGGTTTCAACAGATTCTCACGCGTGATCTGCGCGTTGCTACCTAGCGTGCCGTTGACGCCGGGCACGCGGAAAAACGGATTGGCGATGTTCGCGGAAAGATAGTTCACTCGCTGCGCATCGAACACGGGGCTGCGCGAAAGCTGATCGTTGCCGATGATGTTGAGGTCGCGGCCAAGCTCGATGCGTATGGCTTTATTGCCGACATAGGCCGCCTCCAAAACCATGTTGCGTCCGAACTGCCGCTGCAGGCTTGCCTGCCAGCGCTGGTTGTACCCGGCCACGGGATTCGGCGTAAAGAACGAGATGCCGTTGCCCACATCGGTCATCGTCCCCAACCCCGCGCCCACCGGTTCCAGGATGCCATCGGGAAACGGATTCGATAACGTGCTGTAAAAACTGAGTCCGCTGTTTTGCGTGGGAACAAACGAGGTGTTGCGATTGAACCCGTTGCCGATCACATCGGTGCGGCGCAATCCGAGGCCGTTGAAATAGAGGCCGAACCCGCCGCGGAAGACCGTGTTCTTCCGTATCGACCAGGCCAAACCAAAACGGGGCATGAACTCCTTGGGATAGCGGCTCCACAACTCGCGCGGCGCGCCTTTGACTCCGGCGAAAACCAAACCACCGCGGACATTGAGTTCGCCGGGCGGCAGTTCCAGAGTGGGATTGGCGGCGTAGGTTGCGGCATAGTTGGCGCGCACTTGCGCCTCAATGGAGAGCGGCGTCACGAAGTCGAAATCACGCACGCTGCGATTGAATCGCTCGGTGAGCGGACCTTCAATCTCGTACCGCAACCCAAGCGTGAGCGTCACTTTGCGATGCGCGCGCCAGGTGTCCTGCAGGTATCCGGACCATAGCGTGGATTGTTCGGCGATATCGCCGTTGCGGGCGATGTAGCTGCTGGCGGCGGGCAGCCCCAACAGAAAAGCCGCGAAGCTCTGACCGGTGGGTGCCGTGGTGGAGTTGTCGAGAGGGCCGCGCGTCCAGGTGGAATCGAAGATATAGTTTCCGCTGCGCGTGGTGTTGCCGTCATAGCGGCTTTGGCGATAAGCGCGCGCTTCCCCGCCGAAGTCGAGCGTGTGTTTGCCTTTCAGGTGCGTGAACGCGGCGACCATGGAATGGGTGTCCATGAAGCGCGCCTCGCCTACGTTGACGGTGGAAAAATAGCCGGAGATGTTGAACACGGGAAACTCGCGGAAGGCTGAGGGAATGGCATCGCGCAGGGATTGCGGAAAACCGAGCGAGGTGATGTCGAAACCGTAGCCGTGCACCGGGCGTGTATTGCGCGTGAAGCGCGTATAGCCATAGCGCAGATTGAGCACGAGGCCCGGCGAAATGGCGTAGACATCGTCGAGCGACGCGCCGCGCGGCTGATAGAGTTCGCGGAGTCCGGTGGCGGGCGAATCGAAGTAATCCTGTCTCCAACTGTTGCGCTGATAGAGATTGCCGCGCACGAAGAGCCGATTCTTTGGCGTGAAGTTATGATCGATGCGGAAGATGTGCGTGTAGTAATCGATGGATTCGATCAGGTTGGGCTGCGGGAAGTTGTTGCGATGATCGACGGTGGTTCCCTTGTCGATGGGCGGCGCGAAGTGCGCGAGCGTCTTCAGCGCCACGGGATTGTGCATGCTCCTGGGAATGACGTTTTCCGGAAACGGATCCTGCTGGTAGCGCGTGGAACTGTTGGGAGCCTGGCGGCGCGTGAACGGATTGTAGATCTGATAGTTTGCGCCGATGGCGAGAAGGCCGGAGAAATCGCCGCCGCGCTCGGCTTCGGTGGGAACGGTGAGCGCGGTGGAGCCGCCGCGAGGACGGCGGTCGCGCAGGCCTTCGTAGGAGTACATGAAGAAGGTCTTGTTACGGCCGCTGTACAGCTTGGGAATGGTGAGCGGGCCGCTGACGCTGCCGCTCCAACGGTCGTAGTTGAATACGCCGCGAGGAATGCCGCCGCGGTTGGCGAAGAAATCGTTGGCAAACCATTCCGGCCGCATCTTTGTATACGTGCCGCCGCCGTGAATCTGATTGGTGCCGGAGCGCAGGCTGATGTTGACCAAGCCGCCGGAAGTCTGGCCGGCGCGCGCGTCGAAGGCGCTGGTCATGATGCGCACTTCGCCGATGGCGTCGACGGGAGGAACGTACCCCGCCGCGACACGGCCGTTACTGCCTTTGGAGGTGTTGGACACTCCATCGAGGGTGATGTCGGTGGTGCCGCTGGCGCTGCCGCTCATGCTGTAGTCGACGATGTTGGTGGGCTCGAAAGGACGGTTCAGTTTCTGATCGCCTTCGAAGGTGGTGCCTGGAGCAAGGGCGATGAGCGCATAGGGATTGCCGTGCGCCAGTGGAAGTTCCGTCAGTTCCCGCGCGCTGACGGAGATGCCGAGCGAGGCATCGACGGTTTCGATGGCGGGAGCTTCATCGGTGACGGTGACGCTCTGCGAGGCATCGCCGATTTCCAGTGCGATGTCGATTTGCAGATTCTCGTTGACACCCAGCGTGACGCCGCTGCGGGCATGTTTCTTGAACCCCGGATGCGCGGCGGCGATGCGGTACCTGGCGGGAGGAAGCAGCGGCGCAAGGTAGTTGCCGCTATCGTTGGTGCTGAGCGTGGTGGTGATGCCGGTTTCGACGTTGGTGATTTCCACCTTCACGCCGGACATCGGCGCGCCCGCTTTGTCGGCGACCATTCCGCCGATGGTGCCTCGGAATTCCTGGCCGCAGAGCGAGAAAGTGAACAGCAGTATCGAAACTATGGCCATATCGTTTGTCCCAGTGTATAACGTTGTTGGACCGGCGTTACATGCTCGCCTTTAGCAGGAATGCGTAGTCCTGCGCGGTTTCGCGGAGCTTGTCGTAGCGGCCGGATGCGCCGCCGTGGCCCGCGGCGAGGTTGGTGCGGAGAAGCAACAGATTATCGCTTGTCTTGAGGGCGCGGAGTTTGGCAACCCACTTTGCGGGCTCCCAATAGGATACGCGCGGGTCGTTCAGGCCGGCCGTTACCAGCATGTTCGGATAGGGCTTGGGCTGGATGTTGTCGTAGGGCGAATAGGAGCGAATCAGTTCCCAGAAGGGCTTCTCGTTGGAGTTGCCCCATTCGTCGTATTCGATGACGGTGAGCGGCAAGGTTGGGTCGGTTGCGGTGTTCAACACGTCGACGAACGGGACTTTGGCGATTACGGCGTGAAAGAGTTCGGGGCGCATGTTGATGACCGCGCCCATGAGAAGCCCGCCCGCGCTGCCACCCAGGATGGCGAGGCGAGAGGGCGATGTGTAGCCTTCGCGGATAAGGAATTCCGCGGCGGCGATGAAATCGAAGAAGGTGTTTTTCTTGTGCTCCAGTTTCCCGGCGTCGTGCCAGGGTTTGCCGAGGTCCTCGCCGCCGCGGATGTGCGCGATGGCGTAGATGAAACCACGCTCGAGCAGGCTGAGGCGATCGGAGACGAACGCGGCGTCGATGCTTATTCCATAGGAGCCGTAGCCATAGAGCAGCAGAGGATTCGCGCCATTGCGCAGCGCGCCTTTGCGCCACACGAGGCTAATGGGAACCAGCGCGCCATCGTGTGAAGGAGCGTGCAGACGCAGGGTTTCAAACTGCTCGGGTTCGTAGCCGCCAAGCACGGGCATTTGCTTTACCAGCGTGCGCCGGCGAGCGGCCATGTCGTAATCGTAAACGGCGGGCGGAGTGACCAGCGAGGTGTAGGTGAAGCGCACGGCGGCGGTGTGAAACTCCGGGTTATCGCCGATGGAGAGAGTGTAGGCCGGCTCGGGCATTTCCACCGTGTGCTCGACGCCATCCATGGCGCAGATGCGCAGACGGCGCAGGCCATTTTCCCGCTCTTCGACGACGATGTGATTGGCGAACGGCTCGACGGATTCGACCATTACATTTGCGCGGTGCGGGAGCCACTCCACCCAGTTCTCGCGGCGCGGATCCGCTATTGGAGCGGTGACGACGCGATAGTTTCGGCCGCCTTCGGTGGTGCGGATGTAGAAATGATCGCCGTGATGTTCGACGTCGTATTCGACGTTGTCATTGCGCGCATAGAGAAGATGAGGCGCGGCGGCGGAATCGGCGTCGATGTAGTGGACCTCGCTGGACGCGGCGCTATCGAGTTGCAGGAAGACGAAACGGCGGCTGCGGGATTTGTGAAGGGTGAGATGGAAGCGCTCGTCCGGTTCTTCCAGAAGCAGCGTGTCTTCCGTTACGCCGAGCCGATGCAGGTGCGCGCGGCAGGGGCGCAGCGCGTCATCGAGCGTGATGTAGACGAGAGTGCGATTATCGTTGAGCCACGCCAGTCCGTAATAAGTGTTCGGAATTCGATCGGCCAGCAGTTCGCCGGTTTCGAGATTGCGAATGAAGAGGGTGTAGATCTCGTCACCGGAGAGATCGAGCGAATAGGCGAGCAGGCTTTGATCGGGACTGACCGCGAAGTTGCCAAGACGCAGGTAAGGAACATCGCGGGCGAGGGCATTGCAATCGAGCAGGATTTCTTCGGGCGCGTCCATGCTTCCGCGCTTGCGGCAATAGACCGCGTACTGGCAGCCCTCTTCGGTGCGCGAGTAGTAGAGCCAATCGCCGCGGCGCACGGGGGCGGATGTATCCGTTTGCAGAATGCGGCCGAGCATCTCCTGGTAGAGCTCGTCTTCCAACGCCTTGGCCGGGGCCATCACTTCCTCGGTGTAAGCGTTCTCGGCTTCGAGGTAGGCGATGGTGTCCGGGTCGTCGCGGTCACGCAGCCAGAAGTAGTTGTCGATGCGCGTTTCGCCGTGCTGCGTGATTTGCCTGGGAACGATTTTGGCGCGCGGAGGGTGCAGGGCGGACATCAATCGCCGTCTTCCCGGCCGGAGTAGATCTCATTGATCACGTGCTGAAAATGCTCTATCACCTGCGTGCGGCGCACTTTCATGGTTGCCGTTAGTTCGCCGTGCTCGATGGTGAAGTCGCGATCGAGAATGCGGTACTTGCGAATCTGTTCGAACGGGCCAAGCTGCTGGTTGGCTTTCTTCACGGCGCGCTTCACCTCGGCCTGCACGGGAACGGCATCAGCAAGTTCCTTGGCGGGAATTCCTTTGCGGCCTTCCATGCCTTTCAGCGATTCCGCGGCGGCGGCGTTGAGCGTAAAGAGCGCGGCAACGTACGGCTTGCGGTCGCCGACGAGAATCATTTGATTGAAGATGCTCTCCATCTTCAAGAGATTTTCGATGCGCGACGGATAGACCTTTTTGCCGTTGGAAGAGACGATCATCTCTTTCTTGCGTCCGATGATGGACAGGAAACCATCGGCGTCCTGAGAGGCGAGATCGCCGGTGTGGAGCCAGCCGTCGCGCAGCACTTGCGCTGTGGCATCGGGATCGCGGAAGTAGCCGGAGAAAAGCGTCGGCCCGCCGATGAGGAGTTCGCCATCTTCGGCGATGCGGCACTCGATGCCGGGCAGCGCGCGGCCAATGGAACCGGGCCGCGGATGACCCAACGGGTTGAGCGAAACGACACCCGCTTCGGTGAGCCCGTAGCCTTCGTGGAGAGGCATGCCGATGGCTTCGTAGAAATGCGCCAGGTCTTTTCCGAGCGGCGCGGCTCCGGAAACCGGGAAGCGCATTTCGCCGCCGAAGCGCGCGCGCAGTTTCGTGAACACTACGCGGTCGGCTGCTTTCAGCGCCGCGCTCATCCAACCCGGCACGGACTTGCCTTCGGCGCGATAACGCTGCGCGCGCAGACTGAGTCCCAGCGCGCCCCAGAAGACACGCTGCATGGCGGGGCCGCGTTTTTTGATTTCGGTGCAGACACTGGAATAGATGCGTTCCCAAACGCGGGGCGGGGCAAGGAAGAAGGTCGGCTTGAGAGTCTGCATTTCGTGGGGCATGCGATGGAGGCCTTCGGAGAACCATGTGGGCACGCCGCAATAGATGGAGAGCAGTTCGATGCCGATGCGCTGCGCGATGTGGGCGGAGGGCAGAAAGGCCAGCACGCGATCGTGGGGCCCAAGATCGACTACTTTGGGGCCCATGGCGCAGTTCGATGTGAGCGCGCCATGCGTGACGAGGCACATTTTCGATTCGCCGGTCGCGCCACTGGTGAGGTAAAGAATGGCGTGATCGGTGGATTCCGTGCGCGAGGAGATGGACGCATCGAACGCGGCGTCTTCCTGCAACTGGCGCTGTCCGAGGTGGCGCAGATGATCGAGGGTGATTGCGTCCTCGGCCTCGCCGGTCAGGAGAACCCATTGCACGGAGAGCGCGTCCGCGCCGGCGTCGCGCAGCATGTGGAGCGCCTTCGCATTTTCGACGAAGACGAGTTTCGCCTCACTTTGCCGCAACGATTTGACCAACTGCGCGGCGGGATAGCTGGTGTAAAGCGCGGCGGAAATTGCGCCGAGGGACATGACGCCGAGATCGGCGAAGTAGAATTCGGCGCGCGTTTCCGAATGGGCGGCGCAGATGTCGCCTTTGCGGATGCCGAGGCGGTAGAGGCCGGCGGCGACTTCTTTGACGATGGCGAGAAACTCGCTCCAGGAGTAGACGTGTTGCGGTTTGCCGGGCTGATGCAAAGCGGGCTGCGAGCCATATCGCGTGGCGGTCTGTTCCAGCATGGAGAATACGTTGCGCGCGCTCATCCGAGCCATGGTAACACTGTGGCCCGTTTTTTCCCACCGGCGGAGGGGCCCGTATCGTTTGTTTTCAACCAGATGGTAGGTTCGTTTTGTCGCAAAGCCGTTGCGCATGATGTGGAGTCCTTTTACCGGCGGCGCGGTGTGCACGCCATTGCAGCAGTGTACAGGGCGTTGTTTGAAAGAGTTGTGGGATGAGCGGCGAGGGGCGCGGTATGTTATTGAAAGGAATAATAGATAATGGGGCTAAATAATTCTTAATTGGGTGTGATTGAGCAGAGCGTCAGAGTCTGTCGCCGTATTCCTTCATCGCAATAGCAAGCGACGTGTCCAGCCACCTTCGGAACGTTTCAGAAACGTCACTGGACTTGGTCAGGTGCGTGAACACAAACGGTTCCACTGAGCAAAGGGAAAATCTCTCAGACACCGATTCGCGGTCTTCCGCGTCGTCGTAAGACTCCAGCTTTGAAAACGCCGTCGCCTCCATGATCCCGCTCAGTTCCCGGCCCACGTGGTGAAACGATACAACAAACGTCAACCGCTCCGTGTTTACCCGAATCAAGCCTTTGATGAAGTAGTGCTCTTCGGAAAAGTTTGCGAACCGATCATATTCTTTCGCCGACTGCGCGACTTCAAATTTATACCAATGGGAGTTCTTCTTGTCCGGGCCGCCGTCGTGAACATAGATTGCGGGCTCGCCGATTTCGCCGAGAGTAGGCTTGACTTCGACAAAGGACTTCTCAATCATCACATGAGCCATGGCTCTCAGTTCGGAGGCAACCGCATTCACGTGGCGAAGATCGACCAGCTTCTGAAGCCGCCGCTTACCAAACTTCTCAGAAAGACTCCCGATGACCGCGGACGTTAAGCTCTTTTGTTGCGAAAGGGCCGCATCCGAATCGACGCTGAGCGCCTGCAATATGGCATTCTTCTCCAGGCGCGCAAATATTTCCGTCAGATTGGAAAGATGTTCCTGGTCGGCAAGTTCGAGGGACCTGATGTACTCTGCTCGAAGATCGCGATCTACAACCAGAGGAAGGAGTTCAGCCCGGAGAAGCACCAAAGTCGTCAAGGCGCGAGCTACTCGGCCATTCCCGTCCTGGTAGGGATGAATCTGTGTGAAGCGATGGTGCAGCCACGCGGAAAGGAGGATTGGGTCCTCTTGGGCATAAGATTGGTACAGTTGAAGCAGGCTGTCAACTTCAGAGTCCACATGGATTGGCGGGCAGTACTCATGAATCGTTCCGTCCGGACGCTTTGGATTATTCGGCTGTTCCTTAAACTTGCCTTTGAGCAACGGTATTTCTCGCCGGTTCCCGAACTGGTCTACCGCCGTCGTTGAATCCTGATGGCGCGTAAGTATGACATGAAGTTCGTGAAAAAGGCCTTTGGTCAGGTCCCGATTCCGCGTAACACAATCAACTACGAGTTGAACGGCGGCTTCCTGGTCGCGAAGGATGTCGATCAATCGCGCAGGTTCGATATTCGTGCTGGAGTGCGATACGAGATCTTCCAGAAAACCGTTGGCGACGAGCGCTTCCGTCGTGCCTCGATCCAGATCGTACAGCCGCTCCAGAATACCGGTCTCGACACTTAAGCGACGAATCAAGCGCTTATTAAATTCCGCAAACCGCGCCTGGCTAGACTCTTGCAGCCGCTTTCTTGAAGCACGCCAGTTCTCATAGAGAGGGCGCACTGTCTCAAGGTCAATTCGGCGGTCCTTTTCGGTTATGCCCACGATGGGCTTCCAATGGTAGTCAGCCATGAGATCCTGAAATAGAATACCGCGAATATTACATCTTGGGCGCGCCGCGCCGGGCTCCCGTGCTTAGGTCACTTGGCACGACGTCATAGGGGGAGTTGGTGATGGACGGAGCCATGACGCGAGGATGGCGTCAACCGGCGCAGTGGGCGCAATTTACGCAAGGATCTGCTTGCGCAAGGTTTAGAAAACACGCATCTTTCGTTTGGCGAGCCAATTGCAGTCCTGTTGGGTATGAAACATCCGATGTCGCGCCGTCATTTCCTTGCGCGCCCCTTGGCATTGCCCCTGGTTGCACGGGGCGCGGTCCCCGGCGATCCGATTGAAGCCACGCTGGAAGCCGCGGAGATGTGGACAATGGTTGGCGACAGATCCGCCCTGCTCTACGGCTACAACGGGCGGATTCCGGGGCCTCTTATCGAGGCGCGACCGGGTAGCGTGGTGCGGATTGAGTTTCGAAACCAGTTGCCGGAGAGTACGAATCTTCACTTTCACGGTCTGCACATTCCTCCCGACGGAAGCGCCGACAACAGCTTTCGGGTGATTCCCGCGGGCGGATCCTTCCAGTACGAATTCACTGTCCCTTCCAATCACGCGGGCGGAACGTTTTGGATCCATCCGCATGTGCACGGCAGCGCCGCCCGTCAAGTCTCGCGGGGATTGGCTGCGCCGTTCGTCATTCGCGGAGAGTTGGATGAGATTCCGGAGATTCAATCCGCGCCGGAGTTCCTCCTGGTCTTGCAGGACTTCGAACTCAGCGACGGCGGAATTCCAAGGGAACCGGGTTTTCCAGAACGTATGTTGGGCCGCGAAGGAAACCTGATCGCCGTCAGCGGCCGCGTGCAGCCGGTGATTCCCATTCGCAAGGGCGGGTGGGTGCGTTTGCGTCTGCTCAACGCTTCGAGTTCGCGATTCTACCGGCTGCGGCTGGAAGAGCACACCATGTTCCAAATCGCCACGGATGGCGGCGCGTTGCCTGTGCCGCGCCCCTTGGAGGAGTTACTGCTCACGCCAGGGGAGCGGGCCGAGGTGATGGTGCAGGGTTCCCGCCCGGCGGGTTCTTTTCGCCTTGTTAACCTTCCTTACAGCCGGGGAAATTTTGGAACGGTAACGGCCGTGGACGATTCCACTCTCGCCACCGTTTCTTACGAAGGCGAGGAACAGCAGCCGGTGCGGCTGCCGGAGCGGCTGGTGTCGCTTCCGCCGCTGCCGCCGCCGGTGCGCGTGAGAAGTTTTGCGCTCGGCCAAGGCATGGGGATGATGGGCGGCGGGTTCACCATTAACGGCAGGACATTCGACCCAACCCGCATCGACACGCGCGCGCGGTTGGGTGAGGTGGAGGAGTGGGAGTTCGTCAACGGAACGAGGATGGATCACCCGATGCACATCCACACGAATGCGGTGCGGGTGATCCAACGGGATGGCTCCGTGGAGCAGTCGCTGCGCGACGTGGTGCTGGTCCGCGCCGGACTGCGCGTCCGCGTTCGCATGCAATTCCTCGATTACACCGGCAAGGCGATGTACCACTGTCACATTCTGGATCATGAAGACCTGGGGATGATGGGTGTGCTGGAAATCACGCGGTGACCGCGGCGAGCTACCAGATGACGCGTACGGGATACGGATCAAAGGCGCGGTCCGGCGTGACGATCACTAACCCGCCCAGTGTCGAAGGGTGCGACGGGAGTGAGATTCCTCCGAGTGCATACTTGCGAGCGATCTCCCACACTGACACGGCGCTGAGGCAGACCTCGTTTGTGGGGCCCAGAATCCGGGCGCGCACAGAGGGGGACAGTATCGAGGAGCAGTTTCAAGGACGCTCCGCGTGAGGAAAGACTGGCCCACCCACAAACTCGGCGACTTCCTCACAGTCATTGGGGCGAAGGCATCGGGCTCCCAATGGATTTTGCCTTCGAGCAATCCGGCAACACGGGCTGGAACTGCCGGCATAGGCTCAATTGGCCGGAGTTCGGCAACTGGCTGATTGTGCCGGCACACGATGATCACCTCGCCGTTTTCTACACGATCAATGTAGCGGGAGAGGTGGGTTTTCGCTCCTGAATTTTGATTTTTGTCATTGTGAATGTACAATCCTAGTGTAGTGTCCGCTATATAGATGGACATCAACTCAGCCGACCGCTCCCTTAAAGGTCGCGGCTCGGTAACCGCACGAGTTGTCCAGTTATTTCTTGGACACTAGCACGGAATCTGACCAGAATTCCAGTCTTAGAGCGAACTGAAAACCTGACCTACGGCCGCCGCCTGTGTATGCCGGACAACCCAATTGGGATAATTGATAGTGCTCCATGAAAGGCGGAGGCCAAAACAAGTGACGAAGAGACAAGCGGCGGAATTCGACAGACAAGCGGAGATCGAGGCGGTGGAGGAAGCACTGAACGCCGATCCGCGAGCTTTGACATGGAGATTGTTCGGCGGGTCCTCACCATTGCCAAGTCAGTTCGGGCGTAGGATCCTAATCAACTCTTCTTTGGTCTCATCGAGCTTGGCCTCAGAGACATGTCCTGCGCGATAGACGACGATACCCGAGTCGGCAGTGAACAACCTGTTCGGACGAATCCTACTGCTCCGGCGAAGGGTACCGTCCACGAAGTCCCCATCATCGAGCCTGACGGAGTATTCGTCTTCCTTCGCCTGGCTGGTGATCTGGCAGAGGATCAAATCATCGCCTTTAAGAGATGCGATAACCAATGCCGGTCTGCGTTTCGTCCGGCTAAGGTCCGAAAAGGGGAAGTCGAGGACGACGACATCGCCACTTATAAATCGGCCCAGGCTGCGTCCTCCTCGGGCGAGAGCCAGTCTTTCGCCAGCGAAGACTCAGCGGCCATCGCCGGTACGACTGCTTCCTCGCGGGCTTCTGCCAGCGAGCACAAGAACGCCAGCAACCGGTCGAGATCTTGCTCCGGGATCTGCCCGACTACTTGAGAGATGAGTTCACGTTTGCTCATTGAGTCCCACCTTCAATATTACGGCATTTCCTCAAGGGAATAACCACGAGCGCGGCCCTTGGGTACAGCAAGCGGCGCGCCGATTAGAGTTTTCCGTACAGGGCGAGTAAACGGGTCCAGGCTTTTTCGGCCTGCGGCTCGCTGTAGGCGCGCGAATCGGGAGGACACCAGCCATGCGCGCCGGAGTACACTTCGATCTCGGCGGACAAGTTCGCCTTGGCAAAGGTTTCTTTGAGTACGTTTTTCTCTTCGGGAGATCGCGAATCGTCATTTGCGGCGATGGCGATGAGGAACTGCGCCTTGGTTTTGGAAGCTTGCAGATGCGGACTGTTGGCGGCATCTCTGACGAGTCCGCCGCCATGGAAGGAGGCGACTGCGCCGACGCGATCGGGAACGGCGGCCGAGGTACGAAACGCGATGGGGCCGCCCATGCAATAACCTTGCGTGCCCATCTTGCGATTTTTGGCAACTGACGATTGCTTGTCGAGCCAGGCGATGAACGCCTTGGCATCGGTCATGTGCGTGGTTTCGTTGAGAGCTTGCGCCAGCGGCATCACTTGCTGAATGGGGGTTGCGCCACCTGCCTCGGCGGTGGGCGCTTTCTTGGCGCGATAGAAGGGATTCACCACGAGCACCGAATAGCCCGATTCGGCAAGACGTTTGCCCATTTGACGGAATGCGGGGCGAAGACCGAAAATGTCCGGCCACACCAGGACGCCGGGAGCCGTGCCGGTGGCGGGATGCACGAAGTAGCAGTCCGCGGTTCCGTCGGGCGTCGTCACTGTGACGTCCGATTCGGTCACCGCCACAGCGTTGGCGGTCTGCGGCAGCAGCATGGCCATGCCCGCTCCCAGCATGACGCCGAATTGTTTTCGCGTCACCAAGCCGAGAGCTTCGAACTTTTGCAGGTCTTCGTCAAAATGAATCTGATCGCACATATTCGCTCCTTATAGCACCCAAGTAATGTTCGGTCCCCACGCGCGCAATGGATCATTATATAACGCGGGGCGCGGCTCAAAACAAAAGCCGCGCGCTGCCCAGCATCTGGCGGGAACCGGTGGCGCTGTTGATGACGCCAAAAGTGGCCAGATTGGAAAGGTTCGTGCCGGGCGCGCCGAAGATCGGCGTATTCGTCGCCCCAATGGCATCCATGCGCAACTGGAATTTCAGACGTTCATAGATGGTGAAGGACTTGAGCGCCGTGACATTCAAACTCCTCGCGGAGGGAGCACGCAGTTCCGCCAGCAGCGCCGGTTCCGGAGTGATGGTGTATTGATTCGGCAGCGGCTGAAACGCGGCGGTATCGAAATAGCGGTTCAGACGCTGCTCCACCGGTCCCTCCAGCCGTGGATTCCGGATGCGCAGCGGACGCCCGTTAGCGTGGGTGACGCTGAGCGGCGTCCCCGTTTCAAAGGAGAAGAAGCCGGTCAACTCCCATCCCGAAACCGCGGCGCGCAACAGCGCCGTTTGCGGACGCCACGGCAGCGCGTACGTTGCCGCCCAGCGCAGCGTGTACGCCTGGTCCTGCGCCGACACAGACCTGTACTTGCGCGTGTTCACCAAACTGGCCGAGTTGTTGTCCATCAGTTTGGAGAAGGTCTGGGAAACCAACGTGCTGAAGCCATGCGAAAACCGTTTCTCCACCTTCAGCATCATCGCGTGATAGATTGCCCGCCCCGTGTTTGCGCCGTTCACCGTGAGCGACGAATATTGCGGAAAGGCCGGCCACAAGCGGCTCTGCACGATGGTGCTGCCCGCCCCCAGCGTCGAATTCGCGGGCGCGATTCCAAAGAACGGATTCGGGACGCGCGTATTCTCGGCGGCACCCAGAGCCAGATAACGGTCCGGCTTCTCATTCCAATTGAAGCTCTCAAATTGCTTCAAACTCAACATACCCAGATACGCCGCGTCCACGAGCATGCGCAAGGGCAGTTCCCGCTGCACGCTGAACTGCCACTGTTGATTGTAAGGACTGACGCGCGCGGGATCATAAAACTGAAGCGCGTTGCCAAAGGATGTTGCCAGCCCCAGTGCCGTCCCAACAGGCAGCACGGCCCCGCTGGGGAAGGGATTGCGAAGCGTATTGGCCACGGTGGCGCCGTTGTCGGTTGAGCCCACAAAAGGCGTCACTGCGCCGAAGGTATCCACCTCGCCCAGAAAAGCCGTGTTGTAGGTTTGCTGGCTGAAGAAGAGTCCGTAGCCGGCGCGAATCACCGACTTCGGCGTCACCAGCCAAGCCACGCCGACGCGCGGTCCGAAATTGTTTCCATCCAACGGCCCGCCGCGCTTCGGGTTCCCATCGATGCCCGCAAAGCGGAGGCCGCCCCGCAACTCCAATCCCGGCACGCGAACCGGAAATGCCGCGTTGTAATCAAACCCGTGGCTGATCCGGTTGTAGCGTTCCGTCCACGGTGTTTCCAACTCATAACGGATGCCCACGCTGACGGTCAGGCGCGGGCGCGCTTTCCATTCCTCCTGCGCAAAAATCGCGGCGTAATGATTCCGCATGGAAACCGGACTGGCGTATCCAATGGAACCTGTCATTGGCGCGCCTAAAAGCAGTGACGCCATGGACGATCCGCTGCGATCGGCGCTGGCGTTGGTGTAGGGGTCCTGTTGGGTGTACACCGCGTTAAACGTAAAATCCCCCGGCCCGGCCGTTCCCGGCACTAGCCGGTTCCAGTTCGACATGCGGTAATCCAGCCCAGCCTTTGTCGTATGCTTTCCCGTCTGCTTGGTCACCGTGGCCAGAAGCGCATGCTGTTCGGTAGCTTCCACGCTCAGGAATCCCCCCATGGTCGCCATGTTTTCGCCGAGCCGGAACAGGGGATAGCCGGCAAATCGCTGATTGCTTAAGATGGACGGCGGCAATGAGATGGCCGCTCCATCCAACCCGTATGCCCCGCGCTCGGTGCGCTGGGTGCGCCGCGAAAATCCATAGCGTAGCGATCCAGCCAGCGCCGGGCTCAGGATCAATGTGTCATCGAGAGCGAAGGAGTGAAACTTGCGCGAAATATCGGCGATCGCGTCCGTGCCGTCAATGGGAAAATCGTTTGGACCGGGAAAAAACACCACCGCCCCCTGATCCCGGAACAGGCGGCTGAAGCGCCCGAACATGCGGTGCCGGTCGCTCCAGGCATGGTCCAGGCGTACATTGGTGTTGTAGTTGGACGTGGCGGACACTCCCGACGCGCCCCAATTAAACCGCCCAATTTGCACGGGCACCTGCTGGTTCGGCGTGGGGAACGCTTTCAATACGGCCACTCCGGTGGCATCCAACCGGCTCGCCGGAATGCGGTTACCGGCAAACGGCTGGCGGTCCGCGCGCGTTCCGGTGACAACCGTTGCCGCCGGATCGAAGATCCCAAACGCCGTGCCCGTGCGGCTGAGGGTTTGTGAGAAGTCGCCGCCCCGTTCCAACTCGGAAGGAACGCGGCTCTGCCGGCTCACCGCGTTCGCCAGCTTGTCCTGTTCCCGCGCCACAAAGAAGAACGTCCGGTTCGCGCCTTTGTACAGTCGCGGAATCATCACCGGTCCACCCAGTGTTCCGCCAAACTGCCGATAGCTCACCGGCGGCTTGCCCAACCCCAGGCGGTTGTTCACCCAGCTATTGGCATCCAGCGCGCCCCAGCGTTTGTACAGGTAGGCCGTGCCATGAAACTCATTCGTGCCGCCGCGCGTGGTGATGTTGATCGCGCCGCCGTTGGAATGGCCAAGAGAGGCGTCGAACATGGTGGTGTGCACCTTTACTTCTTCCACCGCGTCCAGCGAAGGGACAAAGACAATATTTCCTCCGCCCTGCGGCACGGTGTTGGGAATGCCATCCAACGTGAACTCGTTGCGGGTATTCGTGGAGCCGCCGCCGGAGAGGCTGATGTTGGCCTGATCATTGCTGCTGAAAGTTCCGACGATACCCGTCACACCGGGCGCCAGCCGCGCCGCCGCCACGACATTCCGCGTCAACGCCACGGCCACCGTGCTTACAAAACGGCGGTCAATCACCTGGCCCAAATCCGCGCCCGATGTGTTGAGCAGCGGCGGCTCGGCCGTAATCGTGACGCTCTGCTCCGTCGCGCCGAGTTCCATCCTCACGTCCAGCCGGATGTCCCCGCTGGTGGGGACTCGAATGTCCGGCCATTCGGAACGCTTCATTCCCGCAGCCTCAACCGTGACGCGATAATTTCCCGGCATCAGGAACGGCGCCAAATAGTCCCCATTGCCGTTGGACCGGGTCTCCTGCGCCACTCTTGTTTCCGTATTGACAACGCGCACCCTCGCCGACGCGATGGCCGCGCCTTGCGGGTCAACGACATTCCCGGCGATGCGCCCGCGGAATTCCTGCGCCGCCAATGTAGGCAGTAGAGATGCGACCAACAGAAGGGAGTTCATACTGCACTTATCTTACTCGCGGAATCAACGGATGTGTTTGCGGGGGAGGTTCCCGATGAATGAATCGCTTGGTGGGGCAGATCTCCAGATCTGCAGCGGGATCTCCAGATCCCGCATGGCCTCGCAAGAGGCCATC
>JACPVQ010000092.1:0-7965 GCA_016191645.1 Candidatus Solibacter usitatus
GATCAAGTTGAATTCAGCAGACAACGTGGAGGCGTAGAGCGGCTCGCTCAATCTGTTGGGGTCCACGGCCGCGCCGACGAGAATGCCTCGCTCCTCCGCCATTTCGCGCAGCGTCTGCCCGAAGGAGGGAATTGTCAACAGAACGGCGGCGAGGAAAAGGGGCATTCTCAACTTCGTTTTACCATGAAACGAATTGAGGAAGGTCCGGTTGAGAGTTCATTTCACAATGGTGAAAGCGCGGCGTCGATTGGGACCGAAGCGGAAGATGGCAAAGTCGTTGTCCAGGGATGCGGCGCGCTCGATACCGAGGCGGCGCATCACGGCAAAACTGGTCCGGTCGACAATGGAGAAATCCTGGTCGCGAAAGGAGACGCCGATATGCCAGGCAGATTCCAGGTCAGCGGCTCCCACGGGTTCCACGGTGGCAACGCCGCTGCGCAAGCCTTCCCAAAAGCGTTCCGCCGCACGGCGGTGGATGCGGTAGCGCAGCAAGGTCCAGGTTTCGATGAGAACGTGATCGGTTGTGACCAGTGGCTCACCGCATTTCAGAATCGACTTTGCGCGGGCGTTGCCGGAATCGGCGGAGTCGGCGGCCGCGTACCAGATGGAGGTGTCGACGAACAGGCTCATGACTTCGCCGGGCGCTTGCGGGAAGCGGCGAAGGCATTGGCGATCATGGAGTCCTTGTTTCCGGCAATGTTGGAGCTTTTGGAACGGCCGAGATCGCAAACCAGAGACGGGTTCGGCTGCGGCGTCCTGTTTCCTATGTCGCGGGCGACGAGGGTGCGCACATACTCGGCAAGGGAGACGCCGAGATCACCGGCGCGTTGCCGCGCGCGGCGCTGCAACTCGGGGTCGAGCGTGATCTGAGTGCGTGCCATCATGATGGTACTATCATAATGTATCTCTGACTGACAATTCCGCCCAGACATGAAGATTCGCGATATCAGGGCCACGACGGTCACCGTTCCGCTGCATGCGCCGCTGCGCCACGCCAACGGCTGCCATTGGGGCCGCTTCGTGCGCACTATTGTCGAAGTGGAAGCCGACAACGGGCTCATTGGGCTGGGCGAAATGGGTGGCGGCGGCGAATCGGCGGAAGCGGCGTTCCGCGCGATGAAGGCGTATTTGGCCGGGCATGATGTGGCGCGACTGGAAGAGATGCGCTTCCTGATCGCGAACCCAACGGCATCGCTGTACAACAATCGGACGCAGATTCTGGCCGCGCTGGAATTCGCCTGCCTCGATCTGCTGGGGCAGCAATGGGGAGTTCCGGTTTGCGACATTCTCGGCGGACGGCTGCGCGATCGCATTCCGTTTGCCTCGTACTGCTTTTTCCGCTACCCGAATCCGCGCACGGGCGAGGGCGAAGTGCGCACGGCGCATCAAGTGCTGGCCAACGCGCGCGCGTTGAAACGGCAATTCGGGTTCGCCACGCACAAGATGAAGGCCGGCGTCTTTCCTCCCGACTATGAATTGGAATGCTACCGCGCATTGGCCGCCGAATTTCCCGAAGACAACGTGCGCTTCGATCCCAACGCGGTTTGGTCCACGGAACAGGCGATCCGTTTCGGCCAGGCGATTGAGGGTCTGCGCAACGATTATCTGGAAGACCCCGTGTTTGGCCTTCACGGGATGCGCCGCACGCGGGAGAAAGTGCGCGTTCCGCTGGCGACGAATACGGTGGTCGTCAACTTCGAACAACTGGCGGCGAACGTGTTGCACACCGCCGTCGACGTGATCCTGTTGGACACGACGTTCTGGGGAGGGATTCGCGCGTGCGTGAAGGCGGCGGGAGTTTGCGAAACATTCCAACTTGGAGTGGCCGTGCATTCCTCGGGTGAACTCGGGATTCAATTGGCGACGATGCTGCACATGGGCGCTGTGCTGCCGAATCTTTCGTTCGCCGCCGACGCGCACTATCATCACCTGACCGATGACATTATCGAAGGCGGGCTCATGCCGTATGAGAACGGCGCGATTCGCGTGCCGGTTGGGCCGGGGCTTGGAGTACGGCTCAACCGGGAAAAGCTTGGAGAGTACGCCGAATTGTACAAGCGATTGGGTGGATATGCTTATGATCAGGATCCGGCGCGGCCCGGTTGGACGCCGACGGTGCCGAATGATCGCTGGGCCGATCCGAAAGACGACCGCGCGGGCACTATTCCTTATTAAAGTGGGGCAGATCTCCAGATCTGCAAGGCGGTCTCCAGACCGCCTTTTGCCGGAAGTAATCGTGCGCAGAGTTCGGCCGCACGGCGGCCGATGGCCTCTGCGAGGCCATGCGGGATCTGGAGATCCCGCCGCAGGTCTGGAGACCTGCCCCACACAAAAATGTTTCCCGGTTGGGAAGGTTTTTTAGAGAGTGGACGGAACGCGAATCAGGCGGTCGATGTAGTTGCGATCGAAGTAATAGAAGAACCCATCTTCGGCGCCCACCATCAGATCGAGTTTGCCATCGCCATTCCAATCGGCAACGTTCGGCGTCGGATTGTGACCGCGTAACGGCGCGGCAACGATTGTCCCCATCAATTGCATCACGGGCCTTTCGCGCGTGCCGGTGTTGCGATACCAGACCGGGCCGTTGTCGGAATCGGTGATCAGGTCGTTCTGCCCGTCGCCATCCCAATCGGCGATTTCGATCTTGCGCCGTCCGCTGGCGCCCGCGCGGCCATTCGATAGATTGAGGAAGCGGCCGTTGGGCGTGACGAAGATTCGCTCCGGGGGAAGCAGAATCAGTTTCCCGTTGCTACGAGCGCGGCGGTAGAGGCACAAATAGCCCTGATGATTGAGCATCACCAGGTCGGGCAGGCCGTCTCCATCCCAATCGAAAACTTTTGGCGTCGTGCGCCATTGCGTGACCAGTTGCTTCGGCTTGGGTTGCCACCAGATCCAATCGGGTTTCGGCGGCGCTCCGGCCCATTCCACTTCCACCATCTGCGCGGGCGCAAGCCGCGGCTCCGTGCGCGTACCGGTGTTGCGATACCAAACCACGTCGCCCCAAATGTCGTTCACCAACAGATCGAGTTTGCCATCGAGATCCCAATCGGCGACGGACGGATTGGAATATCCCCATTTCTCTTCGGCCGGACCTTGTACGGAACCATTGGGTCCCGCGATGCGGCGAATCACTTTACCGCCCGCGGTAAGATTGCCGCGATCGGTAAACTCCGGCCGCTCGCGAGTACCCGTGTTTTCGAAGTATTGAATGTAGCCCGCCGAAGTGCCGGCGATCAGATCGAGTTTGCCATCGCCGTTCCAATCGATGGCTACGGGACGCGAGAGAACTCCGGCCTTCATATAAGGATCGATTTGTTCCAGATAACGAGGCGCGGCGAACTTCGGCTCCGTGCCGCGCGGCGCAGTGTTCTCCACCAGCGCGACGCGGCCGTCTTCTTCACCTATTAATAAGGATGGTCTGCCGTCGGCGTGCCAGGAAACCACGCGCGGCTGAATCATGCAGAGGTCCATGCGAAGAGTTTGGCCGTTCGCGCGAACCGGCTCTCCCTGGCCAAGTCCGCTGCCGGTGTTGCGGAAAATCGTCATGGAGTCGAGGAAGCTGCCGCTGAAGAGATCGCGTTTCCCGCGCCCCAACCAATCGACGACGGCGGGCGCGGGGCTTCCATAGAGATCGATTGGCTTGCCGTTCGCTTCCAGTTTCACCGGCGGCGCGTACTGCGGGTTGGCGTTCGTTCCGATGTTGCGAAAGAAATAGACGTAGCCGTGCAGCGGGCCGCGACGCCACTTGCCCGCGGCATCGTATGCATCGTCCCACCCGTATTCGCGCCAATCGCTGACACCGTTGAGAATGTCGATCTTACCGTCGCCATCCCAATCGACGGGATAAAACATATCGTCTCGGCCGATGTGGTAATCGCGCGGAAGTTTCACGGCGACGGGCTGCGACAACAGATTGTTGCGCACGTCGCGGAAGTAGCCGCCCTTGTAGGCGAGATCGATCTTACCGTCCCCGTCGAAATCGGCGGCGACCAGATCCGCTTTCGATGGGCCCAGCCATTCGCCGCGATCGAACAGTGGATTTTGGTTCGAACCGATGTTGCGAAAAAGATAGATGCCGTTGAACGGCCTGTCCGTGCAACTGACAATGAGATCGAGATCTCCGTCGCCATCGATATCGAGGGCCGCGGGATGCGCCCACAGACCAACGGAGAGTCGCGATCGAACACCGCCGCGCCCGTACGTCAGGCGGTCGCCCGCGCCGATCATCGCTGGTTCCACAAGACGCGACGTCTCGCCATTCGCGCCTATATCGAAGTAGACGTGATACTGGGCCGCTCCGGTGGATAACCATACGACGCGCGCGCGGGGATTTCGCCAATCGGTTTTGGAGGGCAGGACAGCGTCGCCGGCCAATACGCGGATGGAATCGGGATTGACGCCCGCGGGCAATTCCGCTTCCGAAACCAATGGAACATTCCTTGGCACATTTGTGACCTGCGAGATGCGCCAGTGATTGCGCGTCGGCCAAGCGGATGCGCCGCGCTTTTCGAGGATCACCTCAGCGCGCAGGGTAAGCAGAAACAGCGGCGCGAGCAATAGACTTGCGGCGGTCATGGGGTCAGGATACAGGATTCTGTTACCATCGCGTATATGCGATCCAAGGGTTCTTTTCTTCTCGCTCTTTCCCTGTGCGTCTCCCAATCGCTGTTCGCGCAGGGCACTACGTCTCGCGTTCTCGGCACCATTCAAGACGCCACGGGAGCGATGGTTCCCGGCGCAACGGTAAAACTTGTGAACGAGGGAACCAAGGTGCCGTTCACAACCACGTCGTCATCAGCGGGCACTTACGTTTTCGAAGCGGTACAGTCCGGCTCCTATGCACTACAAGTGGAAGCCGCCGGATTCAGAGGGTTCGTGTCGAACAACAACCTGGTGAGCATCGGCGTGCCCACGACGGTCAACGTAAAGCTGGAAGTTGGCTCGTTGACCGAACAGATCTCCGTGGTGGGGACGGCGGAGCAAGTGCAGACCGGCAGTTCGGGCAACTACGGAAACCTGGTCACACAACAGCAATTGGCGGACCTGGGGATTGTCGGCACGCGGGGACGAAATCCTCTGGATCTTGTCATCACGCAGCCGGGTGTGGTTTCCGGTTCCAACACCGGCGGCGGCATCCACGTGCATGGAGCGCGCGACCGGGCGTGGAATTACACACTGGATGGAATCGACGTCAACGACGCCAGCCAAGGCGGATCGAACACGACGTCCTTCCGCGTCAATCCCGACATGCTGGCGGAGATGCGCATCATCACGGGCAACAGCACCGCGGAGAACGGACGCAACAGCGGCGGCCAGGCGGCGATGATCACCCGTTCCGGCACCAATGAAATACACGGCAACCTGTTCTACTTTTTCCGCACTCCCCGCTTGAACGCCAACGAGTGGGAGAACAACCTGGATCAGGTGGGCAAGGCGCAGTTGCAGCAGAACATTTTCGGCGGCGGAATCGGCGGACCCATCTTCCGCAACAAGACCTTTTTCTTTTTCGAGATTCAGGCGCTGCGCGCGCGATCCAGTTCGTTGACCACGCGCACGGTTTACACGGAAACGGCGCGGCAGGGAATTTTCCGCTACGTTCGCGGCGGCCGCAATTTTCCGGCCGGCGTGGGTGGAGCTTCCATCGACCAAAGCGGAAATGTGTTGCCGGGGCTGAGCATCGGCACGTACAATGTGGGCACTTCCGACCCGCAGAGATTCGGGCTCGATCCGCAGATTCAGGCGATGTTGAAGAGCACGCCTCTACCAAACAATTTCAATATCGGCGATGGATTGAATACCGCCGGGTTCAGCTTCACGCCTCTGGCGTCGGAACGTCAGCACGATCAGACCGTCAAAATCGATCACGTTATCAACGGCAAGAACAATCTCTATGGACGCCTGGTGTGGGGCCGCGACGACAGCCTTTGCGATATCGTCAACGGCGGTCAGCCGATCTTCCCGGGCGGACCTTGCCAGGTGAACACGCTGCGCGGCCCCCGCAACGTGGCGTTCAATTGGCGCTACACACCCAACGCGAACATGACCAACGAACTGGTGATCGGCCAAAACCGCTACGATCCCATCTTCGGCCAGCCATCCTCGCTGGACAAGATTTCCATTGGCTCCGCGCCCGTGCAAACGACCTGGCAGTACTACTTCGGGAACCAGCGCGTTGTCAGTACTTGGCAGGCGGTGGACAACTTTTCCTATTTCCGCGGCGCGCACAATCTGAAGTTCGGCTTCAATTTGCGCCGTGTGCGCGAGGAAGATCAACGCGGTTCCGTGGCGGGACTCAACGCAGCCGAGCAAATCAATTTTTCCACCGCCATCAACACCGTCGACCCTGCCACGTTCGGATTGCCCGCCGATATCAACACGACCTTCGACCGCCCGGCTTTTCAAAGCGGCATTAATTTTCTGTTGGGACGCATTGGCCAAATCGATCGCGGGTTCGTGGCCAAAGGCGATGAGTGGACCAAGAGCACGTTCCTGTTCGACACGCGCTATCCGGAGTACGAGTTCTATGGCCAGGACACCTGGAAGGCGCGCCGCAATCTGACCATCGATTACGGCCTGCGCTGGGAAATCCGTTTGTCTCCGAACACGCCCGACAACAGCATCAGAGTGCCGAACCAACTACTGGTGGCGGGAGCCGCTCCCACCAACACCGCGGCATGGGTGCCGGGGAATCTGTTCAAGAATCAGATGGGAAACTTCGGTCCTTCGGTTGGGTTTGCGTGGGATCCGTTCAAATCCGGAAAGACTTCCATCCGCGGAAACTACCGCATCGCTTACGACCGCATCAACATGTTTGTCATTGCGTCGACGATTCTGCCCAACCAGCCGGGCAGAGCCTTTGCGGCCATCAACCAGGACTTTGGACAGAATGGGGGACGGCTGCGCAATTTGCCGGAGTTGAATGCACCCACCGTGAAACCAAGCAGCCTCACGCAACCGGCGGCGTTCGCCAATACCACGAACACGGCGATCGACCCCAATCTGAAAACGCCGCGCACGCACCAGTGGGCATTCAACATTCAGCGCGAAATCGCCAAGAACACGGTGTTGGACATCGCCTACATCGGGCGGCGCGCCTATCATTTGCTGGGCGCGTACAACGTGAACCAGGCGCAGATTTTCAATAACGGATTTCTGGATGCCTTCAAGACCATCAAGGCGGGCGGCGAATCGGCTTTGGTGAACGGTCTGCTTCGTGCGGATTCGCGATTGAGCAGTGGGGAAACCCCATCGGCGATGATCCGGCGACTGTTCGCGCCGAACCTGGCGCAAAACTCCGTTGGCGCGCTGGCGGGGTCGCTGGGTTCGCGCATTCAGTCGGGCCAGAACGTCACCGCGTTGTCGGCGGGGCAGCCGTTCTACTTCCTGCCGTATCCGCAGTTTTCCAGCGGATTCAACGTACTCGATTCCAACGATTTCTCCACGTACAACGCGCTGGAAGTGCAAGTGGAGCGCCGCATGCGCGGCGGCCTGGCATACCAGATGGGTTACACGTGGGCGAAGTCGCTGGATACGCGCTCGTTCGATCCCACGTTGACGGTAGTGGGAACCGGGAACGCTTCCACCGCGGGCAGCACACCGTTCGACATCAACAACCGCAGGCTGAATTACGCCACGTCCGATTTCGACCGCCGTCATTCCGTGCAAAGCAATGCGGTGTGGGACTTGCCATTCGGCCCCGGGCGGCGATGGCTCAACGGAAATCAGGCCGTGATTGGCCGTATCGTTGGCGGCTGGGAGGTCACCAGCTTCCTCCGCATCACCAGTGGACGCCCATTTACCGTATGGGCGGGAACGAACACCATCAGCAACGTGAACCAATCCCCGGCGAATTGCACAGGGTGCAACCGCGGCGACGGGACTCCGTTCCTGGACGGGCCGAGCGGGCTGATCTGGTTCTTCGACAACGCGCAGCGCGCGCGCTTCTCCGCTCCCGGCGCCGGCGAA
>JACPVQ010000092.1:7983-21899 GCA_016191645.1 Candidatus Solibacter usitatus
TCGGGCGCAACGCGTTTGTGGGGCCGCACTTCTTCACCATGAGTTCCTCGATATTGAAGCGGACGAAGTTGAGCGAACGGCTGCGGCTGGAAATCCGCGCCGACGCATCCAACTTGTCGAACTCCGTTTCGTTCGGCGCGCCTACGACGGACATCACCAGCACGACGTTCGGGCGCATCCGCAACTCCACCACCAGCAGTTCGCGCAAAGTCCAGTTGGGAGCGAAGCTGTACTTCTGATTTTCGACGCTTGCAATGATGAGTAAACCGCTTGACGGAATCCGCGTCCTCGATTTTTCGCACGCGCTGGCAGGCCCTTACTGCACCATGTTGCTGGCCGCCTACGGCGCGGAGGTCTACAAGGTGGAAGGCATCGACAGTGTCGACATGGGGCGCATCTGGGGACCTCCGTTTCAAGGCGGCGAGGCATCGTACTTTCTCGGACTGAATTCCGGCAAGCATTCGCTGAGCATCGATCTGAAGCGGCCAGAAGGGCTCGCGCTGTGTCACCGGCTGCTGGAAAAGTCCGATGTGTTTATCGAAAACCTGCGTCCCGGCGCAATGTCGCGGCTGGGGCTGGGATGGGAGAAGGCGCGGCAAATCAATCCTCGTTTGGTCTACTGCTCCATCTCCGGATACGGACAGAACGGACCTTCGCGCGACGAGGCGGCGATGGATTTGATTCTGCAGGCATCGTGCGGTCTGATCAGCGTCACCGGCACGCCAGATGGACGCGTCGCGCGCTGCGGTCATTCGGTAGCGGATATCACCAGCGGAATGTTCGCGTTGATTGGAATACTGATGGCCCTTCGCGTGCGCGAACAAACCGGCGCCGGACAATTCGTGGACATCGCGATGCTCGATTCGATGATTTCGGCGATGGCATCGAACTTCGCCAACTACTTTGGAACGGGCGTCGATCCGAAGCCCATGGGAACGGCATTCACAACCATCGTTCCGTACGCTACTTACCCCACGCGGGATCGCGAAGTGGCCATCGCCGCGGCCAGCGAAAAGCTGTGGCAGGGATTCTGCGACGCTGTTGGCCACACGGAATGGGCGGACGATCCGCGATTCGCCGCGAATCATCTGCGCGTCGCCAACCGCGGCGTGCTGGAGCCGATGATTGTAGAGACGCTGCAAGCGCATGCGGCGGATGTATGGGTGGAAGTGTTCCGTAAGCATGGCGTGCCGTGTACGCCCGTGCGCACCCTGGCGGAAGTGGCGAATGACGCACAGGCGGCGGCGCGCAACATGTTTCCAACGCTCGCGCACACCGAAGCGGGCGAGATCCGCGTGACGGGAGTTCCCATCAAGTTCAGCGAAACGCCGGGAAATGTCGAATTCGCCGCGCCAACGCTAGGCCGGCACACGCGCGAATCGCTGCGAACGCTATTGGGTGTGAGCGACGCCGAATTGGATACGATGACCGCTGCGGGCATCATTAAATAACACACGGCTACAATAGAAGAGATGACCACAAAAGTGAGGAAGGCTGTCTTCCCCGCCGCCGGCCTTGGCACGCGTTTTCTTCCCGCCACGAAGGCACAGCCCAAAGAGATGCTCCCCCTGGTGGATAAACCGCTCATCCAGTATGGAGTGGAAGAGGCGGTGCATTCGGGGATTTCCAACATTATCATCGTCACCGGACGCGGCAAGAGCGCCATTGAAGATCACTTCGACGTGAGCTTCGAACTGGAACATCTGCTGGAATCGCGCGGCAAGAAAGATCAACTCAAAGAGATGCGCGATCTTTCGCGGCTCATCGATGTCAGTTACGTGCGGCAGAAGGAAGCGTTGGGGCTTGGCCACGCGGTGTTGCGGGCTGAAGGATGTCAGGCTGCCGGAGGAGAAGCGCCCTAAGCTCGAGCCGCCCGCTGACATCATGGAAGTGAATGGTCCGGAGATTTCTTCCTACGGCGTCGTCGATGCAGACCCGGTGTCGCACAACGGCGCGGGCGGAAGGCTCTACCGCATCCACAATCTGGTGGAGAAACCCAAGGCCGCCGACGCGCCTTCGAATCTGGCGATCATCGGGCGATATATTCTTGCTCCGGAGATCTTCCAATCGATTGAGCAGATTCAACCGGGCTCGGGCGGCGAGATCCAACTCACCGACGCGTTGAAACACCTGCTGCGAAATCGCCCCATCTATGGACTCAAGTTTGAAGGCGCGCGCTTCGATGCGGGCGACAAGTTGGGATTCCTGAAAGCCACCGTGGAGTTTGCGCTGCAGCGGCGCGATTTAGGATCCGAGTTCCGGTCCTATCTCAAGGCATTGAAGTTCTGAAGAACCATCCGGAAACAAAGCACATGTCTGTTCCTTTTGAACTACCGATTCGCGCCGGAGAAGCGCCGGCGATTGCCGATTTGCTGTTTCAAATGGCGGAAAAGAAGCCGCTCAACGACGATCTGCGGCAGCGCATTATCAGCCGCGCGGCGGCGCTGAATCTGGAAACCATTCAGCCGTATTGGGGTTCGCTGCAACGCGATCCCACGCATCAATCGGCATATTTTGTCGCTATTGACGGTTCCGCATCGGGCCGCGCCGAGCCGTTGCTGTTGCGCATTGCTCCGGCGTCGGCGCCCGCCAGCGCATTGTTTCCCGATGCCGTACTCATCGGCCGCATGCGCGCGGGAGGGAACCGCGAAATCGTAGTGAGCGCGGCTTCGTTTTCTTCCGCCGATGGCGATGCGTTGCGCGCTTATTCGGAGAAGGTGGATCGCGAGTTTCTGCCGCGTCCGCAAGGGGCGCAGTCGGCGATCGCAGTGGGAAATCGCCACCCCGAGATCAGCCTTCCGGCGGCCTTCGCGGCGTTTCGATCCATCCATAAGAAGACGGGCATCAACCTCGCCTCCACGGTGCAACTTTCAGCGACACGCGAGATGACCACGGACGATGTCATCGCTGCGCGCGATGGAGAAAACCCAACGGCGGCCGGACACACCCGCGTCAGCATCAAGCATCTCTACGAGACCGGCTTGTGGGCGGCCATCCGCTCCGGTTGGCGCGAAGGGTATAACGCCGAAGCCGATCATTTCATCATCACGGGAAATACGGACACGGAAATCAGGCTTTCGGTGGAAGCCACGCGCGAGGCGATTCGACACGCGGCGGGATATACGAAGTTCACCACCGATACCTCGCGCCTGTTTGAATTGCAGGCCGATACACGGCATCCGCAGCCGTGGAGCGATACGGAAATCGAGGATCGCTTCCGGCAGGTATTGGATGCCGAGGAGGCCGCATGGGTGTTGGACGAATTCTCCAAGCCATTCACGGCCGGCGAGAAAACGTATCAGCTTGCCGCGCCGGATGTCAGACGGCTTGCCGTGAAGTTTTGCAAGAGCCTGAAACTGAATGAGGAGTTGTACGATCACATTCGCCGCGTGAAGGCGCAGACGATCAACAGGACATTCGATTTTGAACCGTCCATCGACGAGGCGGATACGCTGACCACGTCCGAGGAGTTGTGGTTCTACATGCACTGGCTCAAATCGCGCGGGCGCGCGGCGCAGCTGGTTCCGCCGAATCTCGGTTTCAAGAAAAGGCAGGCGTATCCCGCTCATGTGGAAACGTCCGAAGCGAACGGCGTCGGCTTGCGCGATTACGTCTATCACAAGATGTGGCCGGAATTACTGCCGCGCGTGATGCGCGAGTTCGACGGGAAGCCGCTGGATGAGTTCCGCGCGCGCGTGGGTCAACTGGCGGCCGTGGCGCGGTACTTCAATGGCACATTGAGTATTCATTCGGGCAGCGGGAAGCAGGCCGAAGTGCTGGAGCAGATCGCGCGCGCAACCAGCGGCAGATGGAACTACAAGATTTCCGGCGAACTGCAATTGCAGTTGTTGGATGTGTTGTACGAACAGCCCGCCGATTCCCAGTGGCGTCAACTTTATGACCGGATGGCGGCGCGATGCAATGAGTTCGCCGCAAGGAATGCCTTCGGCGAAGAGAGTGAACTGGCGAAGAAATACACGGATCTCGGACGCGGAACTTATTTAGGGACGCCGGAACGTGGACGCGTGGATGGGAACCTGTTTCTTGTCTTCTGGATCGGCAACGTCAACGGCAGCCGCGATACGGCGTCGACGGACGGCGATCACCGTTTCTTCAAAGAGAAGCTGGATGAATTGCCGGCGGACTTACTGGAAGAGGTGCGGAAGCGCAACGCGAACTACATCGTTTGGTTGTCGGAGCAGCTGCGGGGGTAAGCGGATCAATTGACGCGAGTGCGGATGACGAAGCTCTGTGACGATCCGCCGCCGCTTTGCTTAGCCGCGCCGTTGGTCACGGGAAAATCCAGTGAGTACGTGAAGCCGGCCCACACGATGTTCCCCGCCGCGTCCATGGCGACGCCCGTGGAGGCATCGTTGAGGCCGCCGCCCACAAAGTTCGAATACACCAGCGCGTCGGCGCCTTTTGACGGATCGAGCACCGCTGCGAACGCGTTTGCGCCCAGCGGGGCCCTGGCCGGACGCGATTCCCCGAGCACCGGAAAATCGTCCGAAAATGTATATCCCGTCAAAGCGACGCGGCCATCCGGAGACAGCGCCATGCCGTACACGACATCGGAGGCGCGCCCGCCGAGAAGAGTGCCGTAAGCAATCGCCGCGCCCGTCGTCCGTTTCGTCGAATCGAAGCGCAGCAGAAATGCATCCGCGCCGCCGGCCGGAGTCCTACGGAAGGCGTTCGCACTGGTTGGAAAATCAGTGGAGAATGTGTAACCCGCCAGCCAAATCTGGCCCGCGGCATCAATGCCCATGGCGCGCAGAACATCCAAGCCGTTGCCGCCGATGAAGGTTCCGTAGTCCAAGGAATCCAACCCGGACTTGGAGAGATTGAACCGCGCCACGAACAGATCGAAGTTGGAGTTCCTACTCGCCTGCATCGCATCCACAGTCACCGGGAAGTTGGAAGAAGCCGTATAGCCGGCAATCCAAACACCGCCCGATGCATCCAACCCGATGCCTTCCACGTAATCGGAACTGTCTCCGCCCAGATAGCTGGAATACTGCAGCGGCGCTGCCGCGGTGGGTGTAATTTTCGCAAGAAAGCCTTCGAAGCCCCCGCGGTTTGAGCCTTGCGCGCCGCCCTTATCGACACCGGGCAACGAATCGGATTGCGTCGTCCCCGCAATGTAGATAGACCCGGCCGCGTCCACCGCCAGCGCATTGGCGAAATCGTCCTTGTTTCCACCGAACCACTGGCTGTACTGCAAGGCATCCGCTCCCTGGTCGGGGCGCAATACCGTCACAAAAGCGTCCATACCGCCGGCCTGCTCCGCCATCACCGCCGCGCCGCCGCGCGGAAAATCGTTCGATGCGGTAAATCCCGCAACGTAGACAAGCCCGCTCGCCGTCACAACAATAGACGTTGCCTCGTCGTCGGCGCCACCGCCGAACTGTGTCCAGTAATTCAGCGCCAACCCATTGCCGTCGATGCTGAACTGCGCGACGAAGACGTCCCTGCCGCCCTTGGAACTGGTTTGAATCGGCGTCGTGGGAATGGTCAATCCGTTGTAGGATGCGCTCGATCCGGTAACCCAGAACCGTCCGCTGCTGTCGACGGTCATCGCCGTCGCCGTCTCATTGCGGTCGCCGCCCAGATAGGAAGAGTACAAAACAGGGTCGATCACGAGCGGCTGGGAACGATCGTAATTCTCCAGCACGAAACGCGTTTCGGCGTTCTTCGCCATCGCATAGCGAACGGCGATCTCGCGGCGTCCCTGCGCGCCGTCCTGATACGCCACGGGACGCTTCTGACGCAGCCCGTTGGGGAAGACGAGTTCGCCGCCGCCATCAATGGTAGCGCGACCCGCCCCGTCAAACAGCAGACGAATTTGATTCGGGTCTGCGCCTGGCGCGACGATGAAATCGTACTCCAGGGCGTTGCCCGCCAGATGATACACAATGTCGATGCCGGGATAGACGGCGTAGCCGCGAACAGCAGTGAAATGCGGAACATCGGCGCGCCATTGCGCGCGATCGTTGCCCGCGAAGTAGGAACTTCGGGCGGACTTCTCGCCACTGCCGCTCATGGCCGCAAGCGGATTCGCGCCTATCAGACGCAGGCTCATTTGAGCATCGCGCGATTGGAAAGCGGCTACGTTTTGGCCCACTACCAGCGTGCCTTGGCCGCCGCGCGACAAAAACTTCGCATGCGGACGCGGCTGCGCAACGGGTTCAAACCATGCGGGCATCGCGCCGATAGCGCGTGTGGCTTCCGTGGCTGAGGCGGCATGGGCCATGCCAGCGCACACCAGGAGCGTGGGGAGAAAAGTGGCGAAACGGTACATTCGTAACCTAATAGGATAACGTACCCGGAACCGTTCGCGTTTCAACGGTCCTTTGATCGCAGCGCCAGCTGTGACAACTCTTCGAGCTTCGCCACGTCACCAATACGTGCGATTTCGCCGGAAGCATCGTAGCGCACTCCTTGGGACGGCCGGAACGCAACAAATCCGCAGCGGGCAACTGCACCTTGCAACGTCGCTTGCAGCGCACCGTAGTCGATCTTCACCATTGATGTGGGGCAGATCTCCAGATCTGCGGCGGGATCTCCAGATCCCGCATGGCCTCGCCAGAGGCCATCGGCTGCAAAGCGGCCGCATCGGCTGCTTTGCAGCCAGAGCAGCACAGCCGCAACCAAAGAAAATCTTTGCAGCTTAGAAAAATTTCAGAGTCTAGTAGTACAGAAGCAGCACTTGGAGGGACTTCAAAGAGTCGTAGTGCAGAGCTGCAGATGGGATCATGTAGACTAATGGCATCACCATGACCGTCGGACCCGGCACCACTCTCGGACCTTATGAAATCCTCTCTCTGCTTGGCGAAGGCGGGATGGGTTCAGTCTACAAAGCCCGCGATCCGCGCCTTGGCCGTTATGTCGCCATCAAAGTCGCGAAAGAAAAATTCAATGAACGCTTCGACCGCGAAGCGCGCGCCGTGGCCGCCCTGAATCACAACAATATCTGCACACTCTACGACATTGGTCCCAACTACCTGGTCATGGAGTACATCGAGGGCCCCACGCTTACGGCGCGCATCAAAGAAGGCGCGATGTCCGTGGATGCGGCGATGCCAATCCTAAAGCAACTTGTCGATGGCATCGAAGCGGCGCATGAAAAGAACATCTATCATCGCGATCTCAAGCCCGACAACATCAAGATCACGCCCGAAGGCGTCGTCAAGATTCTCGACTTCGGATTAGCCAAGGCCGCCGATCCCATCACCGTCGTTGACGATCCGGCCAACGCGCCCACGCTCCGCCTGATGACGGTGGCGGGGGCGATCATGGGCACCCCGTCGTACATGTCGCCGGAGCAGGCCTCCGGCAAGCCCGTCGATAAGCGCGCCGACATCTGGGCCTTCGGCGTCGTCGTGTGGGAGATGCTGACCCAGTCGCGATTGTTCGGCGGGGAAACCATCGCGCACACGATGGCCGAAGTGCTCACCAAGGAGTTCACACTGGATGGAACTCCCGAAGTAATCCGCCCGCTGCTCAGCCGTTGCCTGGTCCGCGACGCCAAAGTGCGCATGCGCGACATCGGCGAGGCGCGCATTGCATTGAACAGAATCGCGGCCGGCGGGCAGGAAACCGCCGCAACCCCCGCGCAGTACCCGAAGCGCCGGGAAAGGCTTTCCTGGGCGCTGGCAGCCATTGCTACCGCGGCAGCGCTGACGCTGGGGTTGTTCTATTTCCGCAAGACCGCGCCGCCGATCTATCCGGTCCGCTTCGATCATCCGTTGCCGCAGAAGAACACCCTTACTTATATGGACACGCCGGCCGCCTCCCCTGACGGCCGCATGTTTGCTTACACCGGCGTGAAATCAGGCGTCAGCCCCATGCTCTGGTTGCGGCGTATCGAGGCAGCGCAGGCTGTGGCATTGCAGGGCACGGAAAACGCAGCCGCGCCGTTCTGGTCGCCGGACAGCCGGTTCATCGGATTTTACGCCGATGGAAAGTTGAAGAAGATCGACGTCAACGGCGGACCTCCACAAATCCTGTGCGACCCGCGCGTCTTTTTAGGGGGAAGCTGGAACCGCGATGGTGTCATCCTCATCGGCGGCACACGACTCTCTCAGGTGAGTTCGGCAGGCGGTGAGCCGAAGCGGGTTTTCGAACGAGATGACGCCCGCAGGGAGACAGGACAGTTTTGGCCTCACTTTCTGCCGGACGGCCGTCATTTTCTCTATACTTCAAGGAGCCAGGATGCGTCGAAATCCGGGGTTTACCTCGGTTCGCTCGGTTCCCAGGAATCGCGGCGTCTCCTCGACTCCTACACCAACGCGAGCTTTGTTGAACCAGATCTTCTCTTGTTCGCCCGCGGAATCGTGTTGTTTGCCCAGTCCTTCGATACGGGAAAGCTCCAACTGCGCGGAGAACCATTCCCGGTGGCTGACGCGGTCACGCGCAATGATATCGGCGGGGTGAGCAGCTACTCCTCGTCGCGCAATGGCACCTTGGTGTACCGCGCGGGGAACGCCGCCGGGGCGGAGATTCAGCCCGCCTGGTATGACAGGAACGGCAAGAGGCTGGGGTCCGCCGGGGAGCCTCGCGTCTATAGGCAAGGCATGTTGTCGCCGGACGAGAAGCGCTTTGCCGCGCAAATCCTCGATCCAAAGGTGGGAACCTCCGACATCTGGATCCTGGATCTCACCAGCGTCATCCTCTCCCGCGTGACCTCCGATCCGGCTGCAAAGGACACCGTGGCCTGGTCACCGGACGGACGGGAGATCCTTTTCGGGTCTAGCAGCGGTGGGTTTGTGAATCTTTACCGCAAAATGGCCGGCGGCGGAGACGCGCGTCCGGTGCACGCGTTGCAGGAGAACGTCTACCCCGCGGAGTGGCTGAAGGACGGGTCGATCACATTTCTCAATCGCTTTGGCAGGAACTTCTACCGTCTGGCTTCGGGTGCGGGGGCAAAGCCCGAAACACTTTTGAAAACGGAATATAACAAGGATGGACTTCGCGTCTCTCCGGACGGACGATGGGCGGCTTACAACACGAACGAATCGGGACGTCATGAGGTCTATATCGCGGCCTTTCCGTCTTTTGCCGAAAGACGCCAGGTTTCCAGCGCTGGTGGAGTGCAGGGCTACTGGCGCAAGGACGGCAAGGAGTTGTTCTATCTCACGCTGGAGGGCAACATGATGTCGGTGCCCATCAAGAACGGCGTTGCACTGGAAGCCGGCATCCCCAATCTTCTTTTCCCAACACGGGTTCCCGTCGAGTACCAATATGACCAGTTCGCTGTGACCGGCGACGGCAAGCGATTCCTGCTTCTGGAATCGATTGATAGCGAGGCCAAACCGATTACCGTCGTCGTCAACTGGCCCGCCGTCTTGAAACGCTAACCCGCACTGTTTCAAGGTGTAGACTAATGGAATCACCATGACCGTCGGACCCGGCACTACTCTCGGACCTTATGAAATCCTCTCCCTGCTTGGCGAAGGCGGGATGGGATCTGTGTGGAAAGCCCGCGATCCGCGGCTGGGCCGCTACGTTGCGATCAAAGTCGCGAAAGAAAAATTCAATGAACGCTTCGATCGCGAAGCGCGCGCCGTTGCCGCCCTGAATCACAACAATATCTGCACACTCTACGACATCGGGCCCAACTACCTGGTCATGGAGTACATCGAGGGCCCCACGCTCACGGCGCGGATCAAAGAAGGCGCGATGTCCGTGGATGCGGCGATGCCCATCTTGCAGCAGTTGGTCGATGGCATCGAAGCGGCGCACGAAAAGAACATCTATCATCGCGATCTCAAGCCCGACAACATCAAGATCACTCCCGAAGGCGTGGTCAAGATACTCGACTTCGGGTTGGCCAAGGCCGCCGATCCGCTGGCCATGCGCGACGACCCTGCCAACGCGCCCACCATCCGCATCGCCACCGTCGCTGGCGTCATCATGGGCACTCCGGCCTACATGTCGCCGGAACAGGCCACCGGCAAACCCGTCGACAAGCGCTCCGACGTCTGGGCCTTCGGCGTCATTCTCTGGGAGATGCTCACGGCAGGTCCGCTCTTCGGCGGCGCGACAATTGTGGAAACGCTGGCCGACGTGGTGCGTCAGGAGATCGATTACGCGCAATTGCCCTCCGGCACTCCCGAGCCGATTCAGAAAATCCTGCGCGGATGCCTGGTGCGCGACGCGCGGATGCGCATCCGCGACATTGGCGACGTGCGCATTGCGCTGGAAAAATACGCGGCCGGAGAGCAGGAGATCACCGCCGCGCCCGTGGCGCAAAGAAAACGCCCGTGGCTCTACCCCGCGCTGGCGGCGTTGTTCGCGCTCGCCGCGGCCGGCCTCGGCGTTCTCTACTGGCTGGCCTCACGCCCGGTCCCGCGGCAGTTCGTCAAGTTGGGAGCGGAACTCGGCGCTTCTCTTCCTTCCACGTTCAGTAGTTCGACTTCGCTTGCCGTCTCTCCCGACGGATCGCGCGTCGTCTTCCTGGCCCGGAACAAGGAGGGCAATTTTCTTTTTTCCCGCCGCTTGGATCAGGATCTGGCCACGCAGATGCCCGGCACGGAGGGCGCGTTCTATCCCTTCTTTTCCCCGGATGGGCGCTGGGTGGGCTTCTTCACTGCGGATTCGCTGAAGAAAGTCTCCGTCGATGGCGGCGCTCCCATTACCCTGTGCGCAAGCGCCGGCAGCAGCGGCCGCGGCGCGAGTTGGGGCGACGATGGCAATATTGTCGCGACACTGGCGAACAATGCCGCTCTGTCTCTGATTCCCGCCTCCGGCGGCAAGCCAACCGCGTTGACGGAACTGAGCGCGGGGGAGCACACGCACCGCTTCCCGTCCGTGCTGCCGGGCGCGCGCGGAGTGCTTTTCATCTCCAGTAAATCGAATAACGATTACTCAAGCGCGAGCGTGGAAGTCTATTCGTTGAAAGATCGCAAGCGGAAGGTGCTCGCCACTGGAGTCTATCCCCGCTACCTCGCCAGCGGCCATCTCACTTACATCCATTCCAATACGTTGTTCGCCGTGCCCTTCGACATCGATCGCATGGAGGCAAAGGGGTTGGCTTTTCCGGTCCTGGAAGGTATCGCATCCAGCTTGATCCGAGGGAATGCCATCTACGATGTGTCGCGCAACGGCACCCTTGTCTACTACCGCGGAGCCCGTGTGGAGCAGGAGGGCACAAGCCTGGAATGGGTGGACGCGACAGGCCGCGGAACGCCGATACCGGGCTTGAACGCCGTAACTCGCCCGCGACTGTCCGCCGACGGCAAGCGGCTTGCGTATCTTCAGCGCGAAGGCACCCGCGTGAGCATCTGGGTCTACGATTTGCAGCGCAACGCAAAGGTGAAACTGACCTTTGAGGAAGATGCTTCGGGGTTCGCCTGGAACGCCGGCTCGCAGGCGATCCTCTTCTCTTCCGGCTTCAAACTGTACTGGACGCGGGCCGATGGAGCATCGAAGCCGCAGCAGATCTTCGAAGACAGCGGTTCCTTGTTCTTGCATGACGTCTCGCCGGATGGGAAGTTGTTGGCATTGGGAAGGACTTCCGCTAACATGATCGCCCTGGCGCATCTGGAGTACGCAGGCGCTAATTCCACAGAGACCGCGCCGCGCATGGGAAAGCTGGACAAGTGTTGTGAAGAGCGCAACGTCGCGGTTCTTGCGGGCCGCTTCTCACCCGATGGAAAGTGGATTGCCTACGGCACCGCGGATGGCACGAACAATCAAGTGTATGTGCGCGCCGTTCCCGACAGCGGCGCAAAATGGCAGGTGTCGGCGGCCGATGGCGGCCAGGCTCCCGTTTGGTCTCCCAATGGCCGGGAGATCTTTTACTACGTGCGCTTAGGCCGCATCATGGCGGTGGATTACACGGCGAAGGGCAGCACGTTTACTCCAGGAACACCGCGCCATTGGGCCGATCGCGAAATTCCAGGAAGGTCCGGGCACACGAATATGACGATCGCCCCGGACGGAAAACGAATGGTGGTGGTATCCGCGCCGGGCGGCCAGCCAACGGAAGCGACAACACAGGCCTTCATCATCTTCAATCTCTTCGAGGAAGTGCGCCGCCGCGCGCTGGCAAACGGACAGTGAACAACAAGAAAGAACTTTGGCCACAGGTGGACACAGATGAACACTGATAAAACAAAACATCTTTGTTTTGCTCTATCTGTGTTCATCTGTGTCCATCTGTGGCTAATAGTGTTTGTTTGATATGAGCATCGGACCTGGAACAACTCTCGGACCTTACGAGATCCTCTCGCTGCTTGGCGAAGGCGGGATGGGATCCGTGTGGAAAGCGCGCGATCCGCGGCTGGGGCGATATGTCGCCATCAAAGTCGCGAAAGAGAAATTCAATGAACGCTTCGATCGCGAGGCGCGCGCCGTCGCCGCGCTGAATCATCCCAACATTTGCACGCTCTACGATATCGGGCCCAACTACCTTGTCATGGAGTACATCGAGGGGCCAACGCTCACCGCGCGCATTGGCAAAGAAGGCGTGACGTTCGAAGACGCCATGCCGATTCTGCGTCAACTCATCGATGGCATCGAAGCGGCGCACGAAAAGGGCATCTATCATCGCGACCTGAAGCCCGACAATATCAAGGTCACTCCGGAAGGCATGGTAAAGGTTCTCGACTTCGGCCTTGCCAAAGCGGCCGACCCGTTGCAGGACCTGCACGATCCGGCCAATGCGCCCACCATCCGGCTGGCGTCATTGGCGGGTGTCATCATGGGCACGCCGTCCTACATGTCGCCGGAGCAGGCGTCGGGGCAACCTGTCGATAAGCGCGCCGACGTCTGGTCGTTCGGCGTCGTGTTGTGGGAGATGCTCACGGGCAAACGTCTCTTCGATGGACAGACCATTGCGCACACGCTGGCCGATGTAATCAATAAAGAGATCCGCGTCGATGACGCGCCGGCGAAGGTGCAGCCGCTGTTGCGGCGCTGCCTGGTGCGCGACGCGCGCAAGCGCATGCGCGATATCGGCGAGGCGCGCATCGCCTTGGACAAGATCGAATCGGGCGAAGAGGAGACAGCGCCGGTGCTGACCGCGGCTCCCGCGCCGCAACGCAAATGGCCTATCCCCGCCTTTGCCGCCATGTCGCTGGTGGCCGCGGCGCTTGGCATCTACCTCTACATCGCCACGCGGCCGGTGCCGAAGCAATTGGTGAAGCTGGAAACGAATCTTGGCGCGCCGCTGCCGTCGCTGTACAATTTGATCATGTCCCTTGCCGTCTCCCCGGACGGATCGCGCGTTGTTTTCGTCAGCAGGAGTAAGGAGACCAACGTCCTCTTTTCCAGACGATTCGATCAGGATCAGGCGACGCAGATGACCGGCACCGAGAACGCGTCTTATCCGTTCTTCTCTCCGGATGGACGATGGGTGGGTTTCTTCACGCGGGACGCGTTGAAAAAGGTTTCCGTGGACGGCGGCGCGCCGATCACCTTGTGCGCGGCAAACGGCCGCGGTGGAAGTTGGGGAGAGGACGGCAACATTGTTGCCGCGTTGTCCAACAACAGCGGATTGTCGCTGATTCCCGCCTCCGGCGGGAAACCGTCGGTTCTCACGGAACTCAACGCGGACCAATCGCACCGTTTCCCTACCGTCTTGCCAGGTGGGCGCGGGGTCCTTTTCCTCTCCTCCTCCACTGCCGATTTCGCCGTCCCGAATGTGGAGGCCTATTCGTTCAAGGACCGCAAGCGGAAGGTGCTGGCGGCCGGACACTATCCTCGCTACCTGGCCAGCGGACATCTCACCTACATCCACTCCAACACCTTGTTCGCCGTGCCGTTCGACAGCGACCGGTTGGAGGTGAAGGGTACCGCTTTTCCGCTTCTGGAAAACGTCGTATCCAATTCCATCAGAGGGCATGCTTTATACGACACGTCGCGAGCGGGCACCATGGTGTACTTCCGCGGAGCGGGCATCGATCGCGAGGGCA
>JACPVQ010000093.1 GCA_016191645.1 Candidatus Solibacter usitatus
GCACTGGTTCCTTTTTTGACTTGGCCAACTCGCCTATTGTCAACTCGTCTTCGCGCAATTCCTTGTTGTTGCCGACGAGCACGATGTAACGCGTGGCTTCTTGCGCCACTCGGGAAAAAGCAGCGCCTGTACTTCGGGTTTGTCCAGATCCTTCTTCTCAATGACTCGCACTTTCAGATCCATTCGTTTCGCCGGCGTCTTCCCGCTCAACTTGTCGGTCAGACTCTTCAGCGCCTCGTAGCCGATGCGGTGCGGATCCTGCACCAGCATGATGTCGATGGTTCCCTCCTTCAACGCTTCCACATGCGTGTCGCTGAAGTCGAAGGTGATCAGCCGCAGCTTGCCCGACATTCCGCGCGAACGGATGGCGTGAATCGCGCCCAGCGAATTCGCTTCCGCCGACGCGAACATGCCGGCCAGATCGGGATGCGCCGTAAGAATGTTCTCCGCCGCCGCGCGTGACTTGGCGCGATCCGCCATGCCGAACTGGCGCGCCACTACCTTTACATTCGGAAACTCCTTGGCCATGATTTCGTCAAAGCCTTTTTCGCGATCGCCCGTCGACTTGCCGCCTGGCTTATGCATCAGCATGGCGACCTTGCCCTTTCCGCCAACCAATCCGGCGAGCAATCGCGCGGCGTTCTGGCCCGCTTCGTAATTGTCGGTGGCGACGAACGTCACGTAGTCGTCCACGTCGAGGCCGGAATCGAATACGGTGACGGGAATGCCGGCGGCAATCGCCCGGCGAACCGGCGCGACCAGCGCGGTCTGATCCGTTGCCGAGATGGCGATGGCATCGACGCGCTGCGTCACCATGGCATCGACAATCTGGATTTGCCGCGCGTGATCCGTCTCTTCGCCGGGACCGTTCCATTGATACTCGACGCCCGCCTCCTTCGCCGCGTCGTCGACGCCCGCCTTGATCGACATAAAGAAAAGATGCGCCGTTGCTTTGGGAATCACGCCGATGATGCGCTTCTTTTCGCGCCGGCAGGCGGCGCTCCCGGCGAGCAGCACGAGGATCAGCAGACAGATGCAGCGGCGAACAGTCATCCCGATATAATATCCTTAGTATGCAATCCTCATCCACGCCTCGACGCACTTTTCTCGCCGCTTCCATCGCTTCCGGCTTCCCCGCCGTTCTTTCCGCCTTGCAATCCGCCAAGACTTTGAAGGTCGGCCTGGTGGGCTGTGGCGGCCGCGGTTCCGGCGCAGCCGCGCAAGCTCTCAAGGCCGATGACTACGCTGCGCTCACCGCTGTCGCCGACATCGACATGGAGCGCGCTCAATCCTGTCTCAGCCGTTTGAAACGAGCAGCCGGCGACAAAGTGCAAGTCGAGGAGCAGAAGATTTTTCTCGGCTTGGACGCCTATCAAAAGCTCATCGCCAGCGATGTCGATGTCGTTCTGCTCGCCACGCCTCCCGGCTTCCGACCCGGGCACTTGCGCGCGGCCGTGGAAGCCAACAAACATGTCTTCTGTGAGAAGCCGGTTGCGGTCGATGCCCCCGGTATCAGACATGTTCTGGAAACGGCGAAGATGGCGAGGGAAAAGCAGCGCTCGGTCGTCGCAGGATTCTGCTGGCGCTACTCCACGCATATCAAGGAAACGTTCGCGCAGATGAAGAACGGCGCGATCGGCGATCTGGTCGCCTACTACGCCACCTACTACACGAACCCCGTCAAGCCGATGCCGCCCGCCTCCGAACGTCCTTCCGGCATGAGCGAAGTGGAATGGATGATTCGCAACTGGTACAACTTCGGATTTCTTTCCGGCGACGGTCTGGTGGAGCAGGCCGTGCACAGCGTCGATAAGATCGCCTGGGCGATGAATGACAAGCCTCCCATCAGCTGCGTCGCCGTGGGCGGCCGTCAGATTCCCGCCGAAGGCGGCAACATCTTCGATCATTTCGAAGTGAACTATCTGTATCCGAACAACGTGCGCGCCTTCCTCGGATGCCGTCAAATTGAAGGCTGCTACAACGAGAACTCCGATTACATTCTCGGAACCAAAGGCGCGGTCACCATTGGACGCGGCCCCAATCCGCGCATCACCGGACAGAGCGAATGGACGTTCACGGGACAGAAGAACGACATGTACCAGGCGGAGCACGATGCGCTCTTCGCATCCATCCGCCGCGGGCAACCGATTGTGGACGTGGAATGGATGACCACATCCACCATGCTCGCCATCATGGGCCGCATGGCCGCCTACACGGGCCAGCAGATCACCTGGGAGCAAGCCATGAACTCGCAGGACACGCTCTTTCCGGCGAATCTCGATTGGGCCGGATCGTTCGCTCCGCACCCGCTGGCGAAACCGGGCAGAACAAAGTTCGTGTAATGATCGCGCTTCTGTTTCTGCTGGCGAATCTATCCGCGCAGGATTTCCGGCGCGACGTTGCTCCCGTGCTCGAAGCAAATTGTGTGGGCTGCCACAATGCGCAGCGCAACTATGCGGGCCTTCGCTTGGACACCTCCGCGCTGGCACGCAAAGGCGGATTGAAGGGACCCGCAATCGTAGCCGGCCAACCGGATAAGAGCACGCTTTTGACGTCCATGGAACTGATGCCGGGAAAAGCGGGGGCAATGCCTCCCGGCGGTCCGCAAGTAGCAAAAGCCTCGCGTGACAAAGTGCGGCAGTGGATTGCCGCCGGCGCCGTTTGGCCCGATGCGATCGCGCTGGGGCAGGGAAACGGGAAACCGGACGAACGAGCGATTGCTGATAAACTGCACGCGCGCATCGTTGGAAATGCGCAGAAGAATCTTGCCGGCGCGCCTTACAAGACAACCATCCCCGGAACAGTGGTCTCCTTCGAAATGGTTCCCATTCCCGCCGGCGAATTTCTGATGGGATCGCCCGTCTCCGAACGCGGACGCCGTCCTGACGAAGGCCCGCTGCACAGAGTCAAATTGGAAGCGTTTTGGATGGGCAAGCACGAAGTGGCTTGGGATGAGTACCGCCTGTTCATGTTCGCGCAGATGGCCGGAGAAACGGCTGGCGCGGATCCCGTTCTCGATGCCGTGAGCCGTCCCACGCGGCCTTACGTCGAGATGAGTTTCGGCATGGGGTTGGAGGGTTACCCGGCCATCAGCATGACGCAGCACGCATCGAACAAGTATTCGCAATGGCTCAGCGCGCGCACCGGACATTTCTATCGCCTGCCCACGGAAGCGGAATGGGAGTATGCCTGTCGCGCCGGCGCGGACATCGATGCCGCGACGCTCGGCGAGTACGCCTGGTTCGCCGGTAACAGCAACGGTAAGTACGAAAAGGTGGGAACGAAAAAACCCAACGCGTGGGGACTTCACGACATGCTTGGCAACGTGATGGAGTGGACGCTCGATCAATACGCGCCGCATTACTCGCGCTGGTCGCAGCCGCTTACGCCGCTGCCGTGGCTGCGGGCGTCGAAACCATATCCGCACTCGGTGCGCGGCGGATCGTGGAACGACGACGCCGTCGGCTGCCGTTGCGCCGCGCGCGTTGCCTCCGATGCATCGTGGAAGATGCAGGACCCGCAACTGCCCAAGAGCATCTGGTATCACACCGACGCGCAATGGCTGGGGTTCCGGCTGGTGCGCCCGGTGCGCGTGCCGTCCGCGGCGGAGATGTTCGCGTATTGGAACAATGGCGTGGAGAAAGAGTAGTTTCGCGCTTCTCGCCGCCGCCAGTTTCGCGGTTGCGGAAAAGCCGCTCACGCGCTTTGAATCCGCCGCGCCGCACATGGGCACTCTGGCTCGCATCACATTGTATGCTCCCCATTCCGCTGTGGCGCAGCGGGCCTTCGCCGCCGCTTTTGCGCGCATTCATGCCATCGACGCGGCGCTGAGCGACTACCATCCGGAGAGTGAAGTAACCCGTTTACCGGCAGGTGCGCCGGTGGCCATCAGCGACGATCTCTTCCGCGTTCTGCGCGTTGCGCAGACAGTGTCGCGCGCCTCCCATGGCGCATTCGACGTCACTCTTGGCCCTCTTACCCGCCTGTGGAGGGAAGCGCGCCGCACGCGCCATCCGCCGTCTGCCGAGTCCATCGCCGAAGCAAAACGCAAATGCGGTTATTTGTTTTTGCACTTGGATGCCCGCAAACGCAGTGTTTCTTTGTTGAAGCCCGGCATGCAACTCGACCTCGGCGGCATCGGAAAGGGATTTGCCGCCGAAGAGGCGATTCTCACGTTACGAAAAGCGGGCATCCGGCGCGCATTGGTGGCCATCGCCGGCGACATCGCCGCGGGAGAAGCTGCGCCGGGAACTACCGGTTGGCGGGTGGAAGCGGCCGGCGCGCTGGTTGTCATTCGCAACCAATCGATCTCCACATCGGGCGATAGCGAACAGCACCTGGATGCGAGTGGTGTTCGTTATTCACACATCCTCGATTCCGGAACGGGTATGGGGGTAGCCAACAGCAAACCGGTCTCCATTGTTGCGCGTCATGGCGCGGTGGCCGATGCGCTGGCCACCGCGGCCGCCGCGATACCGGAGCCGGAAATCGCTTCGCTACTCAAGGGGTTCCACGCTACAAGAATTCACACGCAGGCGAAGTAGCCGCGAAACAGTACTTCGCGCTCTTCGTCGCCCCATACCTCCGCCAGTGTTTCCGCGCACCACGATCTGATGCTGGAATATGGCGTGCCGCTGCGAACCGCCGATGCGACGTTGGTTTCCGTCATCATGTAGTCCAGATAGAAAGCGCGCGATAAGACGATTCCGATTTCAAATTGCTGCGAGTGGCGCACGCGAAGGCCTAGACGTCGCAGGATATCCGGATTGAGTTCGCGCGCTTCGTTCACAGGCATCGGATAGCGATTCGTGAATCGGGAGAACCAATCGTCCAACGCCGTTGTGTTGCGAAAGCTCTTTCCCGCGCTGAAGTCGTAAACGATCAACACTCCGTGCGGCGCAAGAACGCGGACGGCTTCGGGGAAAAACAAATCCAGGTTGACGTAATTCAGCGACCCCGCCGCCGTCATGACGTCGATGGAGCCATTGCGAATAGGGAGGTGTTCCGCCGCGCCCACGGCAAAGGCCGCGTCCGGCGCGATTCGCGGAGCCAAACGAAGCATCGCCGCGGCCGGTTCCAATCCGATGCATCGCTGCGCAAATCCCGCCAGTGCTTTTGTAGATGCGCCCGCGCCGCAGCCTACATCCAGTGCGCGGCGAACAGGCCGCGGCAAATCCATCGCGCACCACGCTTGCTCTAACACAAGAGGATGAACCGGCGGCCGGGAAGTGGCATATCCGGCCGCCATTTCCTCCGTCGCGAAAGGGTTGTTCGACATCACAAGCTAGCGCTTTGTTTGCCGCGCCAGCTTGATGATGGGTCCGTATACTTCCTTGTCGTAGGGTGGGCAGCCGGTGGGATATTGGCCGAGATCGTTGTGCTTCTGCCGCATCAGATAAGTGCAGAACGTCACCGTGCGGCACACCTGCTTGCCGTCCATGACGCCCTTTTCCAGCGCATCGCGGGCGAAGTCGGGATAGGCGAGCGCGTTGCGGCCCGCGCCGTAAAACGTAATTGCGCCGCTTTCCACGTTATGCGCGGCGGCGTTGAGGGCGTAAGTTTGCAGCCAGCTGTACCCGGTGCCCACCATGGGTAAATCGGGAAACGCGCGCTGCAATTCCCCGGCGATGCGGAAGTGGCGGTCGACGCCAATCAGCGGATGTTCCGGCGATTCGTAATTGCCATCGTCGGGCTTTTCGAACGGACGCCCCATGTGCGGATTAAAGTACGGGCTGCCCAGGGAAACGTTCAACAGTTCCAATCCCCATTCGCGGAACCAGCCGATGGCCTGCTTCACTTCGCTCAGATCCTCTTTCATGGGGTCCTGCTCGTCGTTGCCAAAGCCGTGCGGATACGGCGTTGTGTAAGGGACGGGAACGCCGGTGCCGGTTTGCGGATCGAGAACGAAAGGCACTCCTTCGTAACATCCCAGGCGCATGCACAGAGACATTTGGTTTCCCAGAGCGGCGCGAATCTTGCCAAAAACATTTTTGATGAATCGCGTGCGGTTCTCCAAACTGCCGCCGTAGCGGCCCGCGCGATGTTTCGCCCCCAGCAGTTCGAACAGCAGGTAACCGTGCGTGGCTTTCACGTCGACGGCGCGGAACCCGGCGCGCAGGGCAAGTCTCGCGGCATCCACATACCAATCTTCCAACCGCTCCAACTCATCGTCGGAGATGACGGGATAATCGCCGGGCATGCCGAACCTGGCATCGACGGATGGGCTGCGATAACCAAGTATTTTCTTCGGCACGCTGTAACGGCCGGAATGCGTCAATTGCAGCGGCGCAACGACGTCGTCCGCCGTTCCGTAGATCTCCTTGTGCACGGCGAGGGTGCGCTCCAACAGGCGCGCGATTTCGGGCAGCGTCTTCTCGTGAATCCACAACTGGCGCGTGTTGGCGCGGCCATCTTCGCGCACCGCCGTCGCTTCAAACCAGATCAGTTTCGCGCCGCCGCGCCCGAAGCGTTCGTAGCGGCGAAACGTCAGCTCGTCCGGCGCTCCATCGGACGTGCCGTCGCATCCTTCCATGGGATGAATGGCAATGGAGTTGCCCGCGCGCAGTTTTCCCATGGCCACGGGCCGCGCCAGAATGGTTTGAATCTTACGGGAATCTTCTTCGAAGTGAACGTGACGCGTGCCGAGCTTTTCAGTCTCCTGCTGGAGTTCGTTGAGCGTCTTGTAAGTGAAGTGTCTCATCCTTTTGTCCCTGCTTTGGCAACAACGAAACGGCGATCGCGCCCAGAACCGCCATCACGAAGACCGCCGTCAATGCGGTGCCATAATCTCCATAGGCGATGCGCAGCTTCGACACAATCCACGGGAACCACGTCTGGCCGATCGTGTCGGTGGGTAGAATGATTGCCATTGCGCGCGCCACGGTGTTGACGCCAAATTGCTCGGCCGCCATCAGCGGAATGAGCATATAGTCCGCGCCCATGCCGAATCCGAACAGCATCGCAAACAGCCACAGGTCCATATCCTGCCCCGGCTTCACCAGCAACAGCAGCGGAATGGTTCCAGCCACTAGGAAGTAGGTTGCGGCCATGACGTATTTTTTCGAGAAGCGGTCGGCCATCCAACCCATGAACAGCCGGCCCGCGATGCTCGAAAACAGAATGATCGTGTTCGCCATCTGCCACGTGGAATTCAGCGTGGCCTGATCGGTGAAGCCCTGGTCTTTGAAAACCAGTTTCATATGTTGATTGATGGAACCGATTGCGCCGATGGAACACATGCTGCCCACCAGCAGCAGCCAGAACGCCGGACGTACCAGCAGTTCACCGAATGCGCGCGGTTGAATCTTCGATTCCGCCGAGGCCACTTCATCGCCATCGGGATTCTGTCCTATATCACTGGGTCGATCGCGCAGGACAAAGATGGCCAGCGGCCAGGCGAACAACACCATCACGCCCAGGCTGAACATCGCCGTGCGCCAATCGTACCTCGCCGCGACTTCCTTCACGACATACGATCCGATCGGCCCCAGTAATCCTACGCCAACGTAGGCGATGCCCATCGCCGAACCGCGCTTTCGCCGGAACCAGTTCGAGATCATGATCTGGTGCGGAATGGGGCCTGAAAAAATGTAGCCGACCGTGTAGATAAACCAAAACAGGTAGTACATGTTCAGCGAACCTTCCATGCGGCTGAACCCGAACAGCGCAAGGAAGGTCATGGCGGTGCCGAACATCAGAATTTTTCGCGGGCTGAAGCGATGCACGAGAATCGGGCCGACCCAGAGCGTCAGCAGCGCGGCGAGAGGAAATCCGAGTGTAAGATCGGCGCGGTTCCAGCCGAAGCTCTTCTCGTAGTAGTCGTAGAAGAACGGCATGTTGTAGTACGGCAGCCCGGTGGACATGCCGAACGTAAGGAAGGCCGCGGCCACTACCCACCATCCGTGGAATTTCTTATCCATGCTGTGCTCCTTGCGCGATTGAATCTTCTGTTATAACACGCGAGGAACAAACAACGGATCGCGCGCGTCTAACGGCAAATGAACTTCTCACTGGTGCTTTTGTTGTTCCAGGTTTGCCAGGCGGAGGATTGGCTGCAATGGGGCGGGCCGAATCGAAATTTCGTTGTGAGCGCTTCCATTGCCGACACGTGGTCCGCGAGTGGGCCCAAGATATTGTGGAAGCGTCCTTTGGGAGAAGGGTTCTCTTCCGTGTTGGTGGAGGGCGGTGTTCTCTACACGATGTACAGGCGGGGCGCTGAAGAAGTGGTGTTGGCGGCGGACGCCGCGACGGGGAAGGCGAAATGGGAACAGGCCAACGCCGCGGCGTTTGTATCGCAAGCGCCGGAGCAGGGAATTGGCCCGCGCGCAACGCCGCTGATTGTGGGCGACCGCTTGTTCACGGCGGGTATCACGGGGTTGGTGCAATGCTTCGATAAGACAACCGGCGCGCGGCGTTGGACGCGGCAACTGCGTCCATCGGCATTGCCGTATGGATATGCGGCCAGCCCGCTGTCCTACCGCGATCTGCTGATTCTACCGGTGGGCGGGCAAGGCTCGGCGATGACTGCTCTGCGCCAAAGCGACGGATCGGTGGTCTGGACGAAGAACAACGCGCAGGCATCGTACGTTTCGCCCCTGCTGATCAGCGTGGACGGAACGGATCAAGTGGTGCAACTGGCAAGCAAATCGGTGTTTGCAGTGAATCCGCTCAATGGCGATTTGCAATGGTTTGCACAACATGAGACACCATACGGCCTGAGCGTTGCGACGCCGGTGTATGCGGACGGATTGTTGTTCGTGTCATCCGGATACGGCGCGGGCGGACGCATGTTCGAGCTAAAGCGCAAGGGCAACAAGACGGAAGTTCGCGAGTTGTGGAAGACGTCGAAGCTGGGCGTGCATCACGGCAATGTGTTGTTTGCCGATGGGGTGCTCTACGGATCGCACGGAAACACCGGAACGGCTGCGCTGACCGCGATCGAAGCGAGGTCGGGCCGCGTGCTGTGGACCGATCCGTCGTTTCAGAAATCGACGCTGCTGAGCGCCGGTGGCAAGGCCGTCCTGCTCGATCAAAATGGATCGCTTTTCCTCACGCGCCTGACGTCGAAAGGCGTGCAAATTCTGGCCCAAACGGAGAAGCCCGTTTTGGCGCACAATGCGTGGACGCCCCCGTCGCTGGTGGGAACGACGCTGTACCTTCGAGATCGCGCGAGCCTGGCGGCAGTTGAGTTGGGTCGGAGGTAGGGACTCTTGACGTTTAACTATCGCTAAACTACGACTGTGAACGTGATCAGCAAGCCGAACCTCTTTGAGGCTGCGCGTGCAACGAAAAACGCGCAAGTCATCGAGAAGGCGGCCCGCTGGTACGGACGTTTTTTCAACTTGGGTTCCTACCGTTTGATTTGCGGTTCTTCAAGGCGCTACTGAGCCACGATACATATGACAAGGGAGGTTGGAAATTGTGACGCTGGATACCCATTATGTAGAACTACTGGTGGCACATCGGCCCGCCAAGCCTCGCAATCGCCGGGAACTCTCCGAAATGACTACTCTGCTGGAAACCCTCGCTGCCAATGAGATCCCTCAAACGCGGGCGATGGAACGGTTCCTTGAAACACTTACCGCACTGATTCTTCAGTACGAGGAAGAAATCCATCCGGGCCCAAACGCTTCGCCGCCGGGAGTCTTGAAATACCTGATGGAAGAGCGAGGTTTGCGCCAGGTGGATCTCGTGCCGATTCTTGGCAGTAAGTCGTACGTGAGCCAGATCCTGTCAGGGCACCGGCCGATCGGGAAAGAAGCCGCCGCCAAATTGTCGAAGTTTTTCCGTGTCAGCGAGCACAGCTTTCTTTAGCGCTCAACGGCGCAAACGACTCGCGCATTTTGCAATTGGGTCTGCGCTATTCGTTCTGACATCATCGCCGGAACGCGGTGGCGTGATCAATGACCCACTCGCGGAAGGTTCGCGGCGGTGTTGCAGTGTCGACATTGCCGCACATGCGGATAATGGACGCCGAATGAATCACCGTCAACAAACTCACGGGACGCTTCCTCCGACGAGATCTCTTCCAAGCGCAGCGGGCGTCCCAACACTTCCCCGATGATGCCAACCTGTTCGCTCTGGCTCATCGATTCGGGCCCGGTCAGCACGTAGTCCGCACCGCCATATCCGGCGCTGCAAAGAACCCGCACCACCGCCGCGGCAATATCGCGCTCATGGAGCCAGCGGATTCGGCTGTTGGGAAAATGGATGCGGCGTGCGGTGCACGACATCCTGCAATGGCCGGTCAAGAGAATCGGGGATCGTGAGGTCGCCCAACAAGACTTCGGCTTGCGCGGGCAGATGGGCGATATGCGGATCACGCGTCACGGCGCGGACGTGGACATTGGCGGCGAGCAGTTGCGAAACAACTTCAGGATGCGCACTATTTCTTCCTCGACGGAACGGGGACCCCGTGGGCAACCGGAATGAGCGAGTTGGAGGAGCGGCCGCTTTGCGCGGGAAGAGATTGCTCGGCCAGTTTTTCGTTCAGGCCCGTGACGAACTCTTCAATCTGCGTTTGCATCGCGGACATCTTCTCGCGCATGTTGAGAATGATTTCCACGCCCGCCAAATTGACGCCCATCTCGCGCGTCAGTTGCAGAATCACTTCCAGGCGTTCCAGATCTTCGTCCGTGTAGAGGCGCGTGTTGCCGTCGCTGCGGGAAGGGATGAGCAGTCCTTCGCGCTCATACATGCGCAGCGTTTGCGGATGCAGTCCGTATTGCTCCGACACGGAGGAGATCATGTAGACGCCTTTGGATTTCTTACGCGCCATGATTTCTCTGTACTACCGCTCTCTGAAATCTGTGTGGGGCAGATCTCCAGATCTGCGAGGCGGTCTCCAGACCGCCTCTGCCGGAAGCAATCGACAAGTAGATCCTGCGGCAATTTCGAAAACTCTCCTTTGGCGACCGCTTCGCGGCCGATGGCCTCTGGCGAGGCCATGCGGGATCTGGAGATCCCGCTGCAGATCTGGAGATCTGCCCCACACAGCAGCACAGCCGCAATGCAAAGATTCTAGAGACTGGACCCGGTATCACACTTGGCTCCAGATTTCGGCGCGCGGGTCTTCCGGGTGCAGC
>JACPVQ010000094.1 GCA_016191645.1 Candidatus Solibacter usitatus
ATGGGCATACCCCTTGACCCCGGCGCACCAGCCTGCTATCCAAGTGCCATACTGGCGTCGTAACGTCAAAGGAGGATGCATGAAATCGACTGTTCCTATCAGCGCCGTGCTCCGGCAAAAAGGGCACAAGGTCTACGCGCTGCCGCCGAACGCTTCGGTTTATTCCGCCGTCGAGCTAATGGCGTTGCGCAGCGCCGGGGCTCTGCTGGTCATGGAGGGCGAGACAATCACCGGCATCGTTTCCGAACGCGATTATGCGCGCAAGGTCATCCTGTTGGGAAAATCATCGCGCGAGACTCCCATCCGCGACATCATGACGTCCCCGGTCTACACCGTTACGCCCAGCGATAACATTGCCGACGTGATGCGGCTCATGACGGAGCGCCGCATCCGGCACGTTCCTGTGGTGGAGAATGAGTACGTCGTCGGTGTTGTGTCGATCGGCGATTTGGTCAAGTGGATTGTCACCGAACAGGAGCAGACCATCGAGGAACTGCACAGTTACATCGCGGGGTCGTACCCGCGATAACCGCTGTTGATATAATTCGCTTACAGATGCTCAGCCTGGTTTATTTCCTGATTGCGGGATACGTGTACGCGCAGGACGCCGCCTCTTTGGAAACGAAAGTCCTTCCCGTTCTGCGTGCGAATTGTTTTGCCTGCCACAACGATAAGAACAGCACGAGCGGCCTTTCTCTGGAAAGCCGCGAATCGTTGCTGCGCGGCGGCAATCGTGGACCCGTTGTATCCACTTCCGGTTCCAATCTTCTTGTGGATGCACTCCGTCAGACAGGCACGCTGAAAATGCCTCCCGGCCGTAAGTTGCCTGATGCGCAGATCGAGCTTTTGGAGCAATGGGTAAAGGCGGGGACGCCAATGCCCGCGTCGATGCTCAAATCGCGGCGTCCCGGCGCTGATCATTGGGCTTTTCAACCTGTGCGCCGCCCCAAGGTGCCCACAGCCACAAAGAACCCCATCGACGCGTTCATCCTCGATCGCCTTGCGAAGGTGAAGCTGAGCCTTTCCGCAGAGGCGCCGCGCGCCACGCTGCTGCGCCGCGTCAGCCTGGATCTGACCGGTCTCCCGCCGTCTCCTAAAGAGCTCGCCGATTTTCTCAACGACCCGCGCCCCGATGCCTACGAGCGCGCGGTGGACGCTTTGCTCGCCTTGCCGCATTACGGCGAGCGCTGGGCGCGCGTCTGGCTGGACATTGCGCGCTACGCCGATTCCGACGGCTACACCATCGACGCGCCGCGTGACATCTGGCACTATCGCGATTGGGTCATCAACGCTCTCAACAACGACATGCCGTTTGATCGCTTCGTCATAGAACAAATGGCTGGTGACATGCTTCCGAACGCCACGCGGGATCAACTGATTGCCACGGGATTTCATCGCAACACACCGAGCAATTTCGAGGGTGGAATCGATTTTGAACAATACCGTGTGGAAGCGGTGGCCGATCGCGTGCAGACCACAGGCGCGGCTTTTCTCGGCCTCACTCTCGGTTGCGCGCGCTGCCACGATCATAAATATGATCCAGTCACACAACGCGAGTTCTACCAGATCTTCGCTTTTCTCAACAACGTCGATGAGGTGGATCGCGAGGCGGACCGCCGCGATTTCAACAAGCCGTTTCTCCCCGTAGGCAAGCCGGACGAAATGAAAGCATACGGCGCGTGGGAGGCTCAGATGCAGGCGCTGGAGCGCGAGATGAATGCCTATAAGTCATCCATCCCGGGGACGGGCCAGATTGGAGACCCGGGTGTGGTGGAACGGCAGAGAGGCATTGACGCTCATCGCCGCCGCATGCCTAAGATCACTCGCACCTTGATCATGCGCGAGTTGCCCGCTCCCCGCCAGGCATACGTTCACTTGGATGGCGACTTCACGCGCCGCGGCGCCAATGTCGAAGCTGGAGTTCCATCCTTCCTCCCCCCTTTGAACAAGAAAGAAGGACGCGCCACGCGGCTCGATTTCGCGCAATGGCTGGTCGCAAGGAATAACCCGCTTACCGCGCGCGTAACGGTGAATCGCGCATGGCAGAAGTTTTTCGGAAAAGGTTTGGTGGACACGGAAAACGATTTCGGCACGATGGGCGAAAAACCGACGCACCCGGAATTGCTGGATTATTTGGCGGCGGAATTCATGGAAAACGGCTGGAGCCAGAAGGCGATGCACAAGCAGATCGTGATGTCGGCCACCTACCGCCAGGATTCGCGGCTGCGGGCCGATGCGAAGGCCGTGGATCCTGAGAATCGTCTGCTGGCACGGCAAACGCGCTTGCGTCTGGAAGCCGAGTTGGTGCGCGATTCGGCGCTGATCGCCAGTGGATTGTTCGCCGCCAAGCTCGGCGGTCCAAGCGTTTATCCGCCACTGCCAGCGGGAGCGAGTAACGTCACGCAGGTGAAGCGCGAATGGAAGACCAGCAGCGGGCCGGACCGCTATCGCCGCGGTCTCTATACTTACTTCCAACGTTCCGCGCCGCATCCGGGTTTGATTCTGTTCGATGCGCCCGACGGCACAGTGACCTGTACGCGCCGCATCCGGTCCAACTCTCCGCTGCAGGCGCTTACGCTGCTAAACGACGAAGCATACTTTGAATTCGCGCAGGCGCTTTCGAAACGAATTCTAACCGCGAAGGAATCCTCCGACGAGGCGCGCATCAAGGAAGGTTACCTGCTTGCATTGAACCGCCCTCCGGCCGAAACCGAAGCAGCGCGCCTTCGCAAACTGATCGCCGCGCAGCGCGATTCCGGCCGCGACGATCAGGCCATCTGGATCGCGGTCAGCCGCGTCCTTTTGAACCTCGACGAGTTTATGACCCGGGAGTGACATTGTGAATCCAGAAACCGTCAACAAAGCCATCACGCGCAGGCACCTCTTCCGGGATTGTGGAGTTGGCGCGGGCAAAGTGGCTCTGCTTTCCATGCTCGGCGAGCGGGCGTTTGGCGCGCGTCACCACGCGCCGAAGATCGAAAATGTCATCTACCTTTTCATGGCCGGCGCCCCCAGCCACCTGGAACTATTCGATTACAAACCGGAACTCGTGAAATGGGACGGAAAGCCCACGCCCGAGTCTCTGCTGAAGGGCAAGCGCTTCGCGTTCATGGACAGCTTCTCCAAAGAGACGCCCAAACTTCTGGGCACGCGGCGCAAATTTGAACAGCGCGGCAAGAGCGGCATGTGGATTTCGGAATTGCTGCCGCACATTGCCGGCGTCGCCGATGACCTCACCATGTTGCATAGCGTGTGCTCCGAGAATTTTAATCACGGACCCGCCAAGCTGTTTGCCAATACGGGATCTTTCCGGCCCGGCCGTCCGGCGATTGGCTCGTGGGTCACTTACGGCATCGGCAGCGAGTCGAAGAATCTGCCGGGCTTTGTCGTTCTGCAATCGGGCCCGCGCGGTCCTCGCGGTGGAGCGGCACTCTGGGGCAGCGGATTTCTGCCGACTTCCTACCAGGGGATCCCGTTTCTTCCGGCAGGCGATCCCATCCTTGACCTGTCCACACCGAAAGGCGTTACCAGTGACGAGCAGCGCCAGACATTGGATGCGATCGGCGACTTGAACCGCTCACGCTTTAGTGACACCGGCGATGAAGAGATTGCCACGCGCATCGGCCAGTATGAGATGGCGTATCGCATGCAATCGAGCGGTCCGGAGTTGATCGATATTTCCAAAGAGTCGAAGGAGACGATGGAAAAATATGGAGCGCAGCCGGGCAAAGCTTCGTACGCAAATAACTGTCTGCTGGCGCGACGTCTGGTGGAGCGCGGTGTGCGATTCGTGCAGCTTTATCACGCCGATTGGGATCACCATGAGGACATTTCGAAACCTCTCGATGCAGCGTGCCGCGACATCGATCAAGCGACGGCGGCGCTCATCAGCGATCTGAAACAGCGCGGACTGCTGGAGAAAACGCTGGTCGTGTGGAGCGGCGAGTTTGGCCGCACGCCGATGGGCGAAGTGCGCGAAAAGGGCAAGATCGGGCGCAACCACCATATCGATTCGTTCTCGCTCTTCATGGCGGGCGGCGGCCTCAAGCCCGGCATCTCGTTCGGCGCAAGCGACGAACTTGGTTTTTCACCGACCGATGAAAAGATCGAGCTACACGATTTGCACGCTACCATCCTGCACTTGCTCGGTGTCGATCATTTGAAGTTGACCTATCGTTATCAAGGCCGCGATTTCCGCCTCACGGACATCAAAGGCAAGGTCCTTCAAAAAATCCTGGCGTGATTTGATTGAAATCTTCCCAAGCCTGCTGTGGGGCAGATCTCCAGATCTGCTGCGGGATCTCCAGATCCCGCATGGCCTCGCAAGAGGCCATCGGCTTCATTGAAGCCGTAATTGGAGATCTGCGAATACTGCCGGCAGAGGCGGTCTGGAGACCGCCTCGCAGATCTGGAGATCTGCCCCACTGTCAGCGATACCACTCCGCCACCTTGCGCCGAATCGCGTGCGGAACAAGCTCCTCCCAATCCCGCCCTTCCGACAAACGGCGGCGAACCTCGGTGGAAGAGTGCGCCGAATAGTCCTCCGGCAGAGGAAGCCGCGCAACGGCGTGCGCGAGCCCCGGCGGAAAGTCGACTCCGCCATTGCGATCGGCCACCAGTAGTTGGTATTCGCGAAGTTGCGCCTCGATGGAAGGCAGCGCGCCGCCGTAATCCCATTGCAGGATCCGCTCGGCCGCATCACGCCCACAAAGGAAGCGCAATTGCGGCGCATCGCCATAGGCCTTGCGGCACTCACGCGCGATCTCCACAAACAATCCGCCGTCGCTGACGCCGGTAGAGATGCGCGCATGTTCCCGCGACGCATCGGTCAGCAGTTCCAACCGCTGTTCAAGACTCACCTGCTCGTAGCGTTTGTGTGGAAACTCCGCGGGCATCACAAGCAGAACTTCGTCCGCGGCATTGGATTCCAGTGCCGTCAGGGCAAGCGCCAGATGGGCCAGAGTCGGCGGATGAAAAGCGCCGGGCAGAATCGCCAGCCGCTGCGGCGTACCCGCCGCTTTGCGCACGAACCGCATGTGTCAAGATATTAGCAAGTCATGTTTTCCTGGATCTGTCCCAAGTGCGGCGCGGATGTGCCGCCGTCAGAAACCGATTGTCCGCGTTGTGCCAAAATGGCCGCTCCGAAGCAGGCGTCGCCTGCCGCCGCGGTGAAGGCGCAGTCGCCGCAAACGATGATGATGCCGCCGACGCAACGTCATACGCCGGTGGATCCGCCCCCACCCGTCGTGACGCAATTCCCGGTGTATATGGATCCGCCGCCTCCTCCGCCCCCCCCTCCGCCGCCGGTGCAGCGCGTGGCTCCGGTCAGCGTCGCGGAGTCTCAGCCGCTTCGGCCCGCAAGAAGCGCTTACGACATTCCTGTGCCTCCGCCAAAGCAAGGCATGCCCGCATGGGCTGTTGTTCTCATCGTTGCCGCCGTGCTCATCGGCGCGGGTTGGGTTGGCATTACCATGTTGCGGCCGTCGTCGGGAACCCCGGCGGCGTCCGTGGCAAAGAAGGCCGCGCCTGCCGGCGATAAGGCCGCCAATCCCTTCGCTAAACACCTGGAGCTTCTGGGAATCCGCTTATCCGAAAACGCTCAGAAGAAATTGCAGATCCGCATGATTGTCGTTAACCATTCCACGGCCGACCTGCCCGATTTGAAACTGAACGTTGTGCTGCGGACCGAGGGAAGCGCGGAACCGCTTGCGTCGTTCCCAGTAACCATCGCCGCGCTTGGCGCGCTCGAAAGCCGCGAGATCAAGACCGAGACTCCCACGAAACTTCGTGCCTACGAATTCCCGGACTGGCAGTTTCTCAAGGCTGAGTTTGAAGTGGTTGGACAATAACTGCCGGATCGGTCCATCGCGCCCGCCCGCCGCAGAACATTTCGTTCAAGGTCATCTGCCGGTAACGGAATGCGTCTTTGATCACTCGTTCCAGCGCGACTCTGTGCATCAGACGGCCGGCCAATCCCCAACGCAGCGCATAGTCCACTTCATCGGTGATCAGGGCGCCTTCTTCGGTTGGATGCAGCGTGTGCCGGTGATGCCAGAACAGGAACGGCGCGCCGGTCATCTCATCGCGAAAGAGGAACGGCGGCTCATAGTCTGTAATGCGAACCCGCCATTGGAGCGGAAGGCCCTGCCACTGCGCCGTACAACGAAATACGATCCCCGGCGCCAGTTGCTCGATGGGCCTTTCGACATGGAATGACAGCGACGGCAGGGCGAGGCGCTCGCGATTTCCCGGCAGCACAACCGCGTCGAACGCCTCGCGCAGGGACACGGGCGCCCACATTTGCGTCCGCAGCAGATAGGTGTTACTTCCCAATATGCAGAAGCTCCTTTTGGCGCAGTGTGTAGCGGCAATCGGCCGGCGCAGGGGAAGCGTGTCCCAACTGCATCAGATTCCAGCGCGCGTCAAACAGACACGGATCGCGTTGCAGGGCTCTGCGGAAATCATCGGCGGCCGCATCGCGCTGTCCCAATTGCTGCAACGCGACGCCGCGATTGTTGAACGATCGTGGGTCGTTAGGCGCAAGCGCGAGCGCTCGTCCGAATTCCGCCAGCGCGCGCGCCGCGTCGCCGGATTCCAAGAGCACCCTGCCAGTTTCCGTGGCGATAGCCGGGTCGTCCGGGGCCATTTTTTTCGCATCGGCCAAAACGGCAAGCGCACCGGCGAGCGGCAGTTGCCGCGCCAGTTGAATTCGCGGGCGCACTTTCTCCGGAGTCAGCCGCACCGCTTCCCGCCACAGCGACTCGCCCGTCCGCCAAATCGTGGCCTGACGCAATGTGACCAATGCTAGCGCCGCTGTGAGTGCAATCGGAATCCAGCGCGGCTTTTCATGCAGCCACCATCCGCACGCCGCGCAGAGGGCGATCATTGGCAAGTACAATCTCCTATCCGCGGCGAGATCCGCCGCGGGAAGCAGGGTCGAACTTGGGGCGATTAACACAAGCGATGCGACTATCCACATGCCCGCGCCGCGCCACTTGCGCGCGCAAACGAACACGACTGCCGCCACTGCAATCCATCCCACCACTCCTGGCCAACCACGCGTGATCGCCACAGGCGCGTCAATCGTCATGCCGTAAGGTACAACCAGCATTTGCGCGTACCGCCATAGAACAACGCCTTGTGTAAGGAAATAGTCCAGAGGTGAAATGCCGGACTGCAACCCCGCGCCCGACCCGGCAATGTGCGATGTCACGTACAGCGAGCGCAATCCCGCCAGGGCCGAAAGACCGAGCATCGCGCCGATAGCCATTCGCGCTTTCAAGGCGCGGCTGTTCTCCAACAAAAGTAAAAACAGTGGAAAGGCCACGCACTCTTCTTTCGAGAGGAGCGCCGGCACGAACCAGGCCGCGGCAATCCAATGTCTGCCTTTGCCCCACTCGCGCAGCGCAAGCAGGCAAAACAACGTCATCAGCAGCGTCGGGCGGGCAAAAACATAGATGACCGCTTCTGTTTGAACGGGATGAATGGCGAAGAACGCGGCGGCGAGCATTGCCGCGCGCGCGGGAACGAATGCGCTCAACGCGGGAACCATCAGCAGTACACAAAGCGCATGCAGCACCAGGTTGTCGGCGTGATACCATGCCGGCGCTGGACCGTGCAAGGCATAGTTGGCCCAATACGTGGTGCAGGCAATGGGACGCGTCTGCATCAGCCCCCAGCATTCGCGCCAACCGTCCGTCGACGTGATCACCGGATCGTTGGGAATGGAAAGGTCGTCCAGATAAAATCCGGCTTCGAACGCCGGCGCAAAAAACACGAGAAGAAGAACGAGCGTCAACCGGGCGGCCACTATGGTATTTTAGGCGATTGCCACAGAAGAAGCCCAAGCCCCGCACCGCCGCGGAGCGTAAATCACGACTGACGAAGATCCTCGCCGGGCTCGACAAACTCTATCCGAACGTGACGTGCGCATTGCATCATGAGAGCGCTTGGCAGCTCTTGGTCGCCACCATTCTCTCGGCGCAATGTACAGACGAGCGCGTCAACAAAGTGACGCCCGGCCTCTTCGCCAAGTATCCGCGCATCGAAGATTTCGCCGCCGTCAATCAGGGCGAACTGGCCCAGGATATTCGTTCCACAGGCTTCTTCAATAACAAGGCCAAGTCAGTCATCGGCGCGGCGCGCACGGTATTGCAAAACTTCGGCGGGCAATTGCCGCGCACCATCGAGGAGATGCTCACCATTCCCGGCGCGGCGCGCAAGACCGCGAACGTCGTGCTCGGCACCGCGTTTGGAATCGCCAGCGGAGTGGTTGTCGACACGCATGTGCAGCGCATCACGGGCCGCCTCGATCTTACGAAGCACCAGGACCCCGTGAAGATAGAGAGAGACCTGATGGCGATGCTTCCGCAATCGCGCTGGATTCTCTTTTCGCACCAGTTGATCCATTTCGGCCGCAGCATTTGCGTGGCTCGGAGACCGAAATGCGGCGAGTGCCCGCTGGCGGCCCTTTGTTATTCCAAAGACAAAGTGGCGCCGTAGCGTCTACTGAATATCGTAGAGAACTCCGCTGAACTTCTTGCCGGTGAGATTCTTTTCGATGGCGGGCCATACCCGCTGGTGATCGTCACTGGCCACCCACTTTTGCCGCAATTCTTCCGTTTGAAAGCTGATCAGCAGCCGGTAGATCATCTTCGCGCCGGCTTCCGGCTTACGAATCTTCAGCAGCTTGACGTCGACAAAACCGGATTGCTTGCTAATCACGGGCCTGAACGTTTGCGCGAAATTCTTTTTCAAGTCCGCTTCTTTTGCCGGATCCACTTCCAGATCCACGTGTAGTTGAATAGGCTCGGCCATTGCGCCCTCCAGTGAGAGTGCCGCCGCGGCGGCAACAAGGTGCAGAGTTTTCCTGCGGTTCATAAGGCATTGATTGTATCATTAGAAACCGTTTCATGAGCTATTGCACCCAACACGTAACTCGGTCCCTGCAGCTATCTACGCGCAGCGCGCCCGGGCTCGCCTTTGAGAACTCTCTCACTGCCGCTAGGCGAGCCGGCTCTTTCGACGTCGTACCCCGTTTCGCGGTATGAAGCGCAGTTCCAAACGCAGATCCAAAGCGCTCGCGATGCGCTGAAGCATCGTCAGAGAATGACCTTCATAATCGGCGGCCTCAAGGCGCGCGATCACCGGTTGCTTCGATCCGATGAGCGCCGCAAGTTCGCTCTGTGAGAGCCCCGCTGCGGCGCGCGCATCGTAGATCAACTGCGCGACATCGAAGTTGACCTTCGCCTCGGCGCGTCCGGCCGTCATCGCCGCGTCGCCGCCGGTGACCCTCTCCAGTATCTTCACCGCATCTGTTGTGCGCGCCATTGTCTACCTCCGTTCGGCTTCCGAGTATGAATGCCCAACCGGATCGGCCACATAGACATTTTTTCTCCGGATCGCCCGATCGATATCCGCATTCGGAACCCTCCCTTCCTTCGTCAACGCGTGCGCCAGAATCGTTACTTGGCACCTCCTGATAGAAGACGACTTCCGTTTCAGGCATTCAAGATCAACTCCAACTTATCACAATATTGTTATACCGGCAGGGGCCCCTCAGGGCTTCAGAAACAACGACTGGTACAACTCCGCGTTGAATCCGACAATGAGAGTCTTCCCTTTGCGCAAGGTGGGCGCGCGCAGGTTGCCGGTCGGGCCCAGCAAGACCGACTTCAAAGTAGCCTTATTCGGTTTGTCCTTCTTCATATCGATGTGGATTACCGACTTGCCTTTGGCGGCGTAGATTTCATCGGCTTGCGCGGCCAAGGCCAAGGCGTCGGCTTCCTTCATCGTCTTCTTGCGCGCATCCAGTTGCGCATCCGGCGTAATCTTGTTCGACGCAAGAAACTCCTGCGTTCTTCCACATGTGATTCAACCGGGACGGTGGTAACTCCAATCGGCTTTCGGCATTCCAATATCTTAGCAATGTGATTATTTCAGCGGAACGGCGTTGCGCTGAACGTAGCTGCCCTCGCCGAGTACGGGGATGTAATGAAAATGCTCTGCGTATTTCATATTGTGTTTGGAGCCCACCGCGGCGGCGCGCTCCCGCGTCTGGATATCCACCAGTTTGTTCACGTTCTCTTCGTTGAGCGTATCGAGGAGCGGAAGGCGCAGGCCGGTACGAGCCAACTTCGCTTTGAGCTGCACGGCGGTGTGCATCATCATCGTCTTGTGCGCTTGAATGGAATTGATCTTGCGATCGATGTGATTCGTAATGTCCACCACTTGATTCACATCGTGCCCTTCGGGCGACCGCGCCCAGTAATAACGATCCAGCACCGCCCAGGGCTGCAATCCCAGCGTGAAATGCTCCTGCAGGAATAGATGCACTCCCGATGTCCACGCCGCGTCCTCGGCCGCTCGCGCGGTCTTCTTATGATCGGGATTCTCCTCGTACTTCGCCGAAGGATCGAAAGTAAACAAGGTATACGGCTTCCATTTGCGAAACAGCAGAATCAGGCGGGCGCGGATCTCCGTCTCCGAAACCGGATCCAACTCGTCGTTGCGAAAGTCGAGCGATTGAATCTCTTTGATGCCGATGATATCGGCCGCTAGGCGCATCTCCACCGTGTTGCGATGGCTGGTCTCCCCGGGGCCAAGATTGTGCGAATCCTTCTCGTCGTTGGTGATGCGAATGAGATGCGCCGCATACCCTTCGTCGATCAGCTTGGCGATGGTACCGCCGGCGAAGATAGTGAAATCATCGGCGTGCGCGGTAACGACGACCATCGTCCGGCCCGCATAGGGCTTTGTCTGGGCGGATGCGGCGCTCGTCGCGGATGCGGCCAGAAAGCACCGTCTCGAAAGGGACATTACTGCTGTTGTTGCTGTGCCGCGGACGCCGCGGGTGTCACGGCCGCCTTCGCCATGTTTTCCAATTGAGTGATCTGCCCCTTCACGACATGGATGTCGGGAGAATCGAAGGGCAGCTTGCTCAGATAACCCTTCATGTGCTCCATCGCGCCGCTCACGTCGTTCTTTTGAGCGAGTGCGATGCCCAGCACATGCCGCATCTTCGGATACCGGTTCTGCGTATCCGACTTGATGCCGTCGCGCGCGCTCTTCTCCGCCGCGTCCAAATTCTGCATGTTCAGATTGGCCACCGAGTTGAAGTAGAACGCCTGCGGATAGTCGAACGGATTCAATTTCATGGCGCGCTCACTCTCCGCCGCGCAATCCTTCCAATTCTTTTCCCGCAGGAAGAACAGAGCCAGTTGCACGTGCGGCAGCACCAGTTTGGGATCGCTGACAATCGCCTGTTCATAGGCTCTGCGCGCGGGTTCTATCTGCTTCTGCTGCTCCAGCGCAATTCCAAGATCGCTCCAGGCGTTGGCATACTTAGGATACGCTGCGACTGCCTTTTCGAATTCCTTTTGCGCGTCGGCGAGTTTCTGCTTGCGCATCAGGTCGCGGCCTTTTTCATAGGCCTTCTTTGCGTCCTTCGGAGCCATGGCCGCGGTGGCGCTCAACGTGAGGCCTTCCACGTTGCCGAGCCGCCTTAATATGATGGTGCCGATGTCGGGATTGTCCATCGATCTGCGATTGGCGAGATTGACGGCTTCCGAACGATGTCCCGGCAGGGAGGCGCGGATTTCACATCCCATCAAAGAACGTTCACTAACCCCTCTGGAGTTTCCGCCCGCTCCGCCAAAGCCGCCGAATCCGCCTCTTTCGTTGCCAAAATCTCCGGCGCGGCTGACGCTTGCGTCGGCCATCATGTGCTGATTCTCACCGAGTTGAAAATGGAAACGGCCGCGCGAATCCGTATACGCTTCCGGGCGCGGATTGCCATTGCACACACGTTCGATGGTTACAGACTCGGGCGGCGGCGTGCCGTCCTCCATCACTACTTTGCCGGAGATGAAAATCGGCCTGTTGATCTCCATCTGCGGTTGTTGTTGCGTCGGGTTCGTCGTCGACGGGAATGGCGACGTTGTGCCGGGCCGCGACGTTCCAGGAGTTCCGGTGCTGCCAGGTGTTCCCACGTTGCCGGGAGTGGTTGTCGGTGTCCCGGTCGTGGGAGCCGGCGTAGTCTGCGTTTGTGGAAGCGAAATTGCCGCGCAAAGTACGGCTGCGGCCGCGCATCGCATTGCCTGAATCACGATCCCTGATAAAGTCATCGAAGAGAAAGTCATCGAATCCTCCTAATCTCCGAACTGCCAGTGCCCCCATTATGTCACAAGACCGGAAGATCGTCTTGGCTACAATAGTAGATATGTTTCAGCAACGAATACGGGCCATTATTCCCGTTCTCCTTTTTTCCGTGGCATGTTCCGAGGCGCCCGTCGCTAAGAAAAAAGCGCCGGAAAAGCCGCCGGAGCCTATCAGCGCGCGGCACGCCTTTCAGAATATGTTTGCCGCGGCGCGCACGTGGGCGCCCGACGCGCAAGTGGTGCAACTGCAAAGTTATCCCATTGCCGACGTTAAAGAAAAAGATGGATTGTACGGCGCATGGGTGGCGTCCTTCGCCTCCCCCAGCAGAATGAAGCTGAAGACGTGGAGCTATTCCGTTGTCGAAGCGGGAGGCAATTTTCATAAGGGCGTGTTTGCCGGACATGAAGAGAGCTTCAGCGGCACACGCGGGCAGGCAAAACCGTTTCTCGCGGCGGCTTTGAGAATCGATTCCGACGAAGCATTTCAGACCGCATCCAAAAAAGCGACGGACTATATGGCGAAACATCCGGACATGCGCATCAGCTATTTGCTCGAGTTAACGCCGCGATTCCCCGATCCCGCATGGCGCATCATGTGGGGCGAATCGGTCAGCAGCAGCACGTACTCCGTTTTCGTCGATGCCACCACTGGCCTTTTTCTAACCACGGTGCGCTAGCGCTTGCTCTATAGTATTGGTTGATGCCCCGCTTCTCGCGCACTCGCATGATGCTTGTCTGCGCAACCGCGGTACTTTGCGCGGGCGCGGCTCTCATCTGGAATACGCAGCGGGTCCTTCGTCAAAGCGAAGCCGAAGTTCGACGCGATTCTTCGATGCGATTCACCATGCGGTCGTTGGAGAGAGCGATTGCATTCGGAACGGAACTCGTGGCCGCTTCCTCCGTCTATCGCGATGCGGCCATCCATCAGGGCAAGCTCTGGCTGATCACATCCGCGTCTCTGTGGGAGTATTCCCTTGACGGCGCGCTGCTTCGCCAGTACCGCTGCGGAGTGGATCTTCCGTCCGCGCCGTTGACAGGAATCGCCGCGGCCACCATCGGGGAATCCAATGTCCCCGCGCTTTACATTGCGACACAAGGCGCGGGACTTGTGGTATTCGACGGCGGACGGTTCCAACAATTGCTTCCTGAATCGCCGGCGTTGCGGAAGATCACGGCACTGCTCGCGATGGAAACAGGCGAACTCATCGTGGGTACCGAAAAGTCTGGCGCGCTTGCGTGGGACGGGAAGCGGCTGCGACTGTATCATGAAACCCTGCGCGACCTTCGCGTTACCAAATTGGCCGGCGGTGTAGACAATCTGTGGGTGGGAACAATGGATCGCGGCGTGTTCCGCCTGCACGCCGGGCAAACGGATATGTTCGATGAATCGAAGCGCCTGCCCGATGCGCATGTGCTTTCCATCGCCGTATCGGCGGAGCGCGCGTGGGTGGGCACGGCAATGGGCGTTGCGGAATTCAACGGTTCTACATTCCAGCGCGTCATCGCCGAAGGTGCATTCGCAAACGCGTTGCATGCGGGCGACTCTTCATTGCTCATCGGAACCATGGAAGAAGGTGTGTGGGAAGCGCCGCTTGCCGCAAAGCAGCCGCGTCCGCAGCGCGCAGGCATGCAAAACGAGCCGGCGAACGTTGTGCGATTCCTCAACTCCGGCGCTACCGTCTACACATTGTTTCGCGATGGACTTGCCGCGCGCGACGCTCGTGGCGGCGGTTGGAATATGGTGACGCATGCCGAATCCGCTCCGCTCGCCGATGCCAATATCGCCGCGCTTGCGGCCGACGACGCGGGCCGCCTGTGGGTGGGGTATTTCGATCGCGGCCTCGATGTTCTAGCGCCCGGTTCCCTCCGTGCCTCCCATCACGAAGATGAGCACCTGTTCTGCATCAACCGCATTGTCCCCACGCCAAATGGGGCGGTGATTGCCACGGCCAACGGACTGGTCACGGCAAATTCGTCGGGAGAACCGAAACTTGTGATGGGGCGCAAAGAGGGTCTCATTGCCGATCATGTTACAGACGTGCTGGTCGACGGCCCGCGCATCATTGCCGCGACGCCGGCGGGCATTACGTTCCTCGACCCCGGCGGACCACAAAGCATTTACGCGTTTCACGGCCTGGTGAACAATCACGTTTATGCGCTGGCGCGCAGCGGGAATCGCATTGTTGCCGGAACATTGGGTGGCGTTTCTGTTTTGGACGCCGGCATCGTCAAAGCGAACTTTACGACTTCCAATTCCGCGCTGCGTCACAATTGGATCAGCGCGATGGCGGCGGTTGGCAACGAGTGGTTTGCCGGGACATACGGCGCGGGCATCTACCGCTTTGATGGCGCGATGTGGAGCGCGTTCCCGGACCTGCGCGAAGCGTTCGAAGTGAATCCCAACGCCATGGCCGCGACCACCGCCGCCGTATACGCCGGCACTCTCGGCCGCGGTCTCGCCGTGTTCAACCGCACTAGTGGGCGTTGGGGTTTCCATACCGGCGGACTGCCGTCCCTCAATGTGACAGCGGTCGCATCACGCAACGGTACACTATTCGTTGGCACCGACAACGGCTTGGTGCGCTACGAAGAAAGGAGCCTGCCGCTGCCATGATCCTCCGGCTGGCTCTGGCGATTTCCGTCTGCGCATTTGCGGACACGGGCGTTCTGATTCCCGGCGATAAGGCGGAGCCCGATCCCCGCGTCCTTTCTTTGGCCGAGATGGAGATCGACGTTCTGATCGATCATCAGGTGGCTCGCGTGCGCGTGAGGCAAATTTTTGCCAACCACACAGCGGGCGTGATGGAAGGCAAGTATGCATTCCCTCTGCCTGGGCGTGGCCTAGTTTCCGATTTCGCCGTTTGGGATGGCGTGACGCGCATTCCCGGCGTGATTCTGGAGCGCCGGCGCGCGGAAGAGATCTACGAAAACCTGCGCTGGCAGGCGATTGATCCGGGCCTGTTGCAAATGGGAGAGCGCGACGCCGATGAAGCCCGCCGCGGCGCGCTGTTCAGCGCGAAGATCGTGCCCATTCCGGCTTTCGGAACCAAGCGTCTGGAAATGGAATACCACGAGACGCTGCCGTTGGAACAATTGCAATCGTTCTTTGCCGTGCCTTTGCGTCCGGATGTCTATCGCTTGCAAACCGCCGGACGGCTGGCGATCCGCTTCGAGATGCGATCAAAACATGCGCTGAAGAGTTTTGACGCCGCTTCGCAAATCTATCCATTAAAGATTGCGGAGCGCACAGCGAATCGTGTCCGTGCCACGTTCGAAGGAACCAACGTTTTGCTGCGCGAAGATTTCGGAGTGCAGTGGACACTCGATGGCGCAAAGAACAAGCTGGAGGTGCTTACCCATCGCGACGCAGGGGAGCCGGGCTTCTTTCAGGCGTCGCTGCTCACGGCTCCTGTCGCCGTTACGTCGAGCCCGCGGCGCGTGGTTGTGCTCTTCGACACTTCGCTCTCCATGCAATGGGAGAAGCTGGATCGCACCTTTCGCGCATTGGAGAATCTGCTTCGCTCGCTACGGCCCAGCGATCAATTGAGTCTTCTCCTGTTCAACGATCAGGTGACGGCTGTTCACGCCACTCCCGTCGCGGTGACTCCCGAGGTCGTCGAGCAATCGCTGAACGCCGTGCGCGCGGCGAAACTTCGGGGCGGAACCGATTTGCGCGCCGCGCTCGACGCCGGGCTGAAGCCTGCGCGCGTTTCTATCGAAGATCGGCCGCAAGCCTTTGGAGGGCCTCGCCCTGCGCGCCGAGCCCGCGTCGAATTTCGATCTTATCTACCCAATGGACGCGACCACATTCGCCGGCTCGACCGCATCCTGGACGGGTCAATACAAACAGCCTCTGGCGGCAAATTTCCAGGTTGGCGATCAAAGGCTGAATGTCAATCTTCCGGCGCAGAGCGCAGAGCACGAACATCTGCCGCGCACATGGGCAAAGGCCCGCGTCGATGCGCTGCTGGAAAAGATTGAGCGCGAAGGCGAAGACCAAGTCACCATCGACGAGATCATCGCTCTTTCCCGAAAGTACAAATTCGTAACGCCTTATACCTCGTTTCTCGCCGCCCCGCGCGCACTCTTGCGTCCGCGCCTGATCCGGCCCGGCGATCCCGTTCTGCGCGTGCGCACCGACGAATCCATCGTCTCCGTCGTTGCCATGTTTCCCTTCGGCCTCGTGAAGCCGCTCCGTTTTCTGAAGAGCGAAGACACGTGGCAAACGCGTTTCCTTGCGCCTTCCGACATGGCGGATGGCACTTACAACGTGCGCCTCATCCTGCGCGATAAGCAGGGTCACGTCTACCGCGAGAAGAAATCATTCGTCATTGCGAGCAAGGCGCCAGTGGTCCGTGTAACGCTGGACCGCGCGCAATACCGTCGCGGCCAGCCTGTGCAAATGCGCGTCAGCGCGTCCGCGACGACGCGAACCATTGTGGCCCGTCTGCCCGGTGTGATGCCGGTCCATCTGCGGTGGAATTCGGAGATGAAGTCGAACACCGGCGAAATGATGGTTCCATCGAACCTTCCCGCCGGCCGCTATAAACTCACAGTGACCGCCGAAGACTTCGCGCACAACATCGGAACGCAGGAGGTGGCTCTTGAAGTCCTTCCGTAGGATTGTCGCGCCCGCCTTGATCCTGGTCTCCGCAGTCTCCGCGCTGGCGGGGCTCAACGAATGGCTTCGTTTCCTGGACGGTGCAAGCCGGGCGCAGAGCGCGCTCTTCCGCCAAGTGGATCTGCCCGCGGGTCCGGTCATCGTGCGACGTCCAGCGAAGGAAGCACGGACGGAACTTGGGACTTTGATTCAGGCCGCGCCCTCCGACGCCGATCTCTACGCGCTGAGAGCACGTGAGGCGGAACTGCTGCTCGACTTCAGCGCCGCCGAATCCGATTGGAAAAAACATTGCGAATTGGCTATCGACAAGTTTGCGGGATACGTCGCGCTGGCAGATTACTACCATCGCCGCGTTCAAGTGAACGAGGAGTTGCGAGCGCTGGCCGCCGCGGCGGAACAGGCATCCCCCGCGCCGGAGCGCTTCATCGCCGTATCGGAGCAGCGCTCATGGCGCACGTATGAGCGCATGTTGCGATTGTGTCAGCGCCAACTTCTGCCGTCTGCTTCCACGCGCGACACCTTTCAGAAATGGTCCGCCCGTTATCCGCGGGAGACCGCGCCACGGAAACAATGGATCGCCTTCGAAACAGCGAACAAGCAGTACGCCCGCGCCACGCAACTGCTCGCCGATTACGCGAAAAGTTTTCCCGCCGACGCCGAATATCCTGTAACGGCGCGCGTCAACATGGAGCGTGCGCAGGGAAACGCGGTTCGCGCCGCGGCTATCTTCAACAACGCGTATCAGCCGTTGTGGCCGAAACCGCTGGTGCAAAGTTACTTCGAGTTTCTTCGCGAGACCCGCGGATTGAGCTTGTTTCTCAATGCCGCGCGGGTGGCGGCCGCCGCCAATCCAATGGCCATAGACCCCGTTGCCCGGCAGTTTCATTACTACACCGAAGAGGGGAACGCCGCCGCCGCGCAACGCGTGCTTTCCGATTATCGCCGGCGTAAAGAACGCGCCAACGCCTGGAATGCTGCCGAACTCCGCACGATGGCTCATCTGCAAGGGTCGTACGCCGCCGACCGGCACGAGGCTGCGCGTTACTACTACGCGCTCTACAGTCTTCCCGGCGCTACCGCCGCCGATCAGGAAGAGGCTCTCGCCGGGATCGTATTGCTGCTCTTCGCATCCGATCAAGCCGTTCCCATCGGCAACGGCGATCTCTCTTTCTATCGCGATATCGCCACGGCGGATCCTTATCCGGGTCTCCTCAACGGAATTCTCTCGCTGCTGCTCAACTCCTCAGACCCCGCCTACCGCATGTCCGCGCAGGAGCAGAATGCCGCGCCTTATTTTCAGCGCGCCAAGGCGGCGGCATTGGTGGACTTGTTCATCCGCCGTTTCCCGCAATCTCCGCGCCGCGCCGGATTGCAGTGGCGTCTCATAGAGGCTTGTGGCATCCACGGTGAAAGCGACACCGTGCTTTCCAGCGGACGCAAGTTCCTCACCGATTTTCCGGCGCACTCCGCGCGTACCAATGTGATGTTGTTGATGGCCGCCGCGCATGCGCGCAAAGGCGAAACGCAACCCGAGTTGGACGCCTACGATGCGCTCCTTGCCGAGTTGGGCAAGCAGGCGGATGGCGTTCCCATGGGTAACGGAATGCTTGCCGGCGCAAAGAACGCGGGTCCGCGATCGGCGGATTACGCGCGTGTGCTCGACCGCTATGTCGCGCGCCTGGCCGCGCTGAATCGCGTGAAGGATGGCCTGTCCGTTCTGCGGCGAGAGATCGATCGCAATCCCAATGATCCCGGCCTGTACGAACGTCTCGCCACATTTCTCGATCAGAACAAACTCACTGCGGAAATCGAGAGCGTGTATCGCCGCGCCATGCAGCAGTTTCCGGACACTTCGTGGAGCCATAAGCTGGCGCGCCTTTATTTGCGGCAGAAGCAGCAAGCCGCGTTCCAGAAGCTCACCGTTGAAGTTGCCGCTGTGTTTCAAGGGACTGATCTCGATCGATATATTCGCGAGGTGACTCCTTCCGGTTCAACATCCGACGCGCTGTACAGGCAAGTGAACGTTGCCGCTCTCCGGCGGTTTCCCAACCATCTGGTCTTCGTCAATAATCTGTTGAGCGTCTATCAGCGGCGCGGCACCGCCGACCCGGCGGCGTATGAAAGTCTGCTGCGGCGTTATTGGTTTTACGACGAGAATCTGCGCGCGCGTTTCTTTGGCCACCTTTCGAGTACGGGGAAACTTCGTGTTGAAACCGCCGCGCTCGCCAAAATCGCCAATCCCGCCGCCAAGTTGATGGCCGCCGAAGCCGATGTGTGGCAATCGCACTTTGAAGCCGCATCGCCAACCTTGACGGCGCTGAGCAAAGAGACGCCCGGCGATGAAGAGACAGGCTCGCGCGCCGCAACCTTATTACGATCGCTAGCCGCATTCGATGCGCGTAAAGCTGGTGACGCCCTCACGTTGGAAGCCTCCCTGGTGCAGGCCGCTCCGCGTCAGACCGCGGCGCGTATTCGCAGCGGCGAGATCAGCCGCGACTATCCGCGTGCCACCGCGGGACGCGATGCATGGACGCGCATTCCCGAAATCGAACCAGGCACGGCCGCCGGTTATCTGGAGGCCGCCACCGCTCATTGGGATTATTTCGAATACGATTCCGCACTGCGCTTATTCGACCTCGGCCGCCGCCGTCTGCGTGACGACGCGTTGTTCGCGTATGAAGTAGGAGCTGTTCAGGAGAACAAACGCGATTACGCGAAGGCCATTGATGAATACGTGCGCGGCGCGTTGGCGCGTCCCGGCGGATCGGATGCGCAAACGCGATTGCTGCAACTCGCGCGCCGCCCAGCCTACCGGCAGTCGATTGATGCAGCCACGGCAAAATTGTCCGCGGGGGCCAACCCTTCCATGGCCGCGCTGTCCCTCAGAATCGCCCTGTTGGAAGCACAGCAGGACAAGGCGGGCCTTGCTGCGTTTCTCATGAACCTTGCCGCAACTGGCCCCACGTTCGAATTGATCACGCGGGTCATCGCCGAAGCGCAAAGGCTGGAGATGGCGCAAGTGGAAGAACGTGCGCGGCTGCGCGAAATCGAACTCACTCCCGATGCATTGGACAAGGCGCGGCTGCGGTTGGCTTTGGCGCGATTCCACGAAGACCATCGCAATGGCGCGGAGGCGGCGCGCATCATCGAGGCGTTGTGGCGCGAAAACCCCAACACGCTCGGCATTGTGCGCGCCGCGGTGAATTACTACGCGCGCAACAATAATGAAACGCGCGCCGTGGCAATCCTCACCGCCGTGGCTCCTTCCGCCCATCCTACTCTGCGGCCGAAACTTGAAATAGAAGCTGCGCGCCGGGCCACTTCCACGGGTCAGACCGCCACGGCGCGCGCGCTGCTCTCCCGATTGTTGGAAGCCGAGCCATACAACGCCGCCTATCTCAGCGCCATGGCGGACACTTTCGCCCGCACTCGCGACGATGCCGGATTGCGCGCTTTCTATCAAGACAAGATCGCTTTGATCTCCAAGGCCGAACTGCCGGCTGCGGATCGTCTGGAACGTGTTGCGGTCCTGCGACGCTCGCTCATTCCGGTGCTGGTTCGCGCCGGCGATGCTTCCTCGGCCATCGATCAATACATCGAATTGCTCAATCGCTATCCCGAGGACGCGGCGCTTGCCGATGAGGCGTCGGCTGCCGCGCAGCGTCACGCGCAACAGCAACGCCTGACGGGTCACTACGAAAAGGCCGCATCCGCTTCGCCGCGCGATTTCCGGTTCCCGCTGCTTCTAGCACGCATCACAACGGCGTTGGAGGAATATCCGGCGGCCATCACTTGGTACGCGAAGGCGTCTGAAATCCGGCCTGATCGATGGGATCTACTTGCTGCTCGAGGCGACATGGAGGAGCGGCTGTTGCGCTTTGACGAAGCCGCCGCGACCTTCACAAAAGTCTACGATCTCACCTATCAGGCATCGTCGTGGATGGAACGCGTGGCGGAGATCCGCGCGCGGCAGGGCCGGGAGGCGGAGTGTGTGACGGCGCTGGAAAAAGCGTTTTTGCAAACGCAGGCCGAATCTCCGCAGGGTCAGTTCCGTATCGCTGAGCGGTTGCTTGGCTGGAATATGCTTCCTCGCGCGCAACGTTACGCCGAGCGCGGCGCTACGCTGGCCGGCGCGAAACTGATGGACGAGTTTTCCGATGGCGCGCGCACCTACGCGCGCGTGATGACCCGTGTGGGCCGTTATCGCGACGCGCACGCAAAAGCACCGGGCGGCGAGTTGCTGCCCGCGATGGCAGAAATCGTAGGGTCGCACTACGACGCCGCGCGCAAAAAAGAGTTTGAAACATTCCTCACGTCGTTAGGCGACGTTGCAGCCCCTGAATTAGGCCGCTTGGCGGGCCTTCGCGCGTGGGAGGCAAAACGTCTTGCCGCCGTGCTGGAAACCGGCGAGGTCGCTCAACTGCTGCTTCAAGCGCTACAGCAGAATCGGTTGCGATTCGCCGAATACGGTGCGCAGTTGGAAGCATACGCGAAAACGCGCGCGGAGCCTGAGGTCAGGAACAATATTCTTGCGAACGCAGCCAAGGCATACCGGTCTGCCGGCGATGACGCAGGCGAATTGCGAGTGTTAGCGCAGGGCAATTCCGGCTCACAGCGTTATCTGCAATTGCTTGCCGCGCGGCAGCCCAACACTCTTGTAGCATTGGCCTCGCGTAGGGATCGCGACGATGCGGCGAATGCCGCCGTCGCTAGCGACAACGGGACACTCGCCATGAGCGTCATTACGAACCGGACCGCGCTGATGCCGCCCGTCTGGTCCCGCGCCTATCGCGGCCTGCTCGGCCTTTACTTTGGTTTGCGCACGCCGGAGATCGATGCCGCGTTTCGCGCCGCGCTAGGCCCGCAGATTGCGGGCGAGCGCGTGGGCAAGCCGTTTGACCGGCGGCAGCAGTTGAGCGGCGGCGACTGGTATTACTACGGCTCGCGCTACGGCGAGTACCTCGATTTCCTGCGAAAGCCCGGCGCGGAAGATTATCTTGCGGCAACCGTGGAGGCGAGCCCCGGCCGCGCCGGCGCCTACGTTCAGCTTGCGGACTATTATCGCGACAGCAACCGCGCCGATCAGGCAGTGGAGAACTACGACTATGCTCTACAACTGGACGAGCGCAATGTAGGAGCCATCGATCAAATTGCGCGCATCCATTGGAGCCGCAATCAACGCGATGCCGCCGTGAGCCGTTGGAATCAGGCGCTGACAGCGGCTGCGGCGCAATTGCAGCAACGACGCGTTCCACACGAACTGCCCTGGCAAACGATCCGCGTCATTCAGCAGCTAAACAGCCGCCAGCTTATGGAGACCGCGCGGCCTGCTATTGACGCGGCTTTCGCCGCATATGGCGATCGTTGGGGTTGGGATCACCTTCGCGAACTTGTGCAAGTGTTGGGAATCCCGTGGGGCATCTCCTCCAGCCGCGCGATGGCCGATCCGGGGTTCCTTCTGACTTCGATGATGGAGGCGGATGACATTGCCGAAACCGCGAAGGAGCCGGTGCTGGCGAGACTCATTGAGGTGAGCGCATCGCGGATGGCTGCCGCGGTAGGCGACGTCCGCTCTTCGGCGGAGAGTGAATACTGGCGCTGGCAATCGCGACTGCTCGCGCATTTGCTCGATACTAAGCAGACCACCCGTGCCCGGACCTTTCTTGCGTCGCTCGACGCAACCGGACGTTCACGTCTTTCCAATGAACGCACAGCGGCGGAGTTGCGCGTTGCGGCACAAGATGGCACGTTAGCCGCGAAGTTGGACGCGTGGCGCGCGGACCCGAACTCCGTTACCGAAAGCAATACCATCATCCGCGAGGCGGCGATGAAATTGGATGAGACGGGAGACAAAGCGTCGTCGCGTTTGATTCTACGCTACTACTATGAGCGCGAATTGCGGACGTCCAAAACAGCGGCATCGAACTATCTCGGCTTGGCCGAGACGCTGCTTGCCGGTGGAGATACGAATGGTGCCATGACGCAATTGAAACGTATGGCACTGCTGTCGCAGCCCGCATTCGTGAATCTGAAGGATGCGGGCTTGCTGTTGCAGCGCTTTCAGAAAAACGCGGAAGCGGCAGGGTTCCTAAACGACGCCGCGAAGGCGATTCCGTGGGACAAGCCGGCAGAACAAGCAGTTATACCGGCCGGGCGCACGCTGGCGCAGTTGGAAGCTTATGTCGCCGAGTACCCCAATGACAAGGACGCGAAGTTTGCGCTCTTTCGTGGTGCGCGCACGGCAGGCAGGCATGCTCTGGCGGTCAATGCGATGCAGTCCCTGGCGGATGGCGTGGGCGTGATCTTCGAATTCGATTACGGCGGCGGCGCTTCTCAATACCTGGTGGATTCGTTCCTGCAAGGGCAGGACCTTTCGCGCCAGACGCGCGCCGCCCTGGCTCGCTACCTCTCTGATTCCTTGCGTCGCACGGGACGCATGGCGGGCGCGCTTGCGGCGCGTGAAATCGCGCGCGCGCTGGATGCCTCGGCGCAGGATCGCGCAGTCATCGCGACTCTGCGCGCGGAGATGGAACGGCTCAAATCAAACGCCGCGCGCCGTCCGCTGATTTCGCAGGAGCTGAAACAAGACAGGCTGGTGCGGCCGATGATCGCCGCCGCCGGAGGTGCGCAATGAAGAAACTGCTGCTGCTGATTCCCGCCGCCGTTGGCGCGTGGCTGCTGGCGCAGAACCTGACGCCCTCGCGGCCGCTTTCCGAGATTACTCCGGCAGGCGCGGTGCTCTATCTGGGGGCGAAGGATTTTGCATCGCTATTGAGCGATTGGAGCGGATCGGCGGAAAAGAAAACCTGGACGCAATCGGCGAGCTACAAAACCTTCGAGCGGTCACATCTCTATTTGCGATTGCAGGATGTGTTCAATGAGTATGCCGATGGAGTGGGCATAGCGCCTAACATGAACCTGCTGCAATCTGTTGCCGGCGGTGAAAGCGCGCTGGCCATCTACGACATTTCCAAACTCGAGTTTCTCTATCTCACACGGCTCCCTTCGGCGCGCGCCATGGAGAGTGTGTTGTGGAAAGCGCGAGAGAAATTCACCGCGCGGAACGCGGCGGGTTCCGCCTACTACGTCAAAACCGGCGGAAAGTCGGGGCGTCAGGCAAGCTTTGCGGTGGTGGGAGGACTGCTTTTGTTGTCTACGCGCGAACAGTCGCTCACCGCCGCCCTTGCTTTGTTGAACGGGGCCAATGTTCCCGCCGTGCGCAATGAATCGTGGTTTTCGGAAGCTGTTTCAAGCGCAGGCGCGGCGGGAGAGTTGCGCATGCTGTTTAATATGGATGCACTCGTTCGCGCGCCATCCTTCCGCAGCCACTGGATTCAACGGAATGTTTCCGATTTGCGCGAGTTCAGCGCGGGCATCAGCGACCTCACGCGTTCGTCGCGCGAGTATTCCGAGCGGCGAGTACTGGTGCGACGCAATTCTGGCGCGCCGGTTTCCACGAACGGAGTTGCGTCACTTTTGCGGTTGTCGCCCAATGCGGCATTGTATCGCGCGTGGGCGCAACCCGATGCGGCCTTCGCCGCAGAAGCCGTCGCGCGAAAAGTACTGCGAGTCCGCAACGCCGCTCCCTCCGCCGATGACGGTTCGGAATACGCCGGTGAGGAAAGCGATCTCGAAACCAGCGTGAGTACACCACTGGTTGACGCT